>NZ_JBEXPR010000024.1:12872-129883 GCF_040612135.1 Streptomyces sp. NPDC006458 | reverse complement strand
GCGCGCGCTTCGCTCCGCGAAGACGACGCGCCGGCGCTACGCGCCGGATGGGAGCCGCGCTCCGCGCGGCTGGAATTCCGGAACTCCGTTCCGGAATAGGCCAACTCCGTTGGCCTAGCTCGAATTCGCTCCGCGATTTCGAGCAGTGCAATCCGCTCCGCGTATTGCACCGGCTAGCTGCCAGTAAGTCTGGCGGGAGATCCTCTGATGCTCCGTCAGCTACCAGATGGCGCGCCTGGCGGAGCGTCAAGAAACGCCACCTTGCGCATGGCGATTCCCATCTTGTGCATTCAGGGGTCTAGTGAGATACTTTTCTTTGTCAGGGGATAAGCGCCCTGGCAAGCCAAGAAGATCATCTCAGCAGAGAGGAGAGTCACCAATGGCTCCCACGTTCGAGCACCTGTTCACCACCCCTGCCGTCGAGGTCGTCCCGGAGGCGTCCGCGCAGTACAGGGACAAGCCCGAGGGCTCGGAGGACCAGGGCTACCGCGACGAGAGCTGACGTCGCGTCGGCACTGAAACGGCGTGCCCCCGGGATTCGTCCCGGGGGCACGCCCCCCTTCGGGCGAAAGGTAAATGGTGCTCAAGTTTTCTCTTTCTCTCCGGGATTTATCCGGTGAATGGTCCCATGATGGAATTCGGTGGTCCAGTGGGCAAAGCTGGATCGAGCCCTTCGCTCATTCGCAGGTCGAATCGCTTGCGGTGACTGACGGAACGTCGTGGGCTCTGACGGTGCGGGAGCGCTGCTCCGCCACTGCGGACGGTTCCGCGTCGGCCGTGGTGTTGGACGGTGACGTGTCGTCGGTGCTGGAGGAGTGGCGTTCCTGGCCTCTAGGCGCGGTGGTGCTGCATGTGCGGCACGGTCGGCTCACTCTCAGCGCGGGGGCGTGCGGCGGCGTCGCGCCGGTCCATCTGGTCTCTTCTGGGAGTCGGTTGCATGGCTCGTGGGATATGCGGGACCTTCGGCGGCATGTGAGCGGTGACAGGCTGGTCGGCCGTGAGGTCGCCCGGATGCTCACCGGGCATGCCCGGTACGGGCACGAGACCCTGTTCGAGGGTGTTCGGCTTCTGACGGTGGGGTCGGTGGCCGCGTTCTCGCCCATCGGGCTCGTGCTGCGCTATCCGGCACCGGTGGGCCGGGATCAGCCTCGGGAACTGGCGGCCGCAGCCGACCCCGTCACGGCGTTTGAGGAGCTGCTGGCGTGGGTGCTGAAGCAGCGTCCGGTGTCCGCGCGGCGTGCGGCGCTTCAGTTGTCGGGCGGTCAGGACAGCGCGACCGTGGGCCTGTCGTTGGGGGCTGTGTTCCCTGATGCGGTCCGGTCCTGTGCGATGGAGCTGCCCGGTGCTGCCGGTGCTCAGCAGATGGCGCGGCGGGCCGTGCTGGCTGAGGCGTGCCGGTTGGCTGGGGATGTGACGGTGGGGGCGCTCGACTTCCTCCCGGTGCATCCTGCGGGTGTGCGGCGGGTGGGTTGGTGCTCGCCGTATGACGAGCCGTACGCAGAGCTGTTGGAGGGGCTGTTGGCCCGGTTGACCGCTCGGGGCGTGGAGACGGTGTTCACGGGCTTTGGCGGGGATGAGCTGATGGCCGTGGGCGGTGGCTCGGAGACGGTGCGGGCGCGGCCGTGGCTGGGTCCGGTGGTGCGCGAGCTGGAGACTGAGCGGGATGCGGGGATCGCCCCGCCGACGCTGGTTCCGGCGACGGCGTTGCTGGCGCTGCGGACGGTGAGTGCGCCGATGCTGCGGGCGGGGGTGTGGCCGGTTGCTCCGCTCGCCGATCCTCACGTGGTGCGGTTCGCGCGGTGGCTTCCGCACGAGTGGCGGGCGGACAAGCGGCTCATGCGGGAGCGGCTGGTGCGGCGCGGGCTGCCGGGTCACGTCGTGCGCCCGGCGCTGCGGGAGAACTTCCGTGAGGTGATGGCGGCGGCGTTGCATCGCCACGCCCCGGCGCTGCTGCGGGAGATGGCTGCGGGTTCGCCGTTGGTCGAGGGCGGGTTCCTGGATCGGGATGCGCTGTTGGCCGTGGCGGACGAGTGCGAGCGTGGGGTGAGGGAGGCGGCGGAGCACTGCGCGGTGTACGCACCGATCTCCATGCATCTCGCGCTGCGGTCGGCGGCCTGATGGTTGCGGTGCCTGCCAGGGGTGGCCCCGGAGGGGCCGACCCTGGCAGGCACCAGGGGTGTCGCCGCGTGAGCGGCGGGCCGATGGCGGGCGCGGAGCGCACGGCGAGGCTGGGTGCGCGGCGCGGAGCGCCGCAGCTTCTGGCCGCCGCGTAGCGGCGGCGCGCCACGCCTGCGGAGCAGGCCGCGCGCAAAGAGAAGAAGGGCGCGCGCCACGGTGGGGAAGCCGCGTACGGGTGTGGAGGGTGCGGGTGTGTCGGGCCGCCAGGCCCGACTCTGCCGTGCCCGCCGCTGCGCCCTTCTGCGCCCCTGTGGGTCGGGAGCTTTGGGTGATGAACGAGACGTCAGGATGAGGAGCGATGACTGAATTTTCTGCGCGGGTTGGCGGTGGCGTCGAGAGTGCGGCGGGGCCGGTGATGCGGCTGCGCTCGGACCCCTACGCCGAGGCGTCGGCACGGATGACGACGTGGGCGATGGCCGTGCAGGCGCCGCGCACGGTTGGCGCTGCGCTGCGCCTGGGCTGGCGCACCGACCGGCGTGCGGTGGTGCTGTGGCTGGTCAGTCAGACCCTTGCCGCTGCGGCATCAGCAGCCGTGCTGGCGGCCACGGGGTGGATGCTGCAGATGCTTCTTCCCGACGGCCAGGCGCCCGCTGTGGAGAGCGGAGTGCTGCGCGCGGCGGTGCCGGCCGTTGTGGTGCTGTCGGTGGTGGTCGCCGTTCGGTACGCGCTCAACAGTGCGGCGCAGTTGGCGGCTGCCCGGTTGGCGCCGAAGGTGGCGCGAGAGGCCGATCTGCAGGTGCTCGAGGCAGCGACTGCGGTGGAGTTGCTGGCGTATGAGGATCCCGGCTTCGAGGATGCGTTGGAGGCGGCCGACAAGGGGGCTGATGCGACGCGGGAGCTGGTGATGGCCGCGCAGGCGCTGGTTGCGGCGGTGGCGACGCTGGCCGGGGCCGGCGTGTATCTGGCGGTGCTGCACCCGGGGCTGCTGCCGCTGCTGGCGCTGGCGTTCGGCCCGCGGGGCTGGGGTGCGGTGCGCGCTGCCCGGGTGGAGCATGCGGCGGCGCACCGGATGCTGTCGGACAGTCGGCTGCGCAGTGTGTGGCGCTCCTACACGGCTGATCGTTCCAGTGCGGGAGAGGTACGGGCTGCGACGATGGCTCCCTTTTTGCTGGGCCGTTATCGGGCGGTGTCGCTGCGACTGGAGGCCGAGGACCTGGCTGCGGTGCGGCAGGCGATGCGGGTGCGCTGGCTCGGTGACGGCGGGGCTGCGCTCGGGCTGGGGCTGACGTGGGCGGTGCTGTTGTGGCTGGCCGTGGACGGGGTGCTGCCGGCGGCGGCCGCAGGAGCGGCGGTAGTGGGGGTGCGGGCCTGCGCCGGCGCACTGGATGCCTGGGTGCGTGCGGGGGCTCAGTTGTTCCGGACCGCTCTGTACCTCGAGGACTGGACCGGGTTCGTGCGGCGTGCCCGGGCGCTGCGGGCGGTGCGCGGGCCGGCCCGCGTTGCGGACAGCGGTCCGGGGAAGATCCGGCTGGCGGGTGTGGGGTTCACCTATCCCGGGACGGCTGTGCCGGCGCTTGAGGGTGTGGACCTGGTCCTGCGCCGGGGCGAGGTGGTTGCCCTCGTCGGGGAGAACGGCTCGGGCAAGACCACGCTGTCGAAGCTGATCTGCGGTCTGTACCTGGCCGGTGAGGGGACGGTGTGCTGGGACGGAGTGGACCTGGCCGAAGCGGACCCGGCGCGGGTGTGGCGGCAGGTGGGGGTGGTGCCCCAGCACTTCACGCGGTGGCCGATGTCCCTGTGCGACAACATCACGCTCGGCGAGCAGGAACGCCTCGCCGTCAGCCAGGACACCGGTGTGGATCCGGCGGTGGTGGCGGCCGCCGAGGCTGCCGGAGCGGCAGAGCTCGCCCACAAGCTGCCCGACGGATGGCAGACCCTGTTGGCCCGCTCCTGGTGGGGTGGCCACGACCTGTCCGGCGGGCAGTGGCAGCGCATCGCCATCGCCCGCGCCTTCTACCGCGACCCGAACGTCCTGGTCCTGGACGAGCCGACCTCGGCGCTGGATGCCCGGGGCGAGCACCGGGTGTTCCAGCAGCTGCGCCGGCTGGCGGCGGGGCGGACCACCGTGTTCGTCACGCACCGGCTGGCCAACGTACGCCTCGCCGACCGGATCGTCGTTCTGCACGGCGGGCGGATCGTGGAGGAGGGCGACTTCGACACCCTGATCACCGCCGGAGGCCTGTTCGCCGAGCTGTACAAACTGCAGCAGGATGACCCTGTCACGCCCCTCAAGGAGTAAGGACTGTCCCGTGATCCGCGCCGGCCGTGCCCACCTGGTCGTCACCCTCGCCGACCTCGCCGCGGCAGCAGGCAAATCCCTCAAGACCTTCGGCAACCAGAAACTGCACAAGGTGCCCGGCCATCCCGAGCCGATCAACTCACCCAAAGCACGGGTGCTGCTGTGGGACCGTGAACAGATCGACGCCTTCCGTTCCGGTGCGCCGGTGCCTGAGCTGCCTGCCGAGGACAGCGACGACGACCTGCTGGACCGCAACGAAGCCGCCGACCTGGCCGGCGTGGAACCGCGGACGTGGGACCGGTATGCCAACCTGCCGGGCATGCGCCCGCGGCCCGAAGCGGTGGAGGTCGCGGGAGTCGAACACTGGCGGCGCGGCGACATCCTCGAGTGGCTCGCCACCCGCCCCGGCCCGGGCTCCTCCCCCGGCCGGCCCGTCGGCCGCCGTGACACGTTCCCCCAGGCCGACCTCCTGCCGCAGACCATGCAGCTGCTCGAGCAGGAACCGGCCATCACCGCGGCCGCCATCGCCGGCCAGCTCGGCATCAACGCCAACACCGCCCAACGCGCCCTCAACCGAGCCCGCACCACCGCCGTACGAAGACTCCTCGAGGAGCAGCCCGGACTCACAGCCGAGGACGTCCACGACCAGCTCGGCTACCCGCTGTGGGCCGCACAACGCGCCCTCAAAGCAGCCACCGACACCGACGACGGAGACTGACCGGGAAACCCCCCGGGCCGAGGCGGGCGGTCAGACAGTCCGGTGGCCGGCCCCGAGGCTCCGGGGATGGCGGGTAAGCAGCCCGCCAGAACCAGCCACCGGCAGGTATGCCCGGCCGCCAAGGGTGATCATCAAACCCAGACCGGACACCCGACGACTACCGTAATACGACACCACAACCAACAGTTCGGCGGACGGGCGGACGGGGGTCAAACCCTTCCCCGCGTGGCCGGACAAGCCAGCAGAACGAAGCCACCCCGGCTGCGCGCGGGTCCGGAATACGCGAGGGCCCCCTCCCGGTGTGTGGCGGGTTCTACTGATCCCCGCAACACCCTGAATCCAGGGAGTTGCGGGGATCGTGGATTTTGAAGGCTTGAAGGCAAGGTTCTTCGAGGCGCTTGCCCGCGCACCACCCCAAGGGGTGTTCCTCTCCGATGGGCGGGAGTGCAAGCTCCTCACCGGGATCGACGACTGCTCTCGGTTCAGCGTCATCGCCACGGTGCAGCCGACCGGGCGGGCCGTGTGTCAGGCGTTCATCGAGGCGATGCGCCGCTACGGGGTCCCCTCGGAGATGCAGACGGACAACGGCAAGCAGTTCACCGGCCGCTACTCCAAGCCCCTTCCCACCGAGGTCATGTTCGAGCGCGTATGCCGCGAGAACGGCGTCAACCCGCGGCTGACCAAACCGAGGTCACCGACCACGACCGGGAAGATCGAACGGTTCCACAAGACCCTGCGCCGCGAGATGCTCGACCATTCCCGGCCCTTCGCCGACCCGGTCGCGGCCCAGACCGCGATCAACGCCTGGGTCCATCAGTCGCTGGAGATAGCCACACCGGCCCAGGTTTGGCGCCCGCACACCCTCCCCTCCGAAGCACCGGAGAGCACGCAAGTGATGGCAGCCGAGCCAAGGCAGTCCGAACCGATGGGACTGCCAGTGCTCCCGCCGCCAAGGTCGTCAGAGGACAACCTCCCGCTCCAGGCCGTGGCGTTCGGGGCCGTGATCAGCCCCGGCCGGCACGTGATGCTGCCGCAGGCACGGAGCCTGAAGTTCAAGCCCGACCCTGGTCGGCGGGGCTGTCACCGCTTCCGCGTCCTCGACGGCGAGGCCGAGACCTCCACCCACCCGCTCAAAAGCGGCCCCGTCACTCGCCACATCGCCGATCCCCGCTGACCGTCAACCACCATCTGGGACCGCCAAGCATCACGGGGGACACCGTCAAGCAAGTCCCAGGACCGAGCTGTCAAGCATCTCCCCGGACCGCACATCTGGGGAGAACGAACTGGCCGTTGACACACGTCCTGCTTGAGCAGGACACCGCCCGACCTATCAGAGATCCCGACCTTCAGATAGAGAAGTCGGCACGGAGGAGCGCTTTCCTACTGGCACTGAGCTGCGATAACGGTTGGTGCGGCGAAAAGGGTGGGCAACTAGTGAGGCACCCAGCAGCGCAACCAGCCGAGCAACTCGTCAGGAAACAGGTGAGGCAACCTGTGAGGCAACCGCCGTTGGCTCGCGCTACGGGGGCGGGGTAGGCGGAGGGGATCGTCCGAACCGAGCTATAGGAGATCGCGAAGCCGCTGATACCTCTCTCCCAGGTGCGGCCGCAGGGTGACGGTGAATAGGACACACCTGACGAGACGCTGTCCGCCGTGATCGGCTACGTGTTGGGGGTCCGGCTGCACATGGCGGGCCTGCCACCGTACCTCGGCACCTCGAAGCCCACCGAGCACCTCGGGTTCCTGATCTGGGTCAAGGCTGGCGTGTGAAGCTGCCCGTTCAAGGGATCCTTCATCGCTTCGACGACGCCAGCCAGCCTGCTCGATCTCTCCTGGTGAACCTCGACTCTGCCCATATAAGGCGAAGGATGAGGTCCCGATACTCGCCGACCATCGGGGCCTCATCAGCGCCAGCACATGGCCGGTGGTCGGTGAAGGACATCTCGAGCCGGTCCGGATCATTGTCCGACGAGCAGGACGTGGACGGTGCGATGGCTGACCCAGACGGTGACCGTCCGGCCGACCTCCAGGCTCTGCCCTTGAGGCAGGGTCACATGCCGGCCGGGGCTGATCACCGCCTCGAGACGAACTGGGCGGAGGCAGCGCCGGAAGCCGCACGGGTTGGTCGGACGGTGCCAGTGCCAGCTCAGCCGGGATCTGTCCAGTACGCAGTAAACGATGGTTCTGGAGTTGTCAGGGGCTCAGCGGCGGGCGGCCGTCGAAGGTGATGTCGAAGGCGTTGAGGGCGGCGGTTCACGGGGGGGACTGGGGTGGACAACGGCGAACGAACTTAGACGGGTGGTGACCCAGATGGTGGCCCACCAGGCGGGACGAGTGACCCAGGAGAGGAATCGGGGTCGGGCTGCCGTTTGGGCAACCGTTTGACCTGTGGGTTTTCCGTTCTGGGTCACCTTCTGGGTCATGGGCGCTGAGGAGATTCGACGACACGTGATCGAGAAAGTGGGGCCGTGTCGTGGACATCCGTGTCTTCAAGGGACTGAACGCCGAGTGGGCGCTGGTGTGCGCTGAGCCGGGTGCGGGCACGCGAGTCCGCGGCTGGCTGGAGGAGGCCCGTGTCCTGTCCCCCGGGGAAGGGCCCGCGGAACTGGAGGAGCTGCTCGCTTGGATCCGAGCGCGGGATCGGCAGTCGGGCCGTGAGCACAGCGACCGGTGGATGGGCGCTCTGCTGGCTGTGGCGGCCGGTGAGGGCGCGGGGGCGCGGCTGGCGGCGCGGGTGGTCGTGCAGGCGATGGTGGACGGGGCGGTGCGGACGACGGTCTCGCTGCTGCGGCCGGGCCGGGATTTCGATGAGGTGGGACAGGTCGTGGTGGCGGCCCTGTACGGGGTGGTGCGCGCCTATCCGCTGCACCGGACCCGGCGGGTCGCGGCCAACCTGCTGCTGGAGACGCTGCACCGTGCGAGCCGGGAGCTGCGGGACGACGATCCGCGGGTGCTGGAGTGGAACGCGGAGCTGGCGGCGCTGCCGAGTTCGGAGGACGTCGCGGAGGCCGTGTGTGCGGTGGCGTTGGCCGAGCAGGCCGTGGCCGATGGGCTGGTGGAGGGGGCGCCGGAGTGGGAGCCGGCGTGGGCGGAGCTGGCCGGGTTGCTGCTGTGGGGGGTGCAGGAGGAGCTGCTGACTGCGGCGCGGGCGCGGCAGATTGCGGATGAGGTGCGGGCGGAGTCGCGGGAGCAGGTGGGGGTTTCGGCGGCGGCTCGGCGGCAGCGGCGCAGCAGGACCGTCGCGCGGTTGCGTCCGGTCGCGCGGCAGTGGGTGCGGGCGGCGTGAAGTTCTTCGGATTTCTCGGGATGGGGCTGTCACGTTCGGGCTGCTGTGGGTCCTTGCGGGGGTGGACCGGCGGAGCGGCCGTCGGCAGGTGGGGATGTGAGGTGTCCGCTGTGGTGGAGCAGCCGTCGGACGAAGCGGTGCTTCTACGTGCTCGTCGCCAGCTCGGTGAGTTGGCCGTGTTGCTGGAGGTGGCGCCGTTCTCCGTGGAGACGGAGGAGGCGATGCGGGCGTATCTGTGTGAGGAGGCGCTGTCGGCCCGGGAGGCGTTTGTTCGCTGGTCGGACCTTCCGGCGCAGACCCGTCGGGCGCGGGCCGCCGTGCTACGCGAGGTGCTGTCGTGAGACGGCGGCGCACGGGGCGCGATACCGAGCCGCGGGTGGCTTCTGCGCGCGGGCGCCGCTCTGTTGAGGCGGAGGGGCTGCCGGCGGAGGCCGGTGGATGGGCTCTGGGGTCGCTGGGGGCTGCGGGGAACGCGGTGACGGTGCTGCGGCGGTCGGCGTGGGTGCTGCTGGTGGCCGGGCCGGTGCTTGGGGGGTGGGCTCTGCTGGCGGGTCCGCAGGTCGTGCGTGCTGAGGCTGTGCCGGATCGGCCTGCGGCTGTGGCGGTGGATTCGTCTGGGCCGGGTGGGTTCGCTGAGCTGTTTGTGACGGCGTACCTGGAGGCCGCGGAGGGCGAGACGCTCGCGGCGTTTCTTCCAGGGGCGAAGTCGGCGGCTCCCGCTGACGCAGGCCAGGTGGTAGAGCGGGTCGCGGCGGTGCGGGTGCGTGCGCTTTCCGACGGCTACTGGGCCGTGACGGTCGCCGCCCGTGTTCGCCCAGTCAAGACGCCGGAGGCCAAGGCGACGGCGACGGAGCCAGGTGCGGCGGAACGGGGGTCGGGGCTCCGGTACTTCCGGGTGCCGCTGTGGTCTGGGCCTGCGGGCGAGCTCGTGGCGGTGTCTCTTCCGGCGGAGGTGGGTGCGCCGCCGGCCGGGCCGACGCCTGTGTTGGCGTACGGACAGGGCGGCGTGCCGAGTAAGGCCGATCCGGGGGTTCGGACGCTCGAGGGGTTCTTCTCCTCTTACCTGGCGGGTGGGGGCGAGGTGGACCGGTACATGCCTCCGGGCAGCACGCTGTCGCCGATTGTGCCGACGCCGTACGCGACGGCGCGTCTGGAGTGGGTCGCGGAGTACGGGACAAACGCGCCGGGCGCGGCATTCCCGGAGGGTGCGCAGATTCCGGACGGGACCCGCCGCCGGCTGCTGGTGGATGTGACGGCGGCCGACCTCGCCGGGGTCAAGCGGTCTTTGACGTATGCGGTCGCGCTGAAGGCGCGCGATGGGCGGTGGGAGGTGGAGGCCGTCGAGGCGGCCCCGCTCCTGGCTGCCGGTTCTGGTGCGACGGACAAGAGGAGCAAGTGATGCAGGACATGCTGGTGCTCGCGGATGCGATCTCCGACACCAACGCGCTGGGGGTGCGGTTGGAGGCCTTGCTGACCGGCACGGTGATGTCGGTGATGGTGGCAGTCTCGATGATCGTTACGTGGAACAAGACGAAGTCGCTGCTGGCTGCGGGTGGGGCGCTGCTGGGCGGTGTGGCGCTGTGGTACGCGGTGATGAACGCGACTCAGTTCCGCGACAGCGTCGGGGAGACCATCAAGCCGGGCGGAGGCGCTCCCGAGGTGACCGAGGGGCGCGGGCCAGCCGTCGTGCGGGTGGTCGAGCCGTCGGGCGGGCCGTGGCCTGGCGGTGAGGTGCTGTGAGCACACCTGCGGTGGCCGAGGAAGAGGTGCTGGTCGGCCGGTGCTACACGAAGGCTCGGCGGCATCCTCTGATGATCGGGAAGTGGCCGGGGGGCCAGAAGGCGATCTGGGGCGGGCCGTACACGGTGCCGCAGGTGATCGTGATCGCGGTCGTCTTCGGCGTGCTGATGCTGACGCGCGGGGTGTGGGCGCGTTTCGGGCTGCTGAACTTCGTGATCGCGGTCGGGTTGCCCTACGTGCTGTCGCTGGTGGTGCGTCATGTGCACATCGACGGGCGTAATCCGCTGCTCGTTGCGCTGAGCGCGGGCGGGGCGGCGGTGGCGCCGGCGTCGGGGCGTCTGGGAGGCCGACCGGTGAAGCCGGTGGGCCGGCGTCGGCAGCTGGTGGGGGTGTGCAGCGTGACGTGGGCGCAGGAGGTGTCCGGTCCCGGCCGGGCCGCTACGGAAGCGGCTTGTTCTGGTGTGGGTGCTGCTTCTGCGGCGGCGGGGCGGTCGGCGGCTGCGGTGGGGGCGGTGCGTCCGGCCGCGGCGGCTGCGGCGCTGTTGGCGCTGCGTCAGGAGCGGTTGCGGGCGCAGGGCGTAGATGACGAGCGGGGGATGTGAGCGGTGAGGATGCCGATCCGGCACATAGCCGGGAACGTGGTGTGGACGACGCAGGGGACGGTCTGGGCTGTCTTCCGAGTGCAGGGTGCTGATGCGGCGCATACATCGCGGCGTGCCAAGCAGCAGCGGCTGGGGCACCTGGAGGCGCTGGTCAAGCAGCTGCGGGGGGAGTCGATGCTGCTGAGCCTGTGCCCGGCGGTCGACCCGGAGGCCGTGGTGGCCCGGATGTGCGCGGACATCGATCTCGGTGCGTCGCTGCGGTACGCCGCGAGCGTGGAGATGCTGCGCGGTCAGCTGGAACAGTTGGAGCTGACGGGGCGGTCGGACTGGCTTGCGCTTCCGTTGCCGCTGGCGCGGAAGGAAGCGGCGCGCGAGGTGTTCACGGCCGCGCGCGCGGAGGTCGCCCTGGCGCTCGGGCTGCTGCCTCGGCCGGTGTCTGCGCGGGAGGAGGAGCTGCGTCTGGGCCAGGCGGATCGTCTGGCATCCACGTGGCCGTCCGGGATCGGGGTGCGGGCGGCGTCGACGGCGGAAGTGCTGTGGATCTACGGGCACAGCGCACGGCGCGGTCTGGTTGAGCCGGTTCTTCCCGGCGCGGGCGGAAAGCGGGAGATGCGGGGGCGGGGCCGGGGGGCGGCCGCGCTCGGCCAGGTGGTTCTGGCCGAGGGTGGGCTGCTTGGCGAGGGCCAGGACGCCGGGGCGCAGGGCGGCGGCCGGGGGCGAGGGAATCCGTTCGCGCGGCGGTGGGTGGAGGTGACGACGGAGTGGGGGTCGTCGTACCAGGCGATGCTGGCGCTGGCGGAGATGCCGGAGAGCTTCACGTTTCCGGGCTCGGAGTACCTGGGGCAGTTGGACGAGTTCGCGTTCCCGGTGGATTGGGTGGTGCGGCTGCAGGTGGAGAGCGGGGCCGTGGCGGAGGCGAAGTCCCGGCGGCAGGCGCGGGAGTTGGCCAACCAGTACCAGGAGTACGACGGGGAGACGGCGGGGGTGCCGGCCAGCGTCGACAAGGCGGCGGCCGGGCTGGACGAGTTCCGCGAGCGGCTGACGTCGTCCAAGACGGAGGTCGAGGTGCGGGCGATGTCCGCGCTGTGCGTGTGGGGCGGGACGCCCGAGGAGGCGGAGCGGCGGGCGGGCGAGCTGGCCGGGCACTTCGCCGGCGGCGAGTACACCTTCGTCCGGCCGCGTGGAGAGCAGGAGACGCTCTGGTACGGGATGCTGCCGGGTGCGCGGACGCCGTCGGTGATGGCTCAGTACTCGCAGTACCTTCTGGCCCGGGACTTCGCGATGGCCGCGCCGTTCACCGGCAGCGCGTTGGGGGACGAGACGGGCCCTTTGTATGGGCTGCAGTTGGCCAACGGCGGGGTACGGCCGGTGCTGTGCGACTGGTCGCGCGGCCCGCGGGAGAACGTGTCGGCTGCGGCGGCGTGGGTCGGCGAGTTGGGCAGCGGCAAGAGCGTCGGGATGAAGTCGGCAATGTTCTCGGTGCTCGCGGCCGGGCGTCGGCGGGGGGTGCGGCGGGGCCGGGCCGTGGTGGTGGACCGGACCGAGCAGCAGGAGTGGGTGCGGTTCGCCGAGGCCTGCCCCGGCGAGACGGAGATCATCACGATCGACGGCCGGGCGCAGATCTCCCTAGATCCGCTGCGTATCTTCACCGAGCCGTCGGAGGCGCAGCGGTTTACCGAGTCGTTCCTGACCCTGCTGCTGGGGCTGTCGCCGATGAGCGACGAGGGCATCGCCCTGTCGGAGGCGATCGAGGCGGTGCTGAAGGAGCCGCACCCGTCGATGCGGGTGCTGGTGGAGGAGTTGACC
This sequence comes from Streptomyces sp. NPDC006458, assembly GCF_040612135.1. Taxonomy (NCBI): domain Bacteria; kingdom Bacillati; phylum Actinomycetota; class Actinomycetes; order Kitasatosporales; family Streptomycetaceae; genus Streptomyces; species Streptomyces sp. NPDC006458. The sequence goes on along the minus strand of NZ_JBEXPR010000024.1, from coordinate 117,314 downwards.
AACCGGGGCGCGGGTGGGGACTCGTTCGCGGCGCTGGCCGCGCGTCGGCTTGCGGCGGCCCGCCGCAAGGACCTCGCCCGTGCTGTGTTCGACGAGGCGCTGCCGGTGGTGCGGAACTCGACTGCGGACAGCGTCGTGTTCGCCGTCGCCTCGCTGGCGCTGCCGACGAAGAGCGAGTTGGAGGCCGGGCGGCTGGAGAAGCTGCAGTTCGAGAAGACCTTCGGCCGGGCGGTGATGTACCTGATCGCTGCGCTGTGCCGGAAGATCGTCTACGCGCAGCCGGACGAGTTCGCGGTCGTGGTGTGGGATGAGTGCTGGTGGCTGACGTCCTCGCCGGAAGGCCTGGACCTGGCGATCGAGTTGGTCAAGGACGGCCGCAAGCACAACGCCGGGGCGTGGTTCGGCGGGCACGACGAGGACGACATCGGCCCCGCCTCGAGTGAGAAGGGGCAGATTCTGCGCGGTCTGATTCCGCGCAAGTGCCTCTTCCGGCACACGAGCCGGAACCTCGCCGCCCGCGGCCTGGCGTTCCTGGGCTGCAGTGACCAGGACGAGGACCTCTTGCTGCTGGTGACCACCGGCCTGTCGCCGAATCGGCCGGACATGAGCGACGAGGAGCGGGCCGCCCGGGCCGGCGAATGCCTGCACCGGGACCTGACCGGCCGGATCGGGGCCTTGCAGATCATCATCCCCGCCGATCCGGACATCGCCGCCGCCATCCACTCCCAGCCCGTTCGGCAGGCTGCCTGATGGCCCGGCAGCGCCTCGCGCGCGGCGCATCGTGCTCTCTGGTCTGGGCGGGGAATCGTGCTGTCGCCGTGCGGTGGGCGCGGCCGGGCCGGGCGGTGCTGGTCGCGTTGGTGCTGCTGATGCTCGCCAGCCTCTCGTCGCTCATGCTGGCCGCGGCCGCGACGGCCGCGCCGGAGCCGTCGCCGTCGCCGACGGTGCCGATTTGGCCGCCGGTGGATCCGAACAACCCGCTCGCCCCCGTGCCGGTCCTCACCCCGCCGCCGGACGGCACCACGTTGGAGGAGATCGGCCGGGAGGCCGAGCGGAAGGCGGCTGAGGAGAAGAAGGAGAAGAAGCGTCGGGCTCAGGAGGCGTGGGCCAAGGAGGTGGAGGACTACCTCAAGAACGAGGGCGCGCGGGGCGGGGTGCTCTCCGCGTTCGAGGTCACGGACCGGAACAACATCCCGGTGTCCGCCTACCGGGTGTATGCGGACACGGGTGATTGGAACGACTGGGACCTGAAGATCGAGCACTTCCTTGTCGAGATGATGTTCCTCGGCAACAAGTGGCTGGTCTCCTTCGCCTGCTTCCTGTTCTCGTGGGCGCTGTCGTTCTCCCTGGCGGGCCTGCTTCTCAAGCCCGCGCTGACTGTCTCGACATCGCTGTACGGCGGGGTGATCGTGCAGTTGGGGCTGCCCGCCCTGTTCCTGACGTTCTCGGTCGTGGTGGCCTCCTGGCACCTGCTGTTCGGGAATCGGGCCCGCGGCTGGGGGGAGATGGCGGCGGCGATGGTCATCTCGGCGCTCGCGATCGGCGCGCTCGCCTCGCCGCCGCAGATGCTGCTGTCCAAGGACCACGGCGCGGTCGCCGCCGTACGCAATCTCGCGGTGGAGACCGCGGCGCTCGTCCTGGACAAGGAGGCCATCGACGCTGGCGGCCCCGCGAGGAAGACCACGACGGGCGCCTGGGAGAAGCCCGGGCAGGGAGCGACGATCGGGCAGCGGGTGCGCGATTCGGCCGGGTCGATCTCCCGGCCCATCACCGACGCTCTGGTCGACGCGTTCGTCGCGCGCCCGGCGATGATGCTCTCCTACGGTCGGACGTTCTCCGACCCTGCCAGCGGCAGCGGCCCCAAGTGCGGCACGCTGTTTCGCCAGTCCCGCATCTCTCAGGCCGTCTTCGACAAGAAGATCGACGAGATCCTGGCGTCCGACGAGAAGCTGCTCTCCGACATCCCGCTCATCGGCGGCACCCTCAGCGACATCGTGGACGGCATCTCCCAGCCCTCCGATGCGATCATCCGCGAGAAGCTCGCCTCCAAGGGGCCGCTGAAAGAGTTCGAGGACGTCTGTGTCAAAGACGGTGGGGCGTCGGCGAAGAAGGCCAGCATGGAGAAGGTCGGTGGCGCGTTCTTCATGGTCATCGCCGCTTTCCTGGTCTGCATCTTCATGATCACGCTGACGTTCGTATTCCTCTCCGCCCAACTGCAGATCGCTATCGAGGCGATGATCGCGAAGGTCGGGCTCGCTTTCGGTGTCCTGCCCGGGCCCGGGCGCGGCTGGCTCTGGGACCGGGTGACCGCGATCGCCCGCTCCTTGGCACTCATGCTCGTCTCGATCATGTCGATCGCGGTGTTCGTCGTCGTCGTCAACGCCGTCCTCAACGCCTCCGACGCCGACATCCCCGGCGGCATCACCATCCGCTTCGTCGTCCTGGACTGCGTCGTCGTCGGCGCCTTCGTCTACCGGAAGCGGCTGACCGTCGCCACGCGCGGTATGGCCACCCGGGCGCGGGCCCGGATCGGCAACACCGTGGTGGGCGGCACCATGGCTCCGCCCGAGCTCGGGCGCCCCAAGCACGGCGGCATCGCGCGAAAGCTGGTGAAGGGCGGCCTGCTTGTCGGTGCGGTGGCCGCGACTGGTGGCACCGGTGCGGCCGTCGGCCTCGGCCAGGTCGGCGCGGCCCGTACGGTCAGCGGTCTCGGCGGGATGGCTATTCGCGGTACCGGCCGGGCCGTCGCTGGGACAGCCCGGCTCGCCGGCCGTACTGCGGCTGCGGGCGCCCGGGGCGCAGCGAAGACGACGCTGTTCGGTCTCCAGGCGACCATCGGGCTGCCGGTGTACGGGCCGCGTGCGGCCCGTCGGGTCGGCGCCGCAGCCGCCGCGCTGCCGGGCCGGATCAGGGCGGCCAGTACGACGGCGGTTCACGGAATGCAGCAGTCGATCCAGGCGGTGCACCAGAGCGCTGTGGCGCCGATGGCGAACTTCGGCGGCGAGTACGTCCACAACATGCGCTCGCTCGGACGGATCGTGACCGGCCGGGGCGGACTCGGCGTCTACAGGGCGCCGAACCGGCCCGGGCCCTTCCCGCCGCCTGCGCCCCCGCGACGCGTTCCGCCGCCTCCTGCCCGTCCGCAGCAGCCGCCCGTTCCTCCTGCCGCACCTACGGCGGCGGCACGGCGGCGGCAGGCACCGCCGCGGATCGCACAGCCAGCGGCAGGACCGGCGCATGCCCGGCTCCGGCAGCAGCTGCACCGGATCCAGGCCCAGCGGCCTGCGGTCGCTGTTCCTCCGCAGCAGCCGGCAACCGCGCCTCAGCCCGCCCAGGCCCAGCCGGTCCAGGCCCCGTCGCCGCAGGCGGCGCCAGCACCACCTGCGGCCGCGCAGCCCCCGGCTCCGGCTTCTCCGCGGCCGCGGCGGGCACCCCGCCCCGCACCCCCGCTCAACTCGGCGCCGCGTCCCCGCCGGGGGCGGCCGTGAAGGGATCGACGAAGTCGGTCCTGGCGGTGGGGGTGCTCCTGTCTCCGATGGCGCTCGTCCTCGGGCTGGCGGTCCTCTTCGTCGCGGCCGTGGCCAGCGGGGCCTCCGGCCGCGACGAGGAGTCCACGAGCCCGCTCCAGGGGCCGCCGGGCTCGGCACCGTCCAGCGTCCCCGGGATCGGACCGGTGGTCCTTGATGCCTACATCCGGGCCGCGTCCGCCATGGGCGCCCTGCGCCCGAAGTGCAGGGGGATGCGCTGGTCGGTCATCGCCGGGATCGGCAGGGTCGAGTCCAACCACGCCGCCGGGCGCAGCGTCGCGGCGAACGGCGCGGTGACGCCCCGGATCTACGGGGTGCGGCTCAACGGGTCCGGCGCCGGGGGGAAAGCGAGCGTGCACAGCGACACCGACAATGGCGTCCTGGACGGCGACACGGTCTACGACCGGGCGGTGGGGCCGATGCAGTTCATCCCCTCCACCTGGAGGGGTCCGTCCGGGCAGGACGGCAACGGAGACGGGATCAAAGACCCGCACAACATGTTCGACGCCGCGCAGGCGACCGCTGTCTACCTCTGCGGCACCGGCAGCAGCAACCTCGCCGACGACGCGCAGCTGCGCAAGGCGGTGCTGCGGTACAACCAGTCCGGGGCGTACGCAGACGAAGTCATCGGGCACGTGCACGCCTACAACAAGCTCGGCACCTCCGGCGGGAAGGTGCCGGGCGGGAAGGCGTTCCACGACGGGGCGGCCGGCTGGCCCGCTTCCGTTGAGAACCCCCGCTCGACGGCCGCGGCCATCGCCTGGGCGCGGCAGGAGGCCGCCAGCGGGGGACGGAACTGGTACCGGGCCTGTCTCGCGTTCGTGGCCCGCACCTACGGCTGGTCGTACTCCGGTGTGCAGTACGCCATCGACCACTACCGGCAGATGCCCGCCTCGATGCGACACGACCGCGACCGCACGCCGCCTCCCGGAGCGCTGATGTACTGGGACACCGGCCAGCGGGCCGGACACGTCGCGCTCTACCTCGGCGGCGGGAAGATCGCGTCCAACGACATCCGCCGCAAGGGCTACATCGACGTCGTCGACGCCTCGGACATCGAGACGGTGTGGGGAGCCACCTATCTGGGCTGGGCTCCGCCCTACTTCCCGAAGGGCGGATGACAGGTGCCTGGGGGCTGGTGCGAGCGCGGCGGGTTCCTGGCCGCCCGCGCGTGGTGCTCTGCGAGATCCCGTAGCGCAGGCGGCTGAAGATTTTTCGCGCAGACCTGTCACGTTCCGGCGCCCGGAAGTCCTTGCGGAGGTGAAGGGGCGGCGCAGGGCCGCCTCGGGCTTCGGGGAGGACGCATGGCAGGGGAAGGGCAGTGCCTGGCCGGACGGCAGAGCGCTGCGTCCGGCGCTTCGGCCGTGCCGGCGGCGGCGGCGGCGGCGGCGGGTGCATGATGGCGGAAGCCTTGACCGGCGCGGCCGTATCCGCCGTCACCGCGGTGATGGAGAGCGTCGCGCCGCATCTGTGGTGGCTCGGCCTGCTCGCTTCTGCGGCCGCGGTGCTGGGGGCGGCGGGATGGGTGCGGTGGCATCTCCGGGGTCGGGCCGCGCTGAGGTGCCGGACCGCCGTCGACCTCGTTCCCGCGCGGGACTTCGATCCGTCAGCGGCGGAGATCGAGCGCCATGCGGCGCGTCTGGCGCGGGTCCCGGCGGAGGCCGGGTGGCTGCCGCGCCGCGCGGCCGGGGTCCGGATCCGGCACTGGAGCGTCGACGGAAACCTGGCGACCAGGCTGGAGGGGCCGACGCGGTCCGCAGATCTGCTGCGGCTGCCGTCGTTCCCGCTGGTGGAGGTGCTGGAGACGGACCGCGGCGCGAGCGGCGAGGCACAGCCGATCCGGTTCGCCGTCATCGATCCGCTTGCGAAGAGCGGCGGGGGTGAGAACCGGTGAGGCACGTGCTCGAGAAGGAACCTGCCGCCCGCCCGGCGGCGAACCGGCAGAGCAAGGAGTGGGGGATGCACGGGCCCTCGCCGGAGAACCAGGGCAGGTACGTGGCACGGGCCGAGCTCGTGCTCGCGCGTCCGGATCACCGGCGGCTGGCCGTCGCCAGCCTCACCCCCGACCCCCTGCAGATGATGGCGGCGGCGTGCGCGCACATCGACAGCGGCCGGGGAGAGCGGGCGGATCTGATCGTGGACCTGGTCCCGGTCTCGGTCAGAAAGGTGGCCCGGTGGAGGCGCCAACTGATGAGACGTGCGGCCCGGCGCGGCCCCTCGGCGTACGGGGAGCAGTTCGCCCCCGGCAGCAACGAAGGCCGCGCCGGGTCGGTCTTCGGGCAGGTGCTGGCCGGGCTGAGCGGCGGGCTCAAGTCCCCCGCATCGCGGGAGGCCTCTCCTCAGCGGGCGCGGCAGGCGGATCTGGCGGACGGCGTGGGCAAGTTCCTGCCGGACGCGGACGCGCAGGTCTTCGCGGTGCAGGTCCTCGTCCGGGTGGAGGCCTGCCAGCTGGCGCGTGCCCGGACGCTGCTGCACCAAGTGATGGCCGTGATGGACGCCTGGAGGGGGGAGAACTGGTGGCGGCCGGTGGGGCCACGACGTACGGCGTGGAGCCCGTACAGCAACGTGTGGTGGCGCCGGAGGTCGTTCGACCGGCGGTATCGAACCGGCGAGTTCCTTCCGTCGAAACGGCAGTGGGTGACCGCGGAGGAAGTCGCGGCGCTGCTGAAGCCGGCGTCGACGCACTGCGAGGCGGTGAACGTGGTCCGCACCGGCGGGGTGGTGCCGCCCGCGCCCGCCGGGCTTCCGGAGTGGACCGGCCAGCCGGGCGTCGTGCCGCTCGGGCGGGTCCGGGGTGCTGACGGGCGGGTGCGGCTGGCTGCGGTCCCCCAGGCTGACGTGCTCTTCGGGGCATCGTTCGGGAAGTCAGGCTTCGGCAAGAGCGAGCTCGCCCTGCTCCAGGCCGTCGCCCTGGCGTATGGGGGGACGGGCGCGTGGTTCCTCGATCCGCACGGTGCGGCGATGAGGAAGGCCATGCCCTACCTGGCGCATCCGGCTCTGCGCGAGCGGGTGTGGCTGATCGACCTGAGCGTGAAGGATCCCTCCGCGCGGGTCGGGTCGTGGAATCCGCTGTCGATGGAGGGCCGCGCCCCGGCCGAGGCCCAGGACGTGATCGGCGCGGTCGTGGGCGGTTTGGCCGCCGCACAGGGCTGGGGCGACGGGGCACCGCGTGCCCACGCGATCCTGTCGCACGCCGTGCAGGTGCTGGTCCACCTGGCGCTGGAGATGTGCCGGCGTGGACGCCCGGATCTCCAGCCGACGCTTTTCTCCATCACCCGTCTGCTCACCGACGAGGAATGGCGTGAAGAGGTCCTGCAGTACCTTCCCGTCCGCATGGGGCGCTTCTGGCACAAGACGTTCCCCCGCTACGAAGGCCACGCGGTCCCGGTCGTGACGCAGACGATGCAGCGGCTGGAGACGTCGGACTCGCTCAGGGCGTTCCTGGGCCAGCCGCAGTCGGCCTACGACGTGCGGCACGCCATGGACACCTCGAAGATCGTGCTCCTGCGCTGCTCGGGAACGGGTGCGTCGGACCAGGTCATCACCTCCTTGCTGCTGTTCGACCTGTTCAGGGCCGGCTGCTCGCGCGAAGGCGTCGACCAGGACCTGCTGGCTCCGATGTTCGCGTTCTGCGACGAGCTGACCGCCATCGACGGGGCCTCGCGCGGCTACGTCGCCGCGATCCTGGAGCAGCTGCGCAAATACGAGCTCCGGCTGATGGGGATGACCCAGATGGCAATGCGGCTGAGCGCTGAGACACGGATGGCGCTCATGCAGAACCAGTCGCTGCTGTCGGCGGCGGCGGCCGACAGCGACGAAGCCGCCTTCGTCACCAAGCGGATGGAGCCGGTCGCCCCCCAGACGCTGGTGTCGCTTCCGAAGTGGAACTACGTGATGTCCACGATGCTCCGCGGCGAGCGCACCACCCCGTTCCGGGTCGCCGGCGTGCCGCTGCACGAAGTCTTCGCCGACTACCACCACCCCGAGCTGCTGCCTGCCCTGGAGAAGGCGGTGGACAGCAACCTGCGGCGGCGGACGGTCCGAGAGATCCTGCGCGACCTCGACGGCGACGACGCCGGAGGGCTTCCCGGCCTGGACAACCGGATCCTCACCGAACTCGCCGTCCTGCGCCCCGCCCGCACGGCACCGGCGCAGACGCACCACACCACCATCCCGGGCCTGACCAGCGGAAGCGAGATCGGCTGATGACCACCCCCGTCCTTTCCCCCGCCCCCGGGCTGCCGCGGCTCGGGCAGCAGCTGCTGCCCGTGCTCTACCAGCACCGCCTGGTCGCCACCGGCCAGCTCCACCGGATGCTGACCCCTCACACCCGACGGCCCGTCTACCTGCGGCGCGTCCTTCAGGAACTGCGCGGCCTGGGCCTGGTGGAGTGCACCGTCCGGCGCGCGGGCAAGCTCGGCGGCCCGGAGCTGCTCTGGTTCGTCACCCCGCGCGGCGCGGAGATCGTCGAGGCCAGCCGCGAGGTCACCGCCCGGGCCTACCGCATCAGCCCCGAGACGGCCGCCTCCCAGTTGCAGGAGCACACCCTGGCCGTCGTCGAGTCCGGGCTCGCGTTCACCACCTGGGCCCGGACGTACAGGGACGAGTGCGGGCCGCTGGACTGGGAACCGGAACTCGTGCACCGCGTCCGCGACGGGGAGAACCGTGTCGGGGACGACGCCCTCCTCATCCCCGACGCCGTCCTGCGCTACACCCGCGTCACGCCCAACGGACGCCGGCTGCTCACTTACTTCCTGGAGATCGACCGGGCCACCATGCAGGTCGGACGCCTCGGCCGGAAGCTCACCTCCTACGCCCGCTACGCCACCTACGTTCCCGCACCACCACCCGGCCACCGCGCCACCGCCCGAGCCGCCGGCCGCGAGGCGTGGCGCGACCGCTACCCGGCCGTCCCCCGGCTTCTGATCGTCCTGACCGGCGCCAGCGAGACGGTCCTGCGGCGCCGGACGGAGGACTTGCGGGCCCTGGCCGACGCCGACGCCCGCGTCAGGCTCACCCCCCAGCTCGCCGTCGGGATCACCACCCTCGAACAGCTCGTGTCCCACGGCCCGTTCGCCCCCGTTGTCACTCCCCTGCTCGGCGACCCCACCCCTACAGACGTCCTGCTCGCCCCGCAGGCCGCCTGATGACCCCTCACACCCTGCGGGGAACGCACCCGGCGGCCGGCGCGGAGCCCCTTCGCGCCACCGACCTGACAGATTCTGGCCTTTCCCCGGAACTAAATTGGCCGATTCCGTCGCAAGAAGGAAACTTCAACAACCTTTATCCGAAGCGCGGTTGGCGTGATCTTGCGTAGTCTTGACCTTCGCGCAATGGAAGTGGCCCCGCGGTACGCGGCGGGCCCCTGGGGGACTACAAGCGCAGGTGGCGCCGGGTGACCGCATATGCATCGGGAGACATCGTGATGGCCTATACGCACATGCGACGCGTGCGCGTCGGTACTATTCCGCTCCGCCGACAAGGCGCTCTTGCGGTCCTCCTCGCCGCCCTCGCCACGGTCAGCGCCTGCACGACCAGCGAGCCGGCGTCGCAGAAGCCGACGACGCTCCCCTCCACGTCGTCCCCGGCCTTGCCCACCGCCACCAACGAGACACCAGAGGATGCTGCGAAGAAGGAGGCCATCGCGGCGTACCAGGCGTACTGGGCGGAACTTCCCAAGGCCTACGCGGTGCCGGCGGTCGAGGGCACGGACTTGAAGCGCTATGCCGCTGCCGAGGCTCTCAACAAGGCCGAGGAGACGGTGGCCAACCTGAAGTCGAACGGCCGGCTCATGACTGGCAAGCCGGTTCTCAGCAACCCCACCGTGACCGGCGCGGAGCTGGGGAAGAAGACCCCCAACGCCTCGGTCTCCGCCTGCCTGGACGTCTCCGAGTGGAAGATCACCGACAAGAAGACCGGAAAGCCTGCCCCGGTGGCCTCCACCGCGGTGAGCAAGTACGTGATCACCGGCCTGCTGGAGCGCTGGGACGGTTCGTGGAAGGTCCTCAAGTACGAGCTGCACGCGGACCAGCCGTGCTAGCCCGCCGGTACGTCGCGCTCGTCCTGCCCCTCGTCCTGTCGGCGGTTCTTCCCGCCACGGCTGCAGCGGAAGGAACGAAGCCACCCTGCGAGACCGACTTCGTCTGTCCGATCGTGGAGACGCCCGGAGATCCCGGCGGCACCGGGCCCGGCGGTGGAGGCGGCAGCGGAGGTAACGGTGGTGGAGGCGGTGGCGGTGGCGGTGGCGACACAGAGAGCCGCTACAGCTGCACCTACGAGCTCGCGGACCCCCAGCCTCCGGACGACAGCGCCCTGTGGGGTGCCGACGGCCGCAAGCCGGGCGTCTCCATGTACATCGAGGACTGCCTCGACCGCGAGACAGGCATCCACGACGTCAAGAACATCTTCGCCGAAGCTCCGCCTGGTGGCGGCGGCGCGCCCGTGATCGACCCTGCGGTCGTCGCCCGGCAGGCGGTGGACAAGATGCTGCTGCGCGGGCCGCAGATCGGCATCACGCCGAAGCCCGGCGGCAAGGGCGTCGTCGGCCTGCCCGTTTACATGTGGACCGCGACCGGGCCCGAGACCTACGGTCCCAACGTCGCATCGGCTTCCATCGGGCCGGTCAGCGTCACGGCCACCGCACGCGTCAGCAAGATCGTGTGGAATATGGGCGACGGCACGACCGTGACCTGCACGACCCCCGGTACCCCCTACAAGGCGGAGTACGGCAAGAGGCCTTCGCCGGACTGCGGCCACCGCTACACGGCCCCGTCCTCGACCACGCCGACGGGCAAGTACCACGTGACCGCGACCTCGACATGGTCGATCGACTGGGAGGTCACCGGCGGAGCCCAGGCCGGCCAGATAACCGAGGTCCGGGAGAGCGCAACGGACATCACCGTCGTCGAGGTCCAGGTCCTCAACTAGCCCTTCCTGTTCCTGAGAGGCACCATCCATGGAAACGCCCACTTCGCCGCCGGTCCCGCGTCCCTCGGGTCCCACCGGCCCCTCCGGTCCCGGGCGTCCGGAGATCCCGATCACCACGAGCGTGCCGGTGAAGAAGGAGCGCCGCTGGTCGGTGGCGGCGCTGTGCATCGTGCTGGCGGCCGTCGCCGGGCTGGGCGCGGCCGCCGCGGTCACCTCCGCGAGCGACCGCACCAAGGTCCTGGCCGTCGCACGGGACGTCCCGGCCGGCCAGCCGCTGACGGAGGCGGACCTGACCGTCGCCGAGGTCTCCGCCGACGCCGCGCTCACCCCTGTGCCCGCCGCGCAGAAGGCATCCGTTTTGGGCAAGCGGACAGCGGTCGAGCTGCGCAAGGGCGGGCTGCTCACCGCCTCCCAACTCTCGGTCGGCACCGGCCTCGGGGACGACAAGCAGCAGGTCGGCGTGCAGGTGAAGCGAGGCCAGGCCCCCACCGGAACGCTCGCGCCCGGCGACAAGGTCCTGGCCGTCACCACCCCGGCGCAGAACGAGCAGGCCGGGAACAGGGCCGAGGCGCCTCCGTCGAGCGTGAGCGCGGTTGTAGTAACCGTCTCACGGCCCGATGCCTCCGGCAGCGTCGTCGTCAACCTCGCGGTCGCACCCTCCGACGGTCCGCTGCTCGCCACCCGCGCCTCACAGGGCCGGGTCGCGATCGTCCGCCAGCCACGGAGCAGTTGATGCCGGTCACCGCTCTCGTCTCCGCGAAGTCCTGCGGGGTCACCACCAGCGCGCTCGCGCTCACCCTCGCGTCGAAGCGGCCTTCCCTGCTGGCCGAGTGCGACCCGGCCGGCGGGACGCTGCGCGCCGGATTCCTCCAGGGTGAAATCAACGCGGGCCTGGGCCTGTACCACCTGGCGGCCGCCGAGCGGACCGGGCCGGAGGCCCTGGCGAATGCCTTCGCGTCTCATCTGTGGTCGCTGGACGAGGCCGGGCACCGCAAGCTGCTGCCCGGTCTGACCGATCCGGGGCAGGCCGGTGCGCTGGTCCGGACCTGGACGGCGCTCGGCGAGGTGCTGCATGTGATGGCGGAGGAGGCCGGTCACGACGTCTTCGTCGACGCCGGGCGGATCGCCCTGGAGTCCGGGCGGCTGCACACCACGCTCACCCCGGCGCCGCTGCTGTACCAGGCCGACCTGGTACTGCTGGTCGTGCGGGGCACCGAGCAGTCCCTCACGCTGGCCCGGCACATCATCGAGCCGCTGCGCACCGAGCTCACCGAGCGCGGCAGCGGGATGGACGCGCTAGGGCTGCTGCTGATCGAGGAGGGGGAAGCGCGGGCACATCAGGTCACCGACGCCCTCAAAACGCCGGTGCTGGCCGCGTTGCCGTTCGATCCGTCCACGGCGGGCTTCTACATCAATGGCGGCCGTCCGCCGCGCGGGTACGCGCGCAGTGCTCTGCTGCGGCACGCTCGGACGGCGACCGAGCAGATGGAGGCGGCGGCGTCCCGGCGCCGGATACAGCAGCAGTACCTGGGGCGTAAGAGCAGCGTCCAGATCACGGGGATGCTGCAACGGCTCGCGGAGCGGGGAGGACGTCGTGGCTGACACCCAGCAGCGGCCGGGCGCGGACGGCGCGGTGCCGCCGATGGGCCGCGAGGACATCGCCGGTCTCCTCGTGGGCCGGATCGGACAGCGCCGCGCTCCCGTCACTGGTTCTGCAGCGCCGCCCACGCCCGCCCAGCAGGCTGCGGCGGCCGCCCCTGCCGCTGCGGACGGCGGCGTCACGGCCGTGCCGGCGCTCGCGGGCCTGCCCGGCGCGCTGCCGGTGGCGTGGGACGTGATCGAGGACCTCCAGGCTCGGGTGTCAACGCAGCTGAGCCGCGAGGACCCCGACAAGCTCCTGGAGGAGGCGGACCGGCGGGCGCTGGCCCGGCGTCTGGTGCGCAACGCGGTCGCGGACTGGGCGACCGCCTACGCGCAGGGCAACACCCCACTGACATCCGAGCAGGAGGCGGCGGTCGGGACGGCGGTGTTCGACTCGATGTACCGGGGCGGGCGGCTGCAGTCGCTGCTCGACCAGGACGGCGTCGAGGACGTGATGGTCGACGGGCTGCGCGCGCACGTGGAGTACCACGGCCGGCCCCGGCAGACGATCGAGAAGGTCGCCGACAGCCACGAGGAGCTGATCACCTGGGTCAACCGGATGGCCAGGCTGTCCGGTCACGGCGAGCGTGCGCTGACGCAGGCGACCCCGATGGTGGGCTTCCGCATGCCGGACGGGTCGCGGGTGACCGCGAGCCTGCTGACCACCCGGCCGTCGGTGGTGATCCGCCGGCACCGGATCCGCCAGCACGGGATCGCCGAGCTGGTCCAGTGGGGCTCGATCAACCCGATGCTGGAGCGGTTCCTGACCGCGTGCGTGCACGCCAAGATGAACATCCTGGTTGTCGGCGACATGGGCGCGGGCAAGACGTCTCTCCTGCGCGCGCTGGGGCGGGAGATCCCGCCGTCGGAGCGGCTGGTGACCCTGGAGTCGGACCGTGAGCTGTACTTGGACGAGCCGGGGCCAAAGCCGGGGCCGGTGACGTACGCGTTCGAGGCCCGCCAGTCCAACGGTGAGACCCGCGGCGGCGGCTCGGCGGGTGAGGTGACGATCTCCGACATGTTCGCTACCGCGCTGCGGTACAACGCGACGCGGGTGATCGTCGGCGAGGTGCGCTCCACGGAGATCGTGCCGATGCTGCAGGCTATGTCCGCCGGCGGTTCGGGGTCGATGTGCACGCTCCACGTGCGGCGCCCGCACTCCATCATCAGCCGCTTGGTGCAGCTGTGCACAGAGGCAGGGATGCAGACCGAGGCCGCCCACCACCTCATCGCCTCCTCCATCGACCTGGTCGTCTACTTGACCTACCTGGACGAGACGGCGGTCGGCGGGCAGAAGCACCGCTTCGTCTCCCACATCTACGAGGTCCATGACGTCGTCGGCGAGGGCGGCCGGCCGGTCACCACCGAGCTGTTCGCGCCGCAGGCCGGGGAGATCCGCGCCGTGTACAAGAACATGCCGTCCTTCATAGACGATCTGGAGCTGACCGGGCTGATGCGCCGGGAATGGCTCGCCGACAGACCGTTCGGCGCCTGGATGGGGCCGCTCAGGACGGTGGGGCGCCGGTGAACACCTCTCAGCTCGCTCTCGCGGCGGCCCTGTGCGCCGTCGTCGCCGTCCTGGGCATCGCCGCCGCCGTGCGCGAGGCTCGCGGCCGTGTGGTCGACCCGACGAAACCGGCGTCCCGGATGACCGGGCGGATCCAGAAGGCCCGGGCGGAGCTGCCGGAGAAGTGGCGGCGCCGGTGGCGACACCTGGTCACAGCCGCCGGCATCGCCACACTGGTGGTGTGGGCATGGACCGGCTGGCCGGTGCACGGCCTCCTCGCCGGCGCCGGTGTCTTCGGCCTGCCCTACGTCCTCAACCCCGGCACCGCCGCAGGCCTGCGAATCGAGCGGCTGGAGGCGCTGGGACAATGGCTCAACCACCTCGCTGGCATCCACCAGGCTGGCATCGGCCTGCCGCAGACCATCCGCGCCTCCGCCAAGGCCGCGCCGGAGCCGATCGCTGCGAACGTGCGGGCCCTGTCGGACCGGCTGCGTGCCGGTATGGAGGCGGAGGACGCCTTCGCGCTGTTCGCCGACGAACTCGCCGACGGTGTCAGCGACCACGTCGTGCTCCTGTTCCAGTCCCACGCCGTCTACAAGGGCCCCGGCCTGTCGGACGCCCTCGAAGCGCTGGCGGTCACAATCCACCAGCAGGCCGCAGACGCCCGCGACATCGAGGCCGACCGAGCGAAGGTCCGCAAGTCGTCCCGCATGGTCTCCATGGTCATCTGCGTCGTCGTCATCGGCTGCATGCTCAACGACGCCTGGTCCGGCTGGTACCAGTCGCCGCTCGGGCAGCTCGTCCTGGCAGGCCTGGGCGGCGCGTTCGCCTACACGCTGCGCTGGCTGCGGAAGATCGCCCGATCCGAGCCGGACCCGCGCCTGATTGACCCGCTACCTGTGTCAACCCTGCCCACCCTGACGGGAGGCCCCCGGTGATCCCGATGCACGCCGTCCTGCCCGCGGCGGCCGCCGGCGCGCTGATCGGCCTGGCCGTCCGGGCGCTCCTGCCCGCCCGCCGGGACCTCGCCGCCGCGCTCGACCGCCTCGACGTCGCCAAGACCGGACGACCGCTGGTGACCTCGGCCGCGCCGGTGTCCACCGGAAGCCTCCCCGAGCGGGTCGGCACCCGGCTCCTGGGCGAGTTCGGCGGCCGTCTCACGCTGCCCACCCAGGACCTGGCGCTGCTGCGCATCAGCCCCGCCGAGCACCTCGGCAAGAAGGCGCTGTTCGCCCTGTACGGGCTGCTGCTCCCGCAGTTGCTCCAAGGGCTGCTCGCGCTCGCCGGAAGCCCGCTGCCGTTCGCGATGCCCGCATTCGTGTCGCTGGCACTGGCGGTGCTGTTCTGGCTCTGGCCCGGCAGGGAGGTCGCCCGCGACGCGGCCGCCGCCCGCCAGGTCGTCCGGCACGCGGCCGCCTCCTACCTGGAGCGGGTCGCACTGGCCCGTATCGCGAACTCGGGCGCGGCCCAGGCCCTTACCCAGACTGCGGAGGTGGGCGACGGCTGGATCTTCGCTCGTATGCGGCAGGTCTTCCACCAAGCAGACCTCGCCGGCGTCACCGTGTGGGACGCGCTCAAGCAGCTCGGCGACGAACTCGGCATCCCCGAGCTGACCCGCCCGGCCGACACCCTCGCCCTCGCCGGAGAGGGTGCCGCCGTCTACACCACGTTGCAGGCCCAGGCCCGTCAGCTGCGCATCGCGCTGCTGTCCGACGCGAAAGCCCAGGCGAACGCGGCGTCCGCCGCGATGGTCCTGCCGGTCACGGCTGGCGTCATCCTCATGCTCGTCTTCGTGATGATCCCGGTCACGATCACCATCCTCGGAAGCTGAACACCCAAAAAGGGGGAACCACCATGGACATCCAGACTCTGACCGTGTGGATCAAGAGCCACTACCAGGCCCTCAAGAACCGCGGGGACACCGGCCAGACCTCCACCGAACTCGCCCTCATCGCCGGCGCCCTGCTGGTCGGCGCTGGCCTGCTGGTCGTCGCGATCCGCACCAAGCTCATGGAGAAGATCGGCATTATCAACGGCGGCTGACCGGACGAGAAGACACAGGAGAGCAGAGGGCGAGGAGGCGAGGGTGAGAGATCTGCGGCTGCGCCGCCTCCGGGCGGCGCTCCGACGCCATCCGGGCGGCGACAGGGGGATGGCCAGCATGGAGTTCGCGGTCCTGGCCGTCGTCGTCCTCGCGCTGGGGTTCACCATCATCCAGACCGGCTTCTACTTCCACGCCAAGAGCGTCGCCCAGTCGGCGGCGCGGCAGGGAGTCGAGGCCGGGCGGCAGTACGGCGCCAGCGAGGGCGACGGAGTGGCCCAGGCCCGCACGTATCTGGACCGATTCGGCGGCAGCGTCCAGGGAGCGAGCGTGTCCTCCGACGGAAGCACGGCGGAGATGGTCCGCATCACGGTCCGCGGGCACGTCGCCACTCTGGTTCCCGGGCTGACCTTGGATGTCGCCGAGCACGCGGACGCCCCCGTGGAGCGGGTGACCGCACCATGACCCAAGCCTTGTGTGCCCACTCCACGCGTGGCCGGGAACGCGACCGGGGCTCCTACGCCCTGGAGACTGCGGTCCTGGCCCCGGTGGTGATCGGCCTGCTGCTGCTGATGATCGCGTTCGGGCGGGTCACGAGCGCGGCCGGCTCCGTGGACGGAGCTGCCCGGGCCGCTGCCCGGGCAGCCTCCCTGGAGCGGGACGCCAGCACCGCAAAGGCCAGCGCGCAGGCGGCGGCCGACCGCAGTCTGCAAGGCGAGGGCGTCACCTGCCGGGCTTCCAGCGTCACGGTCGACACCTCCGGCTACGCCCTCGACATCGGGCAGGAGGCGACCGTGACCGCGACGATCACGTGCACCGCTGACCTGTCCGACATCGGGCTGCCGGGCCTTCCCGGCTCCAAGACGCTCACCGCTTCATGGACCAGCTCCATCGACACCTACCGGGGACGCCAGTGACCTCCCTCCCGAAGCGGAACGCGGCCTGGTGGCGGGCGGCAGCAGCCAGCTGCCTCCACCCCCGCGAACGTGACCGCGGGTCGATGTCTCTGTTCTTCGCCCTGATCTCAGTGTCGCTGCTGATGGTGATGGGCCTGCTGGTCGACGGCAGCGGCGCGCTGAACGCGGCCAACCGCGCCACGTCGGCCGCGCAGGAGGCAGCCCGAAGTGCCGGCCAGCAGTTGAACGTGCCCCAAGCTGTCGAGGGCAGCTCCATCACCATCGACCCGGACGCCGCCGTCGCGGCCGCCCAGGACTACCTTGCGGCCGCTGGCCTGGAGGGCAGCGCCGAGATCACCGACGGCGGGCGCAGCCTCACCGTCAACGTCCGCGACAGCTACCAGACCTACTTCGCGCAGTTCGTCGGAGTGGGCACAATCCACGTGACCGGCACCGCGACCGCGCACCTGCAGACTCAAGCCGGAGGCTGAGTTCCATGACCCCCGCCCCCCTGCGCACCGCCGGACTCCTGCTGCGGGCCGTGCTCGGGCTCGTCGTCCTGGCTGCCCTCCTCGCCAGTGTCCCCTACTTGCTGCTGGCAGTCGGACACCAGCCCACCGAGCTCGCCGACGGGTTCAGCCTGGCGGAACAGGACGACGGCCGGCTCTTCCTCGTCGTCCTGACCTGCCTGGGCTGGGCAGGATGGGCCGCCTTCGCCTTCTCCGCCCTGGTGGAGATCGTCGCCGTGCTGCGCCGCCGCTCCGCCCCGAAGATCAAGGGACTGGGATCGCTGCAGTCCCTCGCCTCCTTCCTCGCTGGCGGCATCGCGCTGCTCGCCCCCACCGCCGCGTCGGCAGCAACCGTCACACCCGCCGTCGCGGCAACCGCCGCCCACACCGTGGGCGAGGCCAGCACCGCGGTCGGCAAGGCGGCCGGCGCCGCGTCGGCGCGGTCGGACGAGAACGGTGGGCCCCGACACACAGTGGCTTCGGCCAGCGAGCTGCCCTGGGACCTCGCGGAGGACTACCTGGGCGACGGCAAGCGGTGGAAGGACATCGCCGCGCTCAACCCCGACATCCCTGAACTCGCGGCAGGCGACCAGTACCTCCCCAAGGGTGCCGTCATCAGGCTGCCGGCCGACGCCCGGCCCAACATCCCGGCCGCCGCTCCGGTCCAGGACGATGCCGCGCAAACCCCGGCGTCCGTGACACGGGTCGGCACCTCCCCGGGCACGAACGCTCCCGCCGCCCACTCCGCCTCCGCCGCGACGGCGGACGATGCGGACAGCGTCACGATCCGGGCCGGTGACAGCCTCTGGTCCATCGCCGACGCGCACGGCGACCCTGAGGACTGGCCCGCCATCTACGAAGCGAACAAGGGCGAGCCCGTCCCGGGCGGCGGCACCTTCACCGACCCGGACATGATCTACGTCGGACAGATCCTCGACCTCCCCCAGACCGCCGACCATGAGCCGCCAGCCCCCGAGCGCACCGCCCCGAAGCCGAAGCGGAAGGTGCCCGCGCAGCCCGACGCGCCGAAGCCGCCTGCCTCCCCCGCTCCCGGCACTGAGAAGGCGACTCCGCCCGCCGCCGAGACACCGGCCCCCTCCCCGAGCACACCGGCCCCGGGCCGCACCACCCCCGCTCCCGGCGACGCCACCGCCGCCCCGACCCCGCAGGGCACCATCCCAGCCCCGATCACGTCACCAGACACCGTTCCGCAGGCCGACGGCAGCTCCGCCACAGGCGCCGTCCTCGCGGCGGCGTCTGTGGCGGGCAGTGTCCTGGCCGCTGGCGCCGTCGTCCTGATGCTCCGGCGCCGCCGCGCTCTGCAGCGCCGCCGCCGCGGGACCGGGCTGAACATCGCCATGCCGACCGGCACCGCCGCGGCCACCGAACAGGCGCTGCGCAGCGTCGACTCCAGCGCCGAACTGCTCCTGCTGGACGCCGCCCTGCGCACGCTCGCCTCCCGACTGGTGGCCGAAGGCCGGGAGCTGCCGCCCTTGGCCGCCGTCCAGCTCGGCGCCGAGGGGATCCTGCTGCACCTGTCCGACACCGAGCAGGAAGGGGAGGACCTCACCCCGGAAACCCCCTTCACCACTGTCAAGGACCGCCCCGGAGTCTGGTGGTGCCCGGCTGACTCCGCCGAGCTCCTCAGTGACGACGATCTCGCCAGTGTCGCCGCCCCCTACCCGGCACTCGTCCCCCTCGGCGACGACACGAGGGGTGGTCTCCTCCTGGTCGACCTGGACGAATTCGGCACGCTCCACCTGACGGGCAGCCACCACCTCCAGATGCTCCGCACACTGGGCATCTCCTTGACGCTCTCCCCGCTCGGGGAGGTCGATGTCGCAGCCGCCGGCGAGGACACCGCCCCAGGGCTGGGGCTGCTCGACGCCCAGCGCGTCCAGGAGCACGCAGACCTGGAGTCGGCCGCGGATGCCGCCCGCGCCCATCACACCGACCAGCAGCAACTCATGGCTGACGCCGGACTGCCCGGCATGGCCCACGCACGGCTGTCATCGGAGGCTGACGAGATGAGCCCCCTTGTGGTCCTCGCAGATCTGGACACCTGCCCCTCCCCCGAAGCTGCCGACCGGATCGACACCCTTCTGCAGGACGAGCCACTGTCCTCGACCACGCTCATCACCTCCAGCACCCAGCCCGCCCGCCCCACAGCCAGCGTGTGGGAGATCGACACCGACAGCAGCGACTTCCCAGTGCCGAACACGAACCTGCGGTGCGTACTGTCGATATGCAGCGACGACGAGTACGCCGACATCCTCACCCTCGCCGTGACCGCGGGCTCCGGCACCGGCGTCCCCGCTCCCCCGCCGCTCCCCCTCGACCAGCTCCTCCCCGGTGCCGAAGCCGCTGGCCTGCCAGTCCCCGTGCCGCAGCAGGTCCCGCTGGCGGCCGAGGCGAAGCCAAGCCTGCTGGCCCGCCTCGCCGACCTCGACGACGACCTCGGTGAGGACTTGGACGACACCGAAGACACCGCCACCGGGGAGAGCGACGGCGCGGACGCGGGCCAGAGCGAGCCCGAAGCCGCGCACGAGCCCCCTGCCAGCCCTGCGAAGACCGACGGCAGCACCACGGACGCGGACCCAACCACGGTCGCCACGGCAAGGGACGCCCGCAGCGATGGCGGGAGGAACGCAGTGCCGGTCCTGCCCGCCGCCGCGTCCCCCGGCCATGTCGTCCTGCCCACCGCCCACGCACTGCCCCAGATCACCGTCCGACTACCCGCGCCCCAGTCGGCCGACGGCGCCCGCACGCCTGCGGCTACCTGTACGCCTCTCCCCGAGATCGACTTCCCCGAGGACCGGCCCCTGATCAGCGTCCTGGGCACCGTGGAGATCACCGGCGCCTGCGGCACCGTCGACTCCAACCGCCGCACCCGCGCCACCGAGCTCGCCGCCTTCCTCGTCCTCCACCCCGGCGCCACCGCGCCCCAGATCGACGAAGTCCTCTCCCCGCGCGGCGGCCTGACCAGCCCCAACACCCGCAACACCCGGCTGCGTGACGTCCGCCGGTGGCTCGGCACCGACGACAACGGGCAGCAGTACTTCCGACGCATGACCAAGCACGCCGACGGCCATCGGCTGGTCGACGTCGAATGCGACTGGGCGCAATTCCAGCTCCTGCATGACGTAGCGCTGCAGGTCCCCCGCGAGCAGGGGCCAGTCCTCCTCCGCCGCGCGCTCGAGCTCGTCCGCGGCCGCCCCTTCTCCGGCGTCAGCTCCACCTACTACGGCTGGGCCGAGCCGATCGTGGAGGAGATCAACGACAAGGTCACCAACTCCGCGGCCTTGCTCGCCGACTGGTGCCTGGAGGCCGGGGACGGCCGGGGCGCGCTGTGGGCGGCCCGCCGCGGACTTGACGTCGCCCGCGAACGCGAGGAGCTGTGGCGCCATCGCTTCCGTGCCCTGGCGCTCCTAGGCGACCACGACGGACTCGAAGAAGCCATCCAGCGACTTGAGACTCTCCTCGCCGACAACGGATGGGCCATGGAGGAAGAGACTGCCGAGGCCATCCGCATGGTGCAGGCCACCCGCCGCTGACCATCGGGAAAGGGGGAGGGACCGCCGACTCGGCGGTCCCTCCCCCTTTTCTCGCTCCCGGACATCATCGGGTTGTTCTCGTCGAGGCTCTCAGCCACAGCCCGTGAACCCACGAGCAAAACGCTGGATCCTCACACCGGCCTCCGGCGCCCGGCGCCGGGGTAGTTCCGGTCATACGGGTCACTGTTTGGGTCACTCCCTGAACGGTGACCCAAACAGTGACCCGGCTCGAAAACAGCAGGTCAGACTGGGCGGCACCTCTGAGGAGGAACGGTCCCGAAGGCGGGCAGGGCCGGGAGGTGAGAGAACCGCGTGAGCGGACGCACCCCCGGACGGGTTCTCGCACCGGCCCGCTACCTACCTGGGCAGGCACCTTTCGGGGACTGCAGCGCCCTGGGTCGGATGCCGGGCCTGCCGCGACCACCCCCAGGGCCGGACAGAGCGGGTCAGCCGGTGTAGCCGTCCTTGATGAGGCCAGCGGCGGCTTGCCGACGTTCACTGGCAGCCGTACGGGCCACATTGAGAACACTGCCGATCTCCTCCAGGGACACGGCGTACATGTCCGGTTCGACCGGCCGCTCATGCTCTGGAAGAGCACGGTGCGCAGCCAAGATCATGCGGGCGACTTTCCGCTCTCCGCGCTCTCGGGAGGTCAGGCGAGCGGTGTCGTCGGCTTCCTGCGCGGCGAGCTCAGCCCGGGCGGCAGCCTCCCGGGCGAGTGAGGTTCGCCGGTCGGCCTCCGCCTGCCGCGCGACAGCTTCCTTCCGCTCTGCCTCGGCGGTCTGTGCCGCCGCTTCCCTCTGCGCCGCTTCGTCCGCCGCTCGGGCCCGGGCCAAGCGGTCTTCCTCGGCACGACGCCGGGCGAGCTCGGCGCGTGCATCGGCCTCCGCCTCAACGGCAGTCTTTTCCGCCCGCTCCTGACGTTCCGCGGCACGTTCCGCCTCCAAGGCCTCACGTTCCGCCTCCGCAGCCAGCCGCTCCGCCTCTGCAGCCTGGCGTTCCGTCTCCGAGGATTTCCGTTCCGCCTGCCGCAGGGCCGATTCCGCCGACAGCAGGGCGGTCTTCTCCGCGGTCTCTGCCGCCACCTTCGCCGCCGTCTCGGCCGCACGGGCCTCTGTCTCGGCCGAGGTGGTCTGTGCCGCGATCTGGTGCTTGGCGGCGGTCACCTTCGCGCCGATGCTCATGCGCCGGATGGTCGCCTCGGCCTGGCGCTCCTCTTCCTCCAGAACACGCTGCTCCTCACGTTCAGCGGCCGCCGCAATCCGGACCTGTTCGGCGTCCCGGCGACGGTCGGCGTCCTCCTGCTGTTTGCGGGGCAGGTCCAGAGCCTCGTCCACGCTCATACCGAAGGGCGCCAGAGTGAAGGGCAGCACTGCGGCTGCGCCGGCCTTCTTCCTCCACTTGGGGCCGTGCTGATGCTGAAGCCATGCTTGGTAGATGGTCCGCTCCAGCTCCATGGCGACCATCTGCTTGTAGGAGGTGACGTCCCAGAGCTTCATCCTCCTGAACAGGCACCAGGTCCTCCATGGGGCCAGCAGCCAGCGGTGGAACGGGATCCGGTCCGACTCGATCGCTAGGACCAGCTTGTTGGTGCGGATGATCAGGTGGCGCAGGGCTTCGACGACGGCGACGAAGAGGAGGGGGAGGACGCCGTGCATGAAGGCGCCGAGTGGGTCATCCTTAACGGGCTTCTCGCCCGAGGCCGCGTTGAACACAATCGTGGCCAGGGTCAGGATGTGGGCCACCAGCCGGAGCACGGGCTTGGGCATTCGGCGCCAGACCAGGACCAGGTCCAGCCCGTACATGGCGACGATCCCCGCATCAACGCCGATCGGAAAGACATAAGAGAAGGTGCCGAACCCGTGGTTCAGGGCGAGGTCTCGCAGAGCAGCGTAGGAGCCGGCGAACCCGATGCCAGCGACCACGGCCGCACACAGACCGGAGACGGCAACGACCCATCGCATCGCCTTCACCGACCACGGCTTGGGCGCAGCTGAAGGGCTGGTGCTCTTGCTGGGATCCATACGAACCGGAGGTACGTCTACTGGCGGAACCCTTTCCCGTGCGGGCGGAACGCTGCCCCGTGCGGGCGGAACGCTGCCCCGTGCGGGCGGAACGATTTTCCGGTTTCCTGGAGCAGACTCGTCTGTGTCCGGAACAGTCGGCCCCTTCACCCCGGAAGTAGCCGAAGCCTGGTCATCCGTCAGCACATCACGCATCCCGACAGTCTGCCGTCCGGTACGAGCTGGCGGATTGCAGGGGGGAACTTCATGGAGTGGTAATCCGCCGATCCTCCGGCCGCCAGGGCAGCTTGAGCGTAATGGCGCGGAACAGTGACCACTCCCGCAGGCGCTGAGCCAGGAAGGAGTGGTCGATCGTGGCCCGGGCCATCGGCTGTGCCCACCCCTTGTAGGCGGGACCAGGGTAGAGGCCAGCGGCTCGACGGCGGTCCAGGTGCCACAACACAGCAAAGCCGGCCATCGTCAGGTCTGGATCAGTGAGCTCGTGGCTGACCAGGTCAACTTCGTTCGCGCCGACAACGTGCGCCAGCTTGGCGAGGTAGGCCGCGAGCAAAACATGTGGTCTTTGGTGTCAATGGTGACGATGTCGCTCAGGGGTGGACGGTCCAGCCTCTGGTGCGTGGCGCGGTGGCGACTCGGTGCTTGTGCAGGTCTCCGACGTTTTTGCGGTCCTGATCACTGCGTCACGATGAGTTCCTCTGGGCTGGCCCCAGTAGAGGTGGTACGAACTTGATGTCCCTCGTGCCCCTCGGTGTTGGCTATGATGCCGCACATGGCGGCATACGTTGACCAACGTTTTCGTCCCACGCTCTGGCCGGGTGTCCCCGTTCCCGCCCCGTCGTTGACTCCTCTCCCCGACGCAAGGACCGAAGGGCAGTGGATCGTCTGGACTCCGCGGCTCCGCTCCCCCGATGAGCGGACCGTCCCGCTCCCGGAGGACTTCTACCTGCGTGAGTTAATGAAGCTCGACCCGGCCGATCTGGATGCGGTCGCCGCCTTAATGCGGGCGTACGGGCATCTGGGCGGAGACGTCGGCTCGTTGAGCCTGGACGTGGACGAGCACGACTACTTCACCGAGCTGGCAGACAGGCTGCACCCCGAGCGCGGCCCGTCCGCCCTCCACGGCGAGCTGGCGACCCTGTTCGTCTCACACGCCCAGGACGCCATCGCCACCTGGCTGGCCCTCGGCCGGGGCGAGCTGGACGCACTCGTCGAAGCCGAGGCCACCGAAGAAGAACTCGCCCGGTGGCAGGCCGCGAACAGCCACGAGGAGGAGACCTGGCCACGCGACCTGGACCACATGCGTGAGGAACTGCTGAGTTTGAGGATCGACTCCCTGACCAGCTCCCTCAATTCGGCCCTGAAGCCGTTCAGCATCGGCATCAGCAGCCTCGAAGACCGCTACCCCACGCTCCTGGCCGTAGCATTCCTGCAGCTCTACAACCACCTCGCCGAGGACGCCACAGTCCGAGAATGCGCCAACGAGACCTGCCGGCGGGCCTTCGTCCGCCAGCGCGGTCGCGCCGAGTACGGACAGAACCGCACCACCGGTATCAAGTACTGCACGCGCGAATGCGCCCGAGCCCAGGCCCAGCGGGAACTACGCCGACGCCGCAAGCAACAGAGCCCACTGACAGCACGGAACCCCGAACCTGCTGGGCCCCCGCCGACGGCCCCACCCCTCAAGGAGTCTTGAGGTGATCAGCCTTCGCGAACACCAAGTAGACCAGCGCTCCGCGTTCCGTAGGTGGGTAGGATTCCCTGCAAGGTCATCTGTGCCCCCGCAGGGTGCCCGGGGCACGATCGTGTCAGCGACCGGTTCGGGCAAGACGATCACGGCCGCCGCGTGCGCGCTGGAGTCGTTCACGGACGGCCGGATCCTCGTCACCGTCCCGACCCTGGACCTGCTCGCCCAGACCGCCCACGCGTGGCGCCTCGTGGGCCACCGGGCCCCGATGGCCGCGGTGTGCTCACTGAAGAACGACACGGTGCTGAACGAGCTGGGCGTGCGCACCACCACGAACCCGATCCAGCTCGCCCTCTGGGCCGGGCACGGACCGGTCGTTGTGTTCGCGACGTACGCCTCTCTGGTGGACCGCGAGGACGTCGGCGCTCCAGGCCGGCGGAAGGTTCGCGGGCCGCTGGAGGCCGCTCTGGCGGGCGGGGAGCGCCTGTACGGACAGCAGATGGCCGGCTTCGACCTCGCGATCGTGGATGAGGCCCACGGCACCGCTGGTGATCTTGGTCGGCCGTGGGCGGCGATCCACGACAACGCCCGCATCCCGGCGGACTTCCGGCTCTACCTGACCGCGACCCCGCGCATCCTGGCGGCTCCCCAGCCGCGAAGGGGCGCGGACGGCCAGGAGGCGGAAATCGCGACCATGGCCGGTGACCCGGAGGGCACGTACGGCGCGTGGATTGCGGAACTCGGACTGTCAGAGGCGATCGAGCGCGAGATCCTCGCCGGTTTCGAGATCGACGTGCTGGAGATCCACGACCCCTCGCCGGTCCGTGGAGAATCGGAGGAGGCGCGGCGTGGCCGGCGCCTGGCGCTGCTGCAGACCGCGCTCCTGGAGCACGCCGCCGCGCACAATCTCCGTACGGTCATGACGTTCCACCAGAAGGTGGAGGAGGCGGCGGCGTTCGCGGAGAAGCTGCCGGAGACCGCAGCCGAGCTGTACGTCAACGACGCCTCAGACGAGGACCTGGCCGCCGCAGACAAACTGCCGAAGTCCTCCATCGATGCGGAGTTCTACGAACTCGAGGCCGGCCGCCACGTACCCCCGGACCGGGTGTGGTCGGCGTGGCTGTGCGGCGACCACCTCGTCAGCGAGCGGCGCGAGGTCATCCGCCAGTTCGCCAACGGCATCAACGCCGCCGGGCGCCGGGTCCACCGCGCCTTCCTCGCCAGCGTTCGCGTGCTCGGGGAAGGCGTAGACATCACCGGCGAACGGGGAGTCGAGGCCGTCTGCTTCGCCGACACCCGCGGCTCCCAGGTGGAGATCGTGCAGAACATCGGCCGCGCGCTGAGGCTCAACAAGGACGGCTCCACCAAGGTGGCCAGGATCATCGTGCCGGTGTTCCTGGAGCCCGGCGAGGACCCGCAGGACATGGTCGCCTCCGCCTCGTTCCGCCCCCTTGTAGCCGTTTTGCAAGGCCTGCGCAGTCATGATGAACGACTCGTCGAGCAGCTCGCCTCCCGCGCCCTCACCAGCGGCAAGCGCAAGGTCCACCTCCAGCGCGATGAGGACGGGCGGATCGTCGGGGCTGGTGGAGAGGGCGACGGCGAGGACCAGGAGCAGGACGACACCGACGCCGCTGCCGAGTCCGCCCTGCTGCACTTCTCCTCTCCCCGCGACGCGGCGACGATCGCCGCGTTCCTGCGTACCCGGGTGTACCGGCCGGAGTCGCTGGTGTGGCTGGAGGGCTACCAGGCCCTGATCCGCTGGCGGGCGGAGAGCGAGATCACCGGCGTCTACGCCGTGCCCTACGACGTTGAGGTCGAGGTCGGGGCGACGAAGGCGTTTCCGCTTGGGCGGTGGGTGCATCAGCAGCGGAAGGCCTTGCGGGCCGGGGAGCTGGAGGAGCGGCGCAAGGTCCTCCTGGATGCGCCGGAGGCCGGGATGATCTGGGAGCCGGGCGAGGAAGCGTGGGAGGCCAAGCTCGCCGCGCTCCGGTCGTACCGGCGGGCGACCGGGCACCTCGCGCCGCGTCAGGACGCGGTGTGGGGCGAGGGCGAGGCGATGGTGCCCGTCGGGCAGCACATGGCCAACCTCCGGCGTAAGGGCGCGAAGAACGGCCTGGGCAAGGACCCGGAGCGGGCCGCCGTGCGCGCGGCGCAGCTGACGGAGATCGACCCGGACTGGGACTGCCAGTGGCCGCTGGACTGGCAACGCCACTACCGGGTGCTCGCCGACCTGGTCGACGCCAACGGCCAGCTGCCCGACATCGCACCCGGCGTGCTGATGGACGGCGACGACATCGGCAAGTGGCTCCAGCAGCAGAAGCAGCCGGGCACCTGGTCGCGGCTCCTGCCCGAGCAGCAGGAGCGGCTGACCGTGCTGGGCGTCAAGCCGCTTGAGGAGCCCCCTGCCGCCCCGGCGGCCGGGCGCGCGGCGAAGGGGCGGGGCAAGGCGCAGCAGGCGTTCCAGCGGGGCCTGACGGCCCTCGCGCAGTGGGTGGAACGGGAAGGCGCTGACCGGCCGGTGCCACGCGGCCACAGCGAGGAAATCACGGTCGGCAGCGAGGCGGAACCGGTGGCGGTGAAGCTGGGCGTATGGGTCTCGAACACCAAATCGAGGCGCGACAAGCTCACCCATGAGCAGCTGGAGGCGCTGCGGGAGCTGGGGGTGGAGTGGGCGTGACGATCCTGTCGACGGGTCGTTGAACCGGTCCGACGTTCCAGAGCACAGAGAGACCCCGGGCCGCAGAGGCCCGGGGTCTCGTGTCTGTCTGTAGTTCAGGCCGCGAGCTTCTTGAAGACCGCCTCGAAGCGGTCGAGGGTCTCGTCGTCGACCTGCGCGAAGAAGGCGTCCTTGTCTCGGGTGAGCTGGTGTGCGGGGCCGACGTGATCGAAGTCCCGGGGCTTGCGCTGCTTCTCCCGGGCGATCCCAATGCGCTTGAGGATCGGGAGAGGCGTGTCGGGGGTGATCAGGTCTTCCTCGTTGACCGTGACCTTGGTGGCCTTGTTGTAGAGCCAGAGGTAGTCCTTGGTGGAGAACAAGTCCTCGATGTCGGCGGTGTCCGGGAGCCCGTCGAGCTGGCCGATGACGGTGATATGGGACGTGTCGACTTCGGCAGCCTCGGCAGCGCTGAGAACCTTGGCGGTCACCTTGGTGGTCTCGGCTCCGTCGATGAGCGCGCGAACGGACAGTCGACGCCCCATGACGGCGATGAAGGCCGGCATGTTGCCGATGCCGCCGACCGGAATGATGGCCAGCCGGGGGTCGAGGCCGGTGCGGCCCTGGCTGACCAGGTAGTCGGACATGCGCATGAGGAAGACGAAGTCGCTGCTGCCTTCCACGGCCAGGAGGGGGCCGGCTCCAAGGAACAGGTGCTGCGCCACGGAGTAGCCGAGCGCCGCTTCCACCGGCAGGATCGTCTTGGGATCGGCCGACAGGCTGACAGAGGTGATGACCACACCCAGGCTCGGGTCTGTGCGGGTCGCCTGGTCGTGGATGGCGCGCATGGTCTCGTACCGCGTGGGGTCGATCATGTGCTGGGAGTGGGTGGTGTAGAGGACCTGCTGCTTGGGCCCGAGCTCACCGTAGACGTACCGCAGGAAGTCGCCCTGCGCCTCCCCGTGCAGGCTGGTGCCCGGTTCATCCAGCAGGACAACGACGCGCTCATCGGTGTCGCGGTAGGCACTGAACGCGGCGAGAAAGGAGAAGAACCACTGGAAGCCTGTGGAGCGAGTGGAGAAGTTGGTCTCCACACCACCGTGCCGGTCATCGCGCAGCTCGATCTTGAGCAGCCGGTGATGAGGCTGCGGCTGGCCGTTGACGTCCGGGGGCATGGGAATCAGGTCGGTGTCGAAGACGACCGTGAGGTCCTCGTTCTGCTTCCAGTACTCGAAGACCTGAGCGCTCAGGTCCAGGCTGGCGGCCTGGAGCTCCGCCTTGCGGCTGGCGTAGTCCTCGTCCAGGAAATCCTCCGGCCCCTCCCCCGCAAGTCGGAGCAGGGACATCATGGTTTCGTCCCCGCGCTCCCACTGCTTGGTCCTCCCGCGTTCGGTGAGTGAGTGGAGGTCGCAGTCGCCCGGGAGCATCTCGTAGCTGGAGAAGTAGAAGAACTTCGGGAGCAGCTCGATCAGCTGGTCCTGCTCGTCGTCGTCGAGAGTGCCTTCGACGTACCGCTCGCGCCGGTCCAGTTCGGCCGGAACCTTCTCGATCGCCTTCACCCGGGCCGTCTTCTTGCCGCCGCCCACTTCCTTGGCGCGGGCCTTCGCCGCGGCGCTCACGGCCTCGATGGTCGTTTGGTCCCCAGCAATGGCCTTCTGGTCCTCCTCATCGTCGACACCTGCTTCTTCGAAGACGTCCGTCAGAACATCCTCGAGGGCGCAGTGGACATCGACTCGGAGGCTGCCGTCGTAGAGGCGGGACGCCTTGACGTACGCCCTCGCCGGCGGCCGTACGCCGAGCAGTTCCTCGATCGCGTCGAAGTCCGCATCTTCCAGCTTGAAGACGGCAGTCACGGGAGCGACCGTGTCGAGGTCCTTTGTGCGCCGGTGCCTGGACAAGTCCCGCCGCGGGTAGTCGGTGGTGACGTGGAAGTCGTCGGCGTTGTTGGCCGGGTTCAGCCGATGCAGAGCCTTAAGTACTGTCGTCTTGCCCGACTCGTTCTTGCCGATCAGGCACGTGACCTCGGGGTCGACCGCCATGGTCTGCTTGTTCGTGATGTTGCGGAACGCCTCGATCTCCACGGACGTCACCAGCATGGCACTCCCCTCCAAGGGCCACGTTGCCCTTGTCTGATCCGCACAGCGCGACACCTGTGCCACACGGGACAGATGCGGCCACGCGTTGTGGCTTGATCAGTCAGTATGAATCCCGCCACTGACAGTCGCGGCCGATTTCTGTGCCTCTGACTCTCCCCCGCCGCCATGGGACTCCGGGCTCGTCGCTAGGGCCCGGAGTCCCATGGGGCACGGCGCCCCCTACGAGGGCGCGGGATGGTGATCCGGGCCTCCGCCAGGACGACGCCGGTCGCCGGGTCGCGGTGCACGGGAACGTACAGGCCCCAGTCGGCGTCACCGGCCGTGAGCCAGCCTCCGGCCCACGGGGCGTCGGTGGTCGTGAGTACGCGACCGGCGAGCGGGCCACCCAGGAGTCGGACGATCACAGCGGTACCTCCCTCCGGCGGGACTCTCCCGCATCACCCCTTGGTGGGGCTGGGCACCGGGAGGACAGCATCGGGGCGCCGGCGACTTCCGTCCCGGTTCCGCCGCCGGGCTGACGGCGGCGAGGCGCGGCGGCCCCGGCCGACGCGCAACCGGCTGAGCGCGCCCCGATCCCCGGCCGCGGCCGCGCCGCCCATCCCGCCCGTCCCTCCTCCTTCACTCCAGCCAAGGGACATGGGCAGAGCAGCCGCAACGGGGATGTCAGCAGGCCGACCACGGCAGAACCGGGTGATGACCTGCGCGGACCCGGGGACGGTCCTGCGGGCCGCGCAACACCTAGCGCAACCCCCAGCGCAACAGATAGGCGCAACCCCTGTCGCAACCTCATGCTCCTGGTCGACCGGGACGACCGGTCACGCGGCCCGGACGGCTCCGTGGGTGCGGGTGAGTTGGCACAGCTCGGACCGTGCCGCTGGCACCGAGGGGACGGTCTCCCAGTAGGGGTGCCACCACAGCCGGACGGACAGGCGCAGCAGGCGGCGGCGCAGGGCGGTGGTGTCGCGGGGGCGGGGTGCGGCGAGCGCTTGGTAGGTGGCGTTCCAGGCGGCTTGTGTCTGCACCAGGTCGTCGGGGAAGTCGGTCACGTCCATACCGGTATTAGATCGCTTGTTCGAATTGTGTGTCACTTCGGACACGCCCCGTCCGGCGCCGTGGTCGGGGTCGCGCCCGGCATGGTCGGCCTCATGGTCGGGCCTGCGGTCGGCCCCCACCACGGTGGTCCGGCCCGGTCTGGAGCGGCACCCGGGCGGGTGATTTTCCTTCGCGTACGCGGGCGCAGTCCTAGCGGTGCGCGTCCAACTTGCCTGCTTTCAGGGGGTATTGACAGTTTATCGTGCGCTCTGTCATGTTCTGTCCGCCGCTTCCGGCGAACGAGCGAGAGGTGATCTCATGCGACGAACCGAGTACGACGCGAGCCAGGCCGCCAAGCGCCTGAAGGTGCCCGCAGCAGCCTTCCGGTGGGCCCGGCACACCGGCTTCATCCCTGACCCGGACGCGTCGTCCTTCCAGTGGTCCCGGGCCGCCGTGGAGGCGCTGGATGCCGACGCCATCCGGGCCGCGATGCCGTCCCCGCCGATCGGCGGCGGCGCGGCGGCGGACCGGATCGCCGACGCGCTCGGCACCCCGAACGTGATCGGCGAGAGGGCGAACGTGACGGCGTTCGTGGTGCGGCGGTTCGTCGACCGCGGCCTGCTGGTCGACCTGAGCGCGAACCCGGACGGGACGCTGCACCACCCCGGCCAGGTCGCGGATGTCTGCCGCCGTGAGGACCTGGCGGACCTGGTCGCCGCCGACACCCCACTGGGTCCCGAGCAAGCCGCCGCCCGACTCCGGGTGCGCCGTGCCGACTTCGACCACATGGTCCGGCTCGGCTGGGTCCGCTCCCCGCAGTCGATCGAGGTCCGATTCGGCACCAGCCGGGCCGGGGCCGTCGACGTCGCGCTCTACACCACCACCTCCGTCGACGCAGTCGTCCCCGCCCACCCCGAAGTCGACTGGGACCAGCTGCGCGCGGTGGAGAAAGGCCGGCGCTCCCCGCTCGCGGCGCTGCGCACGGCACCGGCACCGGCACCGGCACCGGCACCGGCACCCGCGTAGATCCTGCTGCGAGTACAGCCCTCCGCACCCGTGCCCGTGGGCGCACCGGGTGCGGAGGGTGTCGTCAGGGCCGGCGGCGGAACCAGCCGCGGCCCCGGTCCGGCTCCTGGTCGTCCTCCGGCTCCGGCGGTGCGGCGGCCTGGAGGCGGGCGGCTTCGGCGGCGGCTTCCTCGCGGGCGACGTCGTCGGCGTGGCAGGTGCCGCACACGGACACGTCACCGGCACTCCAAGCCGTCCGGTGCGCGGTGGTCTCCTCCCAGCGCTGGTCGGTGAACTTCTGCCCGCACCGCTTGCACATGGGGCGCTGCGCCTCCCGCTCAGCGGCACGGCGCTGCTCCTCCTCCGCGTCGGCGCGGGCCTCCTGGTCGCGGAAGAGGGCGTCGCCGTCGGGGTTGTCCAGCGCGGCCGTCAGCGTCTGCTCGCCCTTGCGTCCTAGCCGCCGCCACACCGCCGCGTCCGCGCCGTGCTCCTGGAGCTGCTCCAGGGTGGTGACGACGACGGGCACGGCCTGGCCGTAGTCCTTCGCCGTGATCCCCCGGTGGAGGTTCCGGTACCGGCGCGGTGCCCAGTAGCGGCGGCCGGCCTCCTCCAGTACGGCGACCGTGTTGGCGACCTTCGCCTCGGTGGTGTCCGCGAACACGAATGCCACCGGCACCAGGCCCTCCCGGCCGGTCGGCGGGTAGACCCGGCGCCACAGCCGCTTCTCGTGGTCGACGTGGTCGATCGCGTCCGGCCGGGAGCGGACCAGGTCCACGGTGTGCTTGTCCGCGTCCTTCGGGAGCAGCCGGCCCCACTCCCAGTACCGGCGCAGTTTGGCGACCAGGTCGTGCGCGTCCTCGGTTCGGCGGTCGATCTCCAGCAGCAGCACGGGCACCCCGGCTGCCGGCGCCCGCACCACCAGGTCGGCCCGCTGGACGTAGCTGTTGCCGAGCCGGTGCCCGGTCTCGGTCTGGAAGCCGAGCCGGTGGCCGATCCCGGCGCGGTGGAGTTCGGCGGCCGTCGAGGTGACCGCCGCGGCGTGGTCGTCGTAGCCGGTGCCGAGCAGCTCACCGGTGTCCGGGTCGTACTCCTGCTTGCGCAGCACCGAGACCCGTATGCCCTTCGGCTCCAGCAGGTCCTTCGCCTCGCCGTGTCCGCGCTTGGTCAGCACCCACACCTGCCGCTGGTCCTCCTGCACCGACTCGATCCTCACCAGGTGGTGGTCCTCCAGATCCAGGAGGTTGTCCCGCGTGAGCTTGTCGTGCCGGTTGTCCGGACGGGTCAGCTTCCACAACTGATCGGGCGTAGCCCTCTGGAAGATCCCCAGGGCTTGCAGGAGCTCCCGGCGTCGAGGCCCGGTCGAAGTCCTCCTGTGCTGTGGCTTCCTCGGCACATGAGGGTTGTCGGACCTGCGGCGACCCCCTGTCCGCCGGGCCTGACCTGCGGAAACTCCCGGTCCTTGGCGACGGGGCGCGGAGGGGGTGATGGAGGGGTCCACGGAGGGGGCCTCTCCGGCCTGGTCAGGGGTCTGCTCGGGCTCGTCTGCGGTGCTCGCCACACGGTGCTCCTGGAGGTGGGGCGGGCCTATCCCGCCATTCACCTCGTACAGGTGTGGAATTCGGGCTCCGTGTGACGCCGGTCTGGGAAAACCCCTCCGTCGTGACCTCATCGTGATCAAAACGGAGGGGGGAGAGTTCTCCCCCGTCAACGACCGGATGTCCACAGGGCCGCGGTTCGAGGGTGGCTTTGAGGCCGCCGCGATCAGCGGGGCGGCCCGACGACGAGGGAGCCACCCATGCCCGAGAACACCGTCACCGCGCCGCTCGCCCCGATGGAGCCCGACGCCTTCGTCTACATCCGGGCTTGATGCAGGCCGGCGACATCGACACCGCCTGCGCGGTCGCCGACGACACGGGCCCGGAGCTGCACCGGCTGCTCCTGGACGTCGCCGCGCGCGTCTTCATCCCCATCACCGCCGAGGACGACCACGACGGGGAGCCGTGCGCCCACTCCTTCCTCGCCGGGCATCGCCGACACCATCACCCGCTTCACCGAGAACATCCTCAACCGAGGACCACAGCGACGTCGCCGACGTCCTGCGCCAGCTGGAGGCCGGGGGGATGAAGCAGGCGATGGAGGCGCACCCGGCGCACCGCACCACCGCGTAGCCGCACCCTCGGGACGGCGGTGGTGCGGTCCGGCGCTCATCTCCGGCGCACATCCGCACCACCGTGGTGCGCTCCACCGGCACCACCGCACCGCACCGCTTCACCGCACCGCACCGCCGGGCGCCACTGCGGTGCGGCTCCCCGGCATCACCGCACCGCCGGGCGCGCTCCTCTATCACACACCCCCTTGACCGCGACCTGATCGCAAGCCGAAACCGGCTATGTCAAGGGGAAACGTCGCGGTGGCAGAGCTGGACAAGGGGGTGTAGCGGAGCCGGACAAGGGGGTCGCGCGCGGCCGGCCGCACCCGGACAAGGGGTCGGCGGCGGCAGGCGCACCGGTGCGGTGCGGAGCATCGAGTGCGGCGCACCAGCGCGCGCGAGCGTGCCGGGCATCGTCGGGGTGGTGCGGTGCCGGACGCGGTGGCGCACCATCGCGATGCGCACCGCGGTGGCGTCCATCGTCATCCGGCGCACCGGAGTGGAGTCCACTCGGTGGAGCCCATCGGGTGGACTCCACTGAGTGGAGCCCATCGGTGGAGTCCACTGAGTGGACTCCACCCGATGTCGTGCATCGCCACCGGATGCAGAACATCGTGGGCTCCACTCGGTGGACGATGCCCGGCATCGTCACCACAGCCAGGCGTTGGAGTGCCGCACCCGGGACAGGGCGCGGGCATCGCGGCGCGCGGCCGCGTTGCCGATCCGGCTCTGCCGGGAGCGGGGCCGGCGCGAGTTCCCTGCGGCGAGGCGGCGCTTGGCGGCGTCCTGGAGCCGCCGCCGCTGCTTGCGCAGCTCCACCTTCTTCGCCGCCTTCGACTTCGGCTTCCGGGGCCGCTTCCAGATCGGCTGCCACCTCAGGGGCTCATCGGGCTCGGGCTCCTGGTCCTCTTCGAGCGCGGCGGCCATCTCCGCGCGGGCCGCGCGGGCGCGGGCGAGGGCGTCCTCGGGGTCGGGGCGTTCTTCCGGGGTGCTCATGCGACTCCATACCTTTCTTCGTGGGTTGATCGCGGTCATTCGTAAGATCGGGACACCCAGGGATGCCGGGTGTGGCTTTCATGTGAGTGCCGCGTTCGTGGCTGAGGAGGATTGGCCGCCCGGCATCCCGCGACGACTCGACTGCTGATTGGGATGCGCGAACCGAATCGCTCGTATGGACGTGACAGCGAGGTCGTCTGCTGGGACAGCACAACAGAACGACGAAGGAGGGTCCGGTGCCCGAACTGTGGGCGGGGACAGACGCGGGCAAGGCCGAACACCACTGCACCGTGATCGACGCGGACGGCAACAAAGCGCTCTCGCGCCGGGTGCCGAACAACGAGGACGAGCTGCTGCAACTGCTCGGTGATGTCCTGGACCTGGCCGACGGCGCCCCCGTCACCTGGGTGGTCGACCTCAACGCCGGCGGCGCCGCGCTGTGGATCGCGCTGCTGGTCAACCACGGACAGCGGCTCTTCTACATCCCTGGCCGGACGGTGCATGCCCGGCATCGGTGACATGCTCGGAGCGGAGTTCATCGCCGCGACCGGCGGTGACATGGCCGCCTTCGGCAGCCCCGACCGGCTCGCCGGCGTCGCCGGGCTCGCCCCCGTGCCCCGTGACTCGGGCAAGATCAGCGGCAACTTGCGCCGGCCCAGACGCTACAGCCGACGGCTCTTGCGGATGTTCTACCTCTCCGCCCAGGTCGCCACCGTGCACTGCCCCTTGTCCAAAGCCTTCAACCAGCGCAAACGCGCCGAGGGAAAGTCCCACAAGCAGGCCGTCCTTGCACTGGCCAGACGCCGCCTGAACGTCCTCTGGGCCCTGATACGCGACCACCGGACCTTCGAGGCCGTCACGTCCCACCCCGCTGCCACAGCGGCATGACCCAGTCACGAGGCGTCACCGCCCCGGCTTGACAACGTCATTGGGAATCCTCCTGGATTCCGGCCCGGGGCGTGCTGGATGCCGGGCTGCTGAGTGTGCTGCGGCGGCGGGGTCGTCGCCGGGGCGGGCTGAGGTCGAAGGCCGTGGGCGAGGGCGCGCGCCCGCTTGCTGTCCTGGATCGTGGCGGCCACCTTGGCGGCGGCGGCTTCCATGGTCTGGCGGGTCTGCTCCACCGTGTCGACGCCGGTCTCCGGCTCCAGGAGGCGGCCGTCCTTCCGGCCGGTGCGGAACGGCCGCGGGTGCGACCTCGAGGCGGCTGGCACAGCGACGGCGTACGGCAGGGGGCGGGAGCCCAGGCGCTCCGCACGGCGCGCGGCGTTGACCCGGGCGGCCAGGGCGCCGGCGGCGAGGCGGGCCCGCTCGTACGGCGCCGATGTGCGCCTGCGGGTCAGCGGGCGAAGCACGGCCTGGTCCTCGGTGTCGCGCGGGTACAAGGCGCGTAGGTCGGCGGTCATCTTCAGGCCGCGCCCGACGGGGCGGGTGTAGTCGTCGACGGCCGCCTGCACGATCTGGTCGTCCAGGCCGGGCTGGTGAGGTCGGCCGCGCAGGGCGTAGGCAAGGTGGCGGCGCGCTTCGGCGAGCAGGTGCCGGCGCTTGAAGGCGCCGCGCATCACGTACACCACGGCGACGGTGTCGACGGCGGCCAGGGCGACGTCGACCACCGGCCGCGCCCGCGCCGCCGCGGCCGCCGCCCGCGCACGCTGTGCGAGCCGGTAGACGGTGCAGGCGCCGAACGCTCGTATCGCTGAGGCGCGCCATCGCTCGCGCAGCTCGGTCAGCGACAGCATCACCGTGCGCTTCGGCGGGCGCGTCTGGTCGGCGGCCTGACAGCCCAGCGCGTAGGCGGCCTGCTCCCCCGGCAGGTGCCCCTGCCGTTCTTCGTAGTCGGCCACCAGGACGGACAGCGCGTCCTCGATCTGCTGGCGGCGGGTGGACTGCCAGCCGATGAGCCGCTGGTCGATCCCGGCGATCTCCATGACCGGCCGATGGCCGGGCGTCACCTCGCGCGGCTCCCACGCCCACCCGAGCCGAGCGGACACCTCCTCCATGAAGTAGAGGGTGTAGAGGGTGTCGGCGGCGGCAATGTGGGCCATCAGCGAGTCCGCCGTCAGGTTGCCCCACGTCCCCTTGTCGTCCGGCCGCCGGGCACGGATCGACACCACCGCGTGATCGTGAAGCAGCGGCTTCGACTCGGCAGCTCTCGACTCGTAGTGCCGGAACACCGCGACGATCAGCCCGTCCCGGATCGGCTTGCGGATCTTGCCGCCGCTCCTCCAGCGGATCTCCGCGACCGAATCCTCAAACCACGCCAGCGTCTTGTCCCTGGCGATGTCCTGACACAGTTCCAGCACCAGTCGGGTCTTGTCATCCCCGAGCGCCCACGCGATGTGTGCCGTCGACGGAGGCCGGAACACCAGATCCATGGCCAGCCAGGGCGTCCGCTCCTTGGCCTTCTCGGTCTTCGGTGAGCGGTTGTGCTCGATGGGCCTGCCCAGCACGGTCGCCCGCCGCGCCTTCGCCGGATCGTCGCCCGCTTCCAGGCGCTCACGCTCGATCCGGTCGGCATCCGGGTGCCGGCCTTCCCCCAGGAGCAGTTCGGCCTGCCGCTCGGTCACCACGTCCCCGGCCGTGAGGCCGACCGCTGCCAAGCCCCGGCCCTTCCAGACGCCGGGCGGGACACCGGCTTCGTCCTGGGCGGCGCGCAGCGGCGTACCCGCAGGGCGCTGGCCGTCGCCGACCATCACGCCACGGAAGAGATAGCGCCACCCGTTCCCCGGGCGAACCTCCGCTTTGCTGATCACCGGCCCATGGAACCCCGGCGTTGGCCTGCGGAAAAGCGTGATCCCCGCTACTTCCCGCCGGGCGGGAGGCCATCGCCAAGTCTTTACCGCAGCGCCCGCCAGGCGGGCTGCAGCAGCAGCCCGAGACGGTAAGCCGCCGACGTGTGCACTCTCCCGTCCATGTACATCACCAGAGATGAAATCGCCTGCGCCCTCTGCCACATGACCACCCAGGAGCTGGTGTACCTGGTCCTCAGCGCACAGTCCCTCAACGGGAGGAGGTCAAGGACCGCTGGTGCCCCGCTGGCTGTCTCCCGTTCCAGCCCGTGCAGCGGAAGGAGGCGATGCCACCGCTCCATGACGTCGATGCCTGACGATGCCGTGCGAATACTGCGCCACGACCACACGAGTCCCGTCTGATCCGGTCCCACTGACTTGTGATGCGGGTACGGGTGGGCGTGCCGACCAGGGCTGCCCCCTTCTCCTTCGGGACCAGCACGAGCAGATCGCCGGGCAAGGACCCGAGCGGCCCGCATACGCTCCAACACCTCGTTGTCCGCACCGGATTCACCGCCGAGCGTCCTCCTGGCCGGCCAGGAGCGCCCCGCCGCGTCGACCAGCGCTCTCAGGCGATCGTGAAGACCTCCGACACCGCGTCGTCGACCATTTCCCGGGCCAGCCTGCGCGTTAAATGCCTGGCCACGGGGTGGTACGAGTCGCGGTACACCGCCTCGATGGACGCCAATCGCCTGCGATCTCTCCCACAGCCTCCCCATCGGATGATGCTCGCAGACTGTATGTGTCCTTCACCGCCCCGCGATTACAGCAACCCCGCAACATCTCCTCTGCTTCGCCCCGTTGATGGCCAACTCCCCGAACACGCTCTGGGCCTGCGGGAGGCATAGACGCAGACAGGCATGCCGCATCCGCCTTCCTCGCCGCGCCGCTCTTCGACACATGCTGCCCGTTGGAGGTCTGTCTTGTTGTCCGCGGACAACAAACCTGGATGACACGCGGTTTGCAGTGTTTCCGCCTCAAGGAAGGCGCTAGTAAGGTAGCGCCATGACTGCGCCATACGACCCGGGTGATCGGGAAAAGGTAGTTGCCAAGCTGCCTGCTGACCTGCGCAAGGAGCTGAAGGTCCGGGCCGCAGAGCTAGGCAGAGACATCCAGGACGCCGTCACTGAAGGCGTTGAGGCCTGGCGAAAGGCGAAAGGCCGTCCGGCCGTCGATACCTCCGGAGGTACGTCGTTCGCGACGTACCTCCCGGCCGGGCTCTACGGCAAGCTCAAGCAGGCGTGCAAGTCCCGCAACCTGTCATACAACCAGGGAATCGCCCAGTCGGTGCGTCTCTGGCTCGACAGCAACCCGTCGCCGCGCCCCAAGCCGGCGCGGGTCACCGGGGCACGCCGCATCATCTTCGGCAACCAGAAGGGCGGGGTCGGCAAGACATCGGTCTCAGCTGGCGTCGCCCAGGCGCTCGCGGAGTCCGGGCAGCGCACCCTGCTCATCGATTTCGACCCGCAGGGCCACCTCACCAAGCAGCTTGGCTACCTGATGCTTGACATCGACGAAGCCAGCCTGGCCAAGCACATGCTCAAGGAGGCCAAGGGCGAGCTGAGCGAGCTTCTGGTGCCGATAAAGGGCGGTGACTTCGAAGACCACCTGTGGCTTCTGCCTGCCTGCAAGGACGCGTTCCTGCTGGACGCGAAGCTGGCCACGACCAAGGCCGTCCGTATCAAGGAGACGGCACTGGAGAAGGCTTTGGAGCCTCTTGAGCAGGAGTTCGACTTCATCGTCGTCGACTGTCCGCCGAGCCTCGGCTATTCGATGGACACCGCGCTGTACTACAGCCGCACCCGTGCTGGTGAAGACTCGAGCACGTCCGGGATCGTCGTTCCCGTACTAGCCGAGGACTCCTCCGCTGATGCCTACGACATGCTCTACGACCAGATCCAGGACCTGGTCGAGGACATGGATGTCGACATCGCTCTGCTGGGGTTTGTCGTCAACATGTACGACAGCCGGAAGGGCTACGTGGCCACGTCGTCGCTCAGCGAATGGCAGAACGTCGGCGACCCGCCTGTTCTCGCTGTCGTGCCTGAGCTGAAGGACCAGCGTGAAGCAGTGCGTGTGAAGCAGCCCCTGCTCGTGCACGCACCGTACGGCGACCAGTCCGAGGTCATGCGGGCGGTCGCAAGGAGGATCAGCACATGAGCGTCGCCGACAAGCTCGGCACCGGATCGTCGTTCAGCCAGGTACCGAGGGGGCGAAGCGCCCGCGGCCGCGCGAAGGCCGTGACTCAAGGCGACGTCCCAGCCTACGAACTCGTGCGCCTGCACCTGGAGGAGGTCGCACCGACCCCCCTCAACCCGCGGCGCAACTTCGGCAGCGAGGCCGACCTCACCCGTTTCGGAGAAGAGCTGCGCCAAGCGCAGCTGGCCGCATGCGTCGCCGTGAGCCGGGAAGCGTATTTGGCACTGTGGCCTGCGCACGAGCAGCGGATCGGGCAGGCGCGGCACATCCTGGTCAACGGTGAGCGCCGCTATCGCAGTGCGGTGCACGTCGGGCTGGAAGCGCTCGACTTTGTTGTCCGGGACGACCTGGCGGCTTCTCGCGAGGCGTTCATCAACCACCTGCTCAAGGAGAACCTCGAGCGTGAGGACTTCGATGTCATCGAGCGCGCCCGAGGCGTG
Source organism: Streptomyces sp. NPDC006458 (assembly GCF_040612135.1). Lineage (NCBI taxonomy): Bacteria > Bacillati > Actinomycetota > Actinomycetes > Kitasatosporales > Streptomycetaceae > Streptomyces > Streptomyces sp. NPDC006458. The sequence goes on along the minus strand of NZ_JBEXPR010000024.1, from coordinate 77,648 downwards.
CAGCAGCTCGTTGACATCTGCGCGGAGAAATCCGAGCGGGGAGCGCGTTCCCGAGCGGCTGAGCAGTTGGGCAAGGACCGGTCCTGGGTGACGAACCAGCTCGCATTGCTGGAGCTACCTGACGAGCTGCAGCACATGCTTAGCGCGGGCTCCCTGGCGGAGCGCGACGGCAGACTTCTTTCCCGTCACCTTAAGGACAATCCGGGCCTCGATTCTGCGGCACTGCTGGAGCATTTGGACCTGTCGAAGAGCCAGAAGGCCCAGGCCAAGCAGGAACAACGGCAGGCGGTGGAGGCGGTACGGGCCGCGCAGCCCGCTCCTTGGATGGAGCCGCCGCTGTTGTCCACGGACAACGAGTCGTCCGGGCGAACGTCCGAGCAGAGTGACCAGGCTTCGATCACACCGGGTTTGTTGTCCGCGGACAACGTATCTCCCGAGCCGGTGACAACGAGCGAGGTGGCGAAGACTCGTCAGAGTTTGTTGTCCGCGGACAACAAGCCGTCCGGCAGCGAGCCAGCGGCAGAGGGGCCTGCCAAGGCCGTGGTGGCGGAGCCGACTCGGTCATCGGCCCTGCCCAGTCCACGCCCCGATCAGGTCATCTCTGCCCCGAAGCCGGAATCTGAGGACGGTAGTCATGCGAAGCGGCTGCCTTATGACGACCCCTTCTATGTCGTCTCGCATTTGCACATCAAGATGACAGACGACAACTTCGTCCAGGGGGGCCGCGTTTGGATGGCGCTGTTGCGCCAGCAGCACCCCGATGCGTACCAAGCGCTCCTGCACGATTTGATCGAGCAGCAGGAGCGGACAACCTGAGGACGGTTGCAGGCAGGCGAGCGTTCGAAGCGGCCCTGTACCCCGGGCAGTGACCCGGGGTACAGGGCCGCTTCTGTACCTGCACAAGACAAGGAGCCACGGGCCCCAGGCGGGCCAAGCCCCCGCACGGCAGCCTCCGCTGACGACTGGCCGTCTATCCCCGGTCCGGCAGTTTGTTGTCCGCGGACAACAACAGGTGGCGGTCAGCCAACGGAGCCCTGAGACCGAGACGGGCGAAGGCGGAGATCGGCGATGCGCTGGCCGGTCGGCATCCCTCAGTGGGCGGGCCCGTTCCCCTGCTCGTGCTGTGGCCGGTCGGCGACGCCGCCGCGGCGGGCAATCGCCTCGCGCTTGAAGGCGGAGAACCGGGCAAGGTTCGGCCGGCTGGGGCATCCACGTCGCTGGTGGTGGTCTCGATGGTGTTCTGCTTCTTCTTGCCCGATACGAACGCCTTGCGGCCGGGGCGTCCCGCGCAGGGGCGGCGGACCTGCACCTCAGTGCCGTCGAGCCGCAGCTCGACACCTTGGGCGACGGCGTAGGCGAACAGGTCCTCCAGCGTGCGCAGCCGCGGCCCGGGGTGACCCGGCACCGCGAAGCCGCGGACGGCCAGCAGTCGTCGGACTTCACGGATCGCTCCGGAGACGGTAGGGCGGTCCACCCCGTACAGCTGGGCCAGTGCCGCGTGCGGAAGGCCCAGCCGCAGATGCACCAGCGTGACCAGCAGCCGGTCGGTAAACACCAGTCGCTGCTTGGCCCCGGCTCCGGCTGCCCGCCGCCGGTCCCCGCCGCGCCGCTCGCGCAGTGCCGACTCCCGGGCCGCTTCCCACTCGGGGGCGAGTTCTTCGAGCGACTCGCCGGAGTGTGCGCGAGAGACCCCGGACAGGGCAGGATGGGAGCAGGCCGCAGGGCCCAGGTAAGCGTCACAACTCACCCAACCCGTGTGGCCCTTGCCATGTCACGGACTGGCCGGCACGGTCACGGAGACCGACAAGCTCATCGAGGACCAGTTCCGCCAGCATGAGCTGGCCGAGGTGATCCTGTCCATGCCAGGGACCGGCGTGACGCTGGGCGCCGAATTCCTGGCCGGTGTCGGCGGCAGTCTGACTGCTTTCCCGTCGCCGGACCGGCTTGCGGCCTTCGCCGGCGTCGCCCCTGCTCCACGTGACTCTGGGCAGGTCAGCGGAAATCTGCGCCGCCCCCAGCGTTACCAGAGGCGCCTGCAACGCGTCTTCTACACTTCCGCGCTGCTCAGTATCCGTTCTGACCCGAACTCGCGTCGGTTCTACGACCGAAAACGTGCTGAGGGAAAGCGCCATACTCAGGCGGTGATCGCTCTCGCCCGGCGCCGCGTCAACGTCCTATGGGCACTGATTCGGGACCGTCGCCTCTACGAGGTCACGCCCCCGGTGGTCATCAGTCCCACCAATTAAACAACAGGTCACTCAATGCCTTCGGACGCCAGTAGCGGATCTGAGTTAGTTCCGCTTCAGCCAGCTCGGCCACGTCCACCTTGGACATCGGCAGGCTCAGGTCTTCGACCTGGAGGTAGCGGAAACCGAACGCTGTGAAGGCGTCCACCCACGGTGGTGGGTTCACGAAGCGCGCCAGCGGCTGCCCTGGTACGGGAGGCAGCTCGGTGAACGCAACGACCGGCAAGTGAGCATGGCACAGAACGAAATGCTCCTCCGCACGGCTGGTGATGGTGGCCGAATGGAAGCTGGAGGCCCCCGCTGGGGGCAACTCGCCGACACGGCCACCGATCAGTCTTGCGGCTTCCCAGCAGGCACTTCGAAAGAGCGTCAGGTCTGTCTCGTTCGCCGGTTTGTCACCTTGACCGCAGAACCCGGTCGCTCCTCGATCGAGCCGCATCAGCGCTCTCCCTTCCTTCGACGAGGAAGCTTGCCATGACAAAGCAGCTGCACGGCCTGTGTCCAGGACGGATCCCGACCTTGACTTCTCTATTGGGAAGCCTCTGCCAGGGTCTCGGTGGGGCGAGGGGAGCGGGGTCGGGTGGTGCGCTGCGCGATGTCCAGCAGCTCGCGGTTGCGCCGCTGCTCTTGGGGGGTGAGCGGGCGGGCCTGCGCGCCGTGGCGGTGCCAGAGCGGGGAGGCGGGCGGCTCGGGGTAGGCGAGGGCGTGGTCGACGTCGCGTTCGGTGCTGCTCATGGGGCCTCCGTCTGGAGGGGAAGTTCAGGCGTGGTCCTTGCTCTTGCCGCTCTTGGGCGGGTCGGAGACGAACCGGGTCTCGCCGGGATTCCGCGCGTTCCAGAGCTCCGCGCGTCTTGTGCACGGCCTCTCCGGCGTGGGACCTCAGCGGAGTGGTCTTCCGGCACAGCACGACATGCTCGGGCCAGGCGAAGTGCCTGGCCGTCGTGCCAGTCCAGGAGTTGGACCGGCACGGCGGGCGGCTCGGGCGGTGCGGGTGCGGGGCGACGGCGGGTGCTCACGGACGCAGGTCGGGCAGCTGCTGACGCACCTGCGCGACCAGGTCCTCGGTGGGCTTCCAGGGCCCGAGCTGTCCGCGTGCGGGGATCGGCAGGGCGAGCTCCTGGACGTCGGCGAGCTCGAGGTGCCACAGGCCGGGCTCCGCCCACTCGGTGCAGGGCGGGGAGCCGTCCGGGTCCTGGTGGCAGCCGGTCAGCCGGGCGACGCCGATCACGGCGCCGGTCGGCAGGTCGCGGCCGCGGATCGTGCGGGCGACATGCGGCAGGCGCAGGGCGGGCCGGTCGGTCTGCAGGCCCGCGTGCAGCAGGAGCCAGCCGCGCCAGGACCAGTGCTGCGGGCGGTTCTCGATCGTCTTGGCCCTGGCGGCGATGCACGTGGTCCACGGCTGCTTGACGCTGACGCCGCGGATCCAGTCGCCCGTCGGCGGAAGGGTTCCGGTGCTCATGCCGCTCGCCGCCAGACTGCTGTGCCCGGACGTCCGGCCCGGCGGCCGTTGACGGACGGAAGCGTGGTGTGCGCGGCGGTGGCGAGGTGGGCGCGGCCGGAGTGCTTGCCGTCGTACAGGGCTGCGTCGGCGGCCCGCTGCAACACGGTCAGGTCGCGGGTGCCGAGGACACCGGTGGTCGCGGCGCCGACGGAGGCGGCGACGTCGACGGTGCGGCCGTCGTCCAGGACGACCGGCGTGTGCAGCATCCGGACCAGCTGCGCGAGGCGCTGCTCCAGGCGCGCGGCGGTCACCTGGACGACGACGGCGAACTCATCGCCTCCGAGGCGGCCGACGGACGCGCGCGGGCCCGCCCACGCGGTGAGCCGGGCGGCGGTCGCGGCCAGGACGGCGTCCCCGGCCGGGTGCCCGAAGTCGTCGTTCACGGCCTTGAAGTGGTCCTGGTCGACCATGACCACGGCGAGGTCGTCGCGGCGGGCCAGGAGCCGGTGGGCGCGGGCGGTGTAGGAGTCGCGGCGCAGCAGGCCGGTCAGCGGGTTGCGGCGGGTCGCGGCGAGCTGCCTGTGCAGCGTGACCGCGTGGACCGCCCAGCCGGTCAACGGCACGGCGGCGGTCGTCAGTAAGAGGGTGCGCTGGCCGATCTGGCCCTGAACGCGCAGGAGGGACGACATACTTGGGTTCTCCGTCTCGTCTCGTACGGGATGGATGGGCCCGGGGCAGCCGACGAAGCCGCCAAGCAGATCGGCTGTCCCGGGGCGGAGCTACAGCGCGAAGTCGCTGCGGGTCGTCCAGCTGACGGGGTTGTTCCAGAGGCCGGCCCGCGCGGCGGGCCACTCCATCTGCCAGCCGGGCCGAAGCCCGCGCGCTCCCCAGCTGTCCGGCTGCCTGCCGGGGATCTCGAGTCCGGCCGTGTGCGCGGCGAGCGCGGCGTCGTACACCTCGTGGGCGCGGCGCAGGGCCGCGGCGGGGGAGTCGGCGACGCCGGTGAAGACGTGCACGCCGCGCCGGGCCGGGTCGGCGGTGTCGTGTATCGGGACGTCGACCTCGTAGATCCGCAGGTACATGACGTCCAGCTCCTCTCTGTGCTCGGTGGTGAGGGACCACCGCGACCGACCCGGCCTCCGTCGTGCTGGAGGTCGGGTCGGCACGGAGCGCCCGTCACGCCGGGCGGGTCACGCGACCGCGTCCGCGTACTGCGCCTCCAGGTCGGCGCGGCCCTCGGGGTCGTCGTCCTGGAGGTCGTGGTCGTCGGCCTCCTGGTCGACGTCGTCGGGGCCGCCGTGGGCGGTGCAGACGATGTCCGGGTCGCTGTCCATGGCGCCGGTCAGCGCCTGGTGCAGGTCGGTGACCGAGTAGGCCGGCGCCCACGCCTGCCCGGCGCACTCCGGGTCGAAGGGGCAGGGGAGCAGGACGTCGAAGCCGAAGTCCCCTTCGCCGTCGACGTCGTCGCGGAATGCCAGGGTGAGGTGCTGCTCTCCGAGGCGGATCTCCGCGACGCGGTCCCGGCCGGTCACCAGGTCCGAGTCCGGTCGCCACCGCCACAGCGGCAGGATCTCTGCGCCGAAGAAGCGGCGGACCAGGAGCAGGTCGCCCAGGCCGCCGCTGCCGTCGCGCCCGAGATCGGCCTCACGACGCGCGGAGAGCCGCTTCAGGAACGGATCCAGCCGGCGGAGGTTGTCGGCGAAGACGATGGTGTGGAACCCTTCGGCGGCCAGTTGCTGGTGGGAGTACGTCACCGCCTGGTGCTGCGAGCGGACGACGTCCTCGGGCACGCGCCGGTTGGCCGGGCGCGGATCTTGCCGCGTCAGGCAGACCGACAGCGGAGTGGCGACGACGACCGCGACGGTCGGCATGCCGTGCCGCTTGGCCGCCATCACCAGCTCAACCCTCACGGGCTGTTCGACGTTGGTCGCGTCGATCACCGTGTTGAGTTTCCGGGCCATCCGGCGCTCCAGGACCAGCTTGAGGACGTCGGCGGCGTCGCCGGTCGCGCTCTGGTCGCCGGGGTCGTCGCTGACCATCCCGCGCAGGCCATCGAGGGAGAGGACCTGGGAGGCCGGCCAGGTGCGGGCCAGGGTCGACTTGCCCGCACCGGAGGCACCGATCAGCACGATCAGCCCGTTCTCGGGCAGTTCCGGGTACAGCACCGAGGTCATGCGACATCTCCTTGCGGGTCGAGGGAGCGGGCAGCCCAGTTCAGGCGCTGCCCGGCGTGGTCGGTGATCAGGGCGGATGCCTCGTGCAGGGGGCACGAGGCATCGCCGTCGTGGTCGGGCTCGATCTGCTCCGCCCGGCGGGCGGCGGCGGTGACCATCTGCTCGAGGGCGGGGACATCGACGTCCTCCTGGAGCTCGCGCAGGATCGCGGCGAGCTCGCGGGCATCGACGTCGCCGGCGTTCAGGTCGTCCTCAATCTGCTGGAAGGCCAGGGCGGCGATGCCGGCCGCGGCGCGCACACGCTCCAGACGGGTACGGGTGGCGCCGGTCACCGGTCGCCGCCCGGGGCCATGAACGTGTTCAGGAACGGCCACAGCCGGTTGCGGCCCCATTCGGGATCGACGAGCGATACCTGCGCCGCGCGGACAAGGTGGCTGACCGCTCCGGGCCCGACCTGTCCCGCCCACTGATGGCGCAGGTTCTGCTGATCAAGATGGCGGCCGACGAAGGCGCAGGGGTCGCCGTCACGGACGGACACCGGGACGACGGCCGAACCGCGGCCGAGCCGGTCGGTCCTCACCATGAGCAGGCTGGCCGCGTCGGCTGCAGCGGCGAGCCGGTGCAGCAGCCGGGGGTCGGTGATGAAACCGGTGACGAACGCCCGCTGGGCGTACAGCCCGCCGTCCCGGCCGGGCAGGGGCGGGTGGCCGGGCTGGGACGTGTCGGTCACGTAACCGGCTCGACAGCACCCGGCGAGCGTGGGGGCCAGGCCGGTGGCGACGGTCTCATCGCCGTCCGGTCCCCGGCCCGTGGTGTAGCCGGGACGGACGGAGACCGCTCCTTCGAGCCAGTCCGCCATCAGCAGCCCGACCTCGGCAAGGGTGCTGGCCGCGCGCCACCGGCGACGGTCGGCGCGCCGCTCCCACGGCCAGGTGACCCGGCAGCCGCGGGCGGCGGGCGAGGTACGGCTCCCGGCGCGGGGCAGTCCGAGAAGGGCGGCGAAGACGGCGGGACGGTGAGCATGCATGCTGGGGTTCTCCTGAGCTCGAAGGGGTGAGGGAGCGGGCGGCCGGCCTTTGCCGGTGCTGCGGCCGCCCGGGTTGTGCGGGCCCCGTCCCGGCCTGTGTGGCCGGGACGGGGCCCGCGGCTCACGCGGCCAGCCGGTGAGCGGCAGGCATCGCGGGCGGGAGGTAGCTGCTGGGGTCCACGGGCGTGCCGTCGAAGCACTCGATGCAGCAGCCGAGCTTCGTGGATGTTGGCGGAGTGCACTTGTTCTGTAGTTGCGGTATTCCAGTGCCAAGGCACCACGAAAGCCACGTGCCATCCCCTCTCCTCGGGGGAACCAGCTGTGACTGGGCGTGGTAGTTGGCCGCGCAGAGCGGTAGCCGGGTAAGCCCCCTTCGGGTACGTCTGGAGGCCGTCGCTAGGCTCCGGGCCCAGGCCCCCGCCGTGTGGGAGCCGGCCTTCGCCGACGCCGAGGACTGCTTGCTCTCCATGGACCAGTGCGTGGTCCGCGGGCAGCACTACTTCGTCAAGGGCCTGATCGAGATACCGGTCATCGGCAGTGATGAGGTGTTTTCCTGGGGCGTCTGGGTCTCGCTCAGCCGAGAGAGCTTTTCCCGGGCCTCGGATCTGTGGGACAGGCCCGGCCGCGAGGCTGAGAAGCCGTACTTCGGCTGGCTCACCACAGATCTTCCGGTGTACCCGGCGACGACGCTCAACCTGAAGACGCGCGTCCATACCCGTCCGGTCGGCGAGCGCCCCTTCGTCGAACTGGAGCCCACCGACCACCCCCTCGCCATCGAGCAGCGCACAGGAATCAGCCCGGAGCGCGTACGGGAGATTGCGTCGGCCGTGCTCCACGCCGGAGACGGTGAGCAGCAGTAATGAATGACCAGCCCGTATCGTCCGTCCCGGTCGCGCCTGCCGGCCTGAGCCGCAGGGCCCAGCGGTTCGTCGAGACGGAGGGCATCCGCGTTCGCCGGCAGGACATACGGCGACACCGCGAGCGTGGATCGAGCACGGGATCCCCGCTGCGGAGATCGAGCGGGCCACTGCGTGAGGACCGCTGGGGCGGCCTCGCCCTGCCGCCGGCTCCGTTCCACGAGGGCGGTCCGCGCGTCCTGGACGCCGACTGCCCCGAGGAGATGCCCGCAGAAGGCTGGTCGTTCCCGGCAGGGGACTGCCGGGTGTCCATGGCTTACAGCTTCGTGATCGGCCCCGACGGTGCGTTCGGTATCGACGCTGATCGTTGGACGCCCCTGCATGCCAGCACTGATGGATGGGTGGAATCCCTGGCGCTCGCCGCTCATGCCCGCCGCTGGGCCACAACCGTCACGAGGGTCACGCGCAAGGCCGTCGACGCGCTGGATCTCGGCGAATTCGAGCCGGTGCCCGAAGTACAGGGTGTGACCGACTCTTGGTGGCGGGGCAAGGACTCCCTCATCGCCGTGTACCGGGGCGAGGCCACAGGCCTTGATGCCCCGCAATGCCTCGAAGCGCACATCTACGGGGGCCTCGACGAGTGGGGCCTCTAGGCGGCTGACCTACGGGCCTTGGGCCTGAGCGCTTACTTCGGCACAAGCCCCTGAGCCTTATTCGTCGGCTGGCTGCGTAGCTCACAACCAGGAGCGCTTGTCGATGCCTTCTGGGAACGATGGTGGACGGACGGCGCCAGGAGTGTCGGTGAGAAGTGAGAACGGGTGCGGCTCCAACGTGGTGCAGCGTCGCACCGCCATACTCAGAGCAGAGCGGACCAGGGAGGCGGTACTGGGTGAGCAGCACGGTGGTGCCGCTGGTGATCGCGTTCCTGGGGATCGTCGGCACCCTCGTATCAGGGCTCATGACACAGCAGCTCGCCGCAAAGGCCAAGGCCAAGGAACTGGATCAATCAGCACGGCAGCGCGTCCAGGAGCGGCAGCACGAAACCGAACGCGTGATGATGGAGGCCGTTCGGAGCTGCTACGTCATGCTGAACACGGCTTCGCTGGACTTCCATTCCGAGCTGAACCATTTCTGGCATGCGCTCCGGGCAGGCCGCGTCACGGATGACGTGAGGGCTCGCCTGGACGATGCACGGCGCGAGCACCGGGCGCGGTACTCCGAGGCACAGATGCGGGTACCGGACGACGTACTCACCGTCATCGACGGTGTCCACCGCCAGCTCAACCGCATCTATGGGGTCCTCAAGCGTCTGGACGGCGGGATCCCGTCAGGCTTGGAGGACAACGAGTCCCTGGACAGAGCACACCATCAGATCACGGGGCTCTGGGAGCAGCTCACGCAGATGCGCCGCACCATGCGCCGGAGCATCGGCGTGACGCAGGACAGTCCCTATTAGGCATCAGCGGCTCCAGGCACCGGGCAGCCGGTCGGGGCGCTGCGGGTAGCGGGGGCCGAACGCTGCGGGCGGGGCCGGCCGATCCGGCGGCGCGGGCGGGGGATGAGCACGAGTGATCTCCTCCAGTCGTCGGTGAACAGCGCTGCGCCCCGCCGACGTCGTGGTGGTGTCGGCGGGGCGTAGCGGGTGGTGCGTTCGGCCGGGCGGCCTGTCCGGCCCTCGCCCTGCCCCGGGGCACGGGCGGGCGAGGACCAGGCAGAGCGTCAGGTCTTCAGCGTGCGGCGGCCCGGAGCAGTCGGGCGCCGCGCCTTGGTCGGCTGGGGCGCCAGCAGAAGGGCGGGAGCAGTGCTTGGGTCAGCGCTGGAGCGGATGGACGCTGTCCGGCTCGTCCAGGTCGTCGTGGACGGAGGTGGGCTGCGGCGGGATGTGGACCTCGGGGCGGATGTCGATGTGCGGCTGGAAGGCGGTGTGGATGACCGGGCGCAGGCTCAGACCGCGCAGGGCGAAGACGGAGGCGATGGTCCAGGCGAGGACGGCGATCCCGGTGGCGACGGTGCGGCCGTCGGCGGGGGAGGCGGACCAGACCATGCCGATGGTTGCCGCGCCCCAGATGGTGTGGGTGATGCGGGCGCCGGTGCTGTGGAAGAAGCCGCCGACCAGTCCGAACAGGCCCACCGCCTGCCAGAAGGCGTAGACCGCGGATCCGCTGACGGCGAGGCCGCCGGTGTGCTGGGCGAGGTAGGAGCGGACCGGAGTGTCGATCACTGCCCAGAAGCTGTTGGAAGTCTCGGACGCCAGGTGGGTCTCGGGGGTGGCGGAGGCGGTCCGGTGGGCCACGGCGGAGATGATGTCGCCGGCGCCGTCCAGCAAGATGATGACCGCGCACACGGTGGCCAGGCTGAGCACCGCCTTGATCCAGTTGGCCATCCCGTGCCAGCCGGCGAACCGCGCGTGCCGGACGTCCTCCCACCGCTCGTACAGGAAGCCGTCCTGCTCCCAGGAGGCGTCCCACCCGGCGCGCAGCCGGGCGAAGCGCTCCTTGCCGGGGTCATTGTCCAGGTCGATGGTCGGCGGTTCGGGCAGCTGGTTGAGCAGGTCGAAGATGCTCGTGTTGTGCTGGCCGTTGGTGGGCTTGTCGTCGGACTGCATGGCGGGGCGACTCCCTCGCTCGGGTTCGTGTGTGGGCAGTGGTGCGCAGGCCGGACGGCCTGGCCCGCACCCGACCGTGTGGGTTCGGGTGCGAGGCAGGTGGTCCGGAGCAGGGGGTCAGAGGCCGCGGGCGGCGGCGAGGTGCGCGGCCTGGTCGACCATGCGGATCGGGATGCGGCCCGTGCCGTGCGCGTCGTTGAAGGAGGGCACGGAGTCGACGTCGTCGCCGAACTTGCGGCGGATCGCGTCCAGGAGCACGGCGGCCGCGTTGGCTTCCAGGCCGCTGTCGCCGCGGGCCTCGATCCGGATGGCCCCGAGCATGCAGCGGGCGCCGTCCTCGTCGACCAGAACGTCCTTGCACCAGCCGCCGGTGAGCAGCCGGTGGTGGGCGCGCTGCAGAAGGGCCGCGACGGGGGTCGGGTACAGGTCCGGCAGCGGGGCCGTCCCGGTGTCGACGGGGCCGGTGACGACGTCGGCCAGGTCCACGGGCTCGAGGTCGATGTGCGCCGTGTTGACCTCGTAGGCGACGGCCGCTTCGTCCAGGCGCGCGGTCATCGCCGCTTTCACGAGGGTGAGGCGTTCCTCGAGGGTCAGGTCCGTCGGCGGCGCGGCGGCCTGCGTGGTCGGGGCGGGGTGGTCTATGGCGGGGGAGAGCGAGGCATGGGACATCGGGGCTCCAGGCAGGGGACGCCGAAGGGCGTCGCCGGGGTCGTTCTCCGGCGGCGCCCTTCGGCGTTTGCAGCAGGGGAGTGGGCGTTTGGGTGTCACCGCACCCGTGTCCCGGGCATCCTCGATCCAACAGGCGCGGGGAAGGGGACCGGTGGAGTTCGTCTTCGAGTGCGGGTGGTGCGGCGGGGACAACTTTTTCGTGGGCAAGCAGGTCGGCTTCTGGGTCGACAAGTGGGAGGTGCCCGCGGAGTGGGACTGCCGCTTCTGCGACGGACTCAACTACACCCCCGACCCGCCGTGGACCGAGGCGTAGTCAGAAGCTGGAGATCAGTCCGGCGAACGAGGCGAGACCGCTGTTGATGGTCGGGGCCAGGCCGGTCGCGGCGAGGGTGAAGCCGAACAGCGTGCAGGCCAGCGCGGAGCCGACCCGGACGTATCCGCCCTTGACCAGGACGACGACGATGATGCCCAGCAGCACGGCGGCGGAGATGGAGAGGGCCACGGCGGGTGGTGCTCCTTCACATGGGTTGGGTGGGGCCGGCCGCGCTCGGGCGGGCCGGCCCCGGGGATGGGTGGGTGTGATCAGGCGTCGGTGAGGCTCTTGATGGCCTCCAGCGCCTGGCGGGGAGAGGCGACCTGCTCGGAGCGGCGGCCGCCGCCCTTGGGGCCTCGCCCGCCGCCGCCCTTGCCTCCGCCGCCGCCTCGGCGGCGGGAGCGTCCCTCGCCTTCGTCGTCCTCGTCGGGCTCGGGCCAGAACTCGCCGGGCCGCACGGGCTCGTTCCAGTCGAACCACAGGCCGCGCTTCTCCAGCTCGCTGATCTCGTAGTCGGTGAGCCGGTTGACCTCGTCGGGGAAGAGGTGCGCGAGGTCGGTGTCGAAGTCCGCGTACAGCGACCGCATGAGCACGGCGCGGCCGTTGTCGAGGACGATGACCGCGACGCCGCCGGTGGAGACGCCGTTCTCCGGGTCGGCCTCGCCGCGCATGGCCCGCTCGATCGCGGAACCCTCGGTGCGGGAGTAGCGGGCCGGGATGGTCGGCACGTCGTAGGCGTTCTCCATGGTGCCCTCCGCCGCCTTGCGGGTGGCGCCGGGCGAACCCATGTTGAAGATGACCGGCCGGCTGTTCTGCCGCAGGTTGTCCTTCATCTCCGTGGAGAACCCGTTGTGCGCGAACGGGCTCTGTCCGGCCGGGTTGAAGCCGATCCCGTACTTGAGCCCGGTGACCGTGAGGTCCTCGCCGTCCTTCTGGATGAACTCGCCGAAGTCCCCGTCCTGCGCGGCGGTCATGAACTCATCCGCGTACACGTTGAGCTGCCGGTACGGGCAGCGGGTGTCACCCGGCTTGTAGTCGTGCGGCTGGCCGTCGTGCGGCCAGGGCATCTCCGCCCTGATCTCGCACAGCGCCTTCGCCGCCCGCAGCTGCCGCGCCATCCACAGCGCGTTCGAGCCCTGCCGGTCGATGTACCGGCCCAGCACAGTGGTCTTCTCGTCCTTGCGGACGGTGGACAGCCACACCACCTGGCCGTCCAGCGACTGGGCAGCCATGTTGATCGCAAAGTACTGCGTCTTGCCGGAGCGGGACACCCCGAGGGTCAGACCGTGGGCCGGGGCGTTCTTGTCGTGCTGGTACACCATCGTCTTCACCGGCTGGCCGGTGATGGTGAACCCGCACACGTACATGCCCTTGGCGTCCGGGGTGAGCAGCTCGCGGGTAGCGGGGAAGATCGCGGACAGCGGCGGCTCATCGAACGCGCTGATGAGGAACTCCGCGCCGTCGATGAGGACGAACACGCAGGAGTCGTCCTCGGGCAGGCCCAGCGCGCGGCAGACCTTGGCCAGGTCGATGCGCGGGGTCTCGGTGGAGTCGGCCATCTTCGCCCGGTAGAAGGTCACGCCGCGCATCTCGTCGCGGGTCTTGTGGACCAGCTCGGAGCCGGGGGCGCCGCCCTTGGGCCCGCCGACCCGGTCGGTCCAGCGCTCCTGCGCGGTCGGCTTGCTGCGGCGCCGGGCGTTGGCGTCGGGGGTGATGCGGGCCTCCATCCAGCCGGGGCCGCCCTGGCGGCCGGGCTGGATGGCGACCTCCGACAGCACGACGTCGCTGGACGGCACGGCGAACGGGGCGGCGACCGCGGCCTCGGTGAGGCCGGTGATCGGGCGTCCGGTCTCCGAGGCGCGCAGCAGGATCGTCATGTCGTGCCGCATGCCGGGGTGCCGGGTGGCCTTGACGATGTGGGTGCGGCCGGGCATCCCGGCCTGCTCCCACAGCATCCGGGCGTCGCGGGTGAGCAGGTCGGCTCCGTCGTCCGGCTGCGCCACCGACTGCTCGGGGGCTTCGGCGGGCGCCGGCCGCAGGGCCGGGGCGGCGAGGGCGGGGCGGTGGCGGCGGCGGGTGTGCCGGGAGAACGGCATCACGAGGCAGCCGGCCGCCGCCCATCCGGCGGCGAGCAGCCCGTCCGTCCAGTACGGGCCGAAGCCGCCTGTGTGCCCGGCGGCGACGTCGACGGCGGCGGCCAGGACCAGCGGGGACCAGCGCAGAATCTTGCGTCCGGCGCCGGGCTCATCGCTCTTGGCGGCGAGCACCCAGCCGCCGATCCCGGCCGCGCCGGCGAGCTGCACGACCTGGTTGACGGGGCTGTCGGGGTAGAGGTTCGGGGCCACGGCCAGCACGGGCGCGGCGAGGGTGTAGGCGAGGCGTTCGAGCGCGACACTGCGCGGCGTGGTCACCGGCTTCTCCTTCGGGAACAGCCACGGGCGGCCCCGCAGTTCGCGGGGCCGCCCGTGGCGGGGGTGGGTGGGGGAGCGGGGTCAGCGGTTGAAGAACCCGGGCCTGGGCGTCTTCTCGCGCCGGTTGGAGCGGATGTCGTCCAGCGCGCCGTAGAGCTTGGAGTGGGTGCGCTTGGTCTCGTGGGTGAGGTCGGCGGTCTCCTGTGCGGTGTCGTGCAGCTTCTTGACCTGCGCCCCGGCGCCCCCGAGGGCGACGCCGACGTTGCTGGTCAGCTCCACGAACTTCGGGTCCAGTTCGGCGTTGTCGACGTCGCGGGCCGCGTCCTCTGCACGCTTGGCGTTCCTCTTGATGCTGCGCACGAGTTCCTCCAGGCCGAGCCCGGCGTCGTCGAGCGCGCGCCCGAGGGCGTCGAGCTTGGCCTGGACGGCCTTGTATCGGTTGTCGCCGTCGGCCGGCGCGGGCACCGCCGCGCTGGGGCGGGGTGCGAGATCGCTGCTCATCAGCGGGTTTCCTCCCTCTGCTTAGTCGTGGTGGGCGGCGGCCGACACGTACTTCAGGCCCGCGTCTTCCTTCGCGGCCATGTCCTCGCCGTAGATGCGGGCGACCATCGCGGCCGCGAGCTTGGCGGCCTCCAGGGCGAGACCGCACTCGGTCGCGCACCGTTCGGCCTGCTGCTTCATGCGGGCCGCGGCGTCGGCCAGGTCCGAGATCAGCTCGGTGACCTCGGTGGTGACGTTGTGGTCGCCGATCAGGTCGGTGGCCATGTCCCGCAGGGCGTCGGCGACCTTGTCGAGGGCCTCCGCGAGGGCTTCGGCCCGCTCCTGGTCGGAGGCGGCCTGGATGGCGATGTTCGCCATCTCCATCAGGTAGTCGTCGAACGTGATGTCCGTTCGGTGCTGGGCGCCCAAGGTGCCCGCGCCGGACGGCCTGCTGACCTCCGAGCTGCTCACGCTGCTCCCTTCCGTGCTGGTCGGCCGGCTGGTGCCGGGCCGTGCGGTGTGCCGTTCCGGCGCGGGCGGCAGGCCCCGCGCGCCGGTCGTTACGCCTGCGGGCTCGTCGGGGACGATGTCCGCGTCGACGATGTCGTCCTCGCCCTTGGCGTCGGTGCGCGGCGGGCGGGTGGGACGGTCGGGCCACTCCACCGTCGGGGTCGACTCCTCCGCTCCGAACGGGCTGTCCGCCGGACGGCCGGACCGTCCGGAGCGTCCCGTACGACCGCGTCCCGCCCGGCCGGTGCGACCGGTGCGGCGGGTACGTCCGCGCCGTCCGGCCCGGCCCGTGCTGGCGGTGCGCCGGCGCCGGAACCGGCGGCGCTTCCTCGCACCGTCAGACGCCCCGTCACCGGCCTTGGAGTCCTTGTCCGGCTCGTCGCCCGCCTTGCCGTCCTTCGCGGCGCTGGAGGCCCCGTCAGGGCCGTCCTTGGCGGTCTTGGAGTCCTTGCCGTCGGCGCCCTTTGCCTTGGAGTCCTCCGAGTCCTTGCCCTTGGAGTCCTTCTCCTTGGTCAGGCTGACCTTCTCCGTGCCGGCCTTGCCGTCCTTCGCGTCGGCGGCGGCCTTCGCGTCGGCGCGGCGCTTGCCGAAGCGGCGCTGGGCTTCCTCGCCGAGGGCCTGGCCCAGCGTGGTGCGGCCCGGGTCGGCCGACGCTGCGGCTTCCCGCCTCGCCTGCCTCGCCTTCGCCCGCTCCTGCCGCTTCGCGCGGCGGTCCTCCCACGCCTGCTGCTTCTGTGCGCGGGCCTGGTCGCGGTCCTTGGACCGGTCCGCGACACCGGCGGCGTGCCCGGTGGTGCGCCGCTCCTGCCGCCCGGTCTGCCGGGTCCCGGCGCGCTCCTGGCGGCCGCGGGCCCGCTCGGCACGGGGGCTGGACGCCGGACCGCCGCTGTCGGCCTTGGAGTTGCCGTTCCGGCCGGAGCCGCCGGAGCCCCGTTCGGAGCCCTTCGCGCCGCCCTTGCCGCCTCCGCCGCCCCCAGTCGAGCCGGACCCCGAACGGCCGCCAGGGCCGCCGGAGTTGGTGCCGCGCGACGGCCCGGTCCGGTTCGGCCCGGCGCCGGAGTTGGTGCGGGAGGGCCCGCTGCCGCCTCCGCCGCGCGAGGAGCCGCCCCCGCCGCCGGCCTTCGAGCGGCCCTTGTCCGCCCCCATCCCGGAGCCGGACGCCGAGCCGGACGCCTTCGTGCGGTCGGCGTCGGCCTTTCCGCGCGCCGCCGCCTTGTCGCCCTTCGCTTTCATCAGCGCGGCGTGAAGCTTTCCGTTCTGCTCCATCATCGCGACTTCCTGCGCGGTGCGGCCCTCCAGCAGCGCCACCTTCCGCGCTATTTCAGCCTCGCGGAAAGGCGTCTCGCTTTCGTGATTGGCTCGCGCCATTTCCAGCCGGAATTCCAGCCAGTCACCGAGGCGGTCGGCGAGAGAGCGGCGCTGTTCGTATTCGCCTTCCTCGTATTCACCTTCGGATTCCTCGACTACCGGCGGGGCGATTCCTTCGGAACGCATCGCCAGTACGGGGTCCGGGGCCGCCGGAACTGCGGGAAGTTCCATGGTGGTCTCCTCCGGGGTTTCCGGGGGAGCCTCCGGGACCTCTTCCGGCGGCGGAATTGTGTCGATGAAATCCGGGATCAGCGGCAGCTCGTAGGTGGAATCACCGCTCCACGGACCGTGGACCAGGGTTCCGCCGCCGGTCTCGTCGGACTCGTCGGACACGGGGCACCTCCCCTCCTGGGGACTTGACAGACAGTGGGGTCTCGTGTGCACGCGCGTGCACGTGCACGTGTGCACGCTTTACGCGCGCGAGGCCCCGCCGGAGCCCGGCGGGGCCTTCGTGGGTGACGCTCAGTGACGCGGGCCGTGCTGCTTCAGGACGGTGTCCGCGTACTGCATGAGGTGGTCGAACAGCCGCGGGTCGCCCGCCTGCCGCTTCTCCAGCACCAGCTTGAAGAGACGGCAGACCAGCGTGAATGCGGTGAGGACATCGTCACGACCGGATTTGACTTCCCTGGTGATTTCAGTCCGGGTGACGCGGAGCCAGAATTCCATCCGGCCGGTCTCGCCGCGACTTTCGATCGCCTTGCGCTCTTCTTCCTGCAGCCAGCCGTTCCGCCCTTGAATGGAGCGTTCGACGCTGCTGAGGGGGCGCGTCACGCCGACTCCCTCTTACCGAGGTCGTAAATCGACGTGGGACCACTGTAGCCGGAATTATGCGGCTGCGCACCCTGCTGCGGCGGGTTCGGTGCGGCCTGGAGGACCGGCGGGTTCTTCTCACGGTGCTTTTCCAGCTCCTTTTCCTTCCTTTCCTTGGCCGTATTCACCACGGCCTCGTCGTGGGCCCGGCGCTTGTAGGCGCTCTTTTCCAGGCCCTCGGTGAGGTTCTTCAGGTTCTTGAGGACGTTTCCGAGGGCCCTTTCGACGGGCATGGCGCGCAGCCTGGCGTGGTACCAGCGGTCGCCCTCCACGTGGGTGTCGCGCAGGTGCACCTGGGTCTCGATCGAGAGGGTCTCCAGGTTCTTGCCGATGTCCAGCAGGACCCGCTGGACGTCGGCCAGGTACCGGGCGGTGGCCTCCGGGCTCTGCGCGACGTCGCGCAGGGGGGAGTAGTTCGGGTCGTTGTTGCTGTTCACGGCGGGGATTCCCTCCTGGTGTACTGGTGGGGCTGTGACTGCTTCCGGCAGTCGCAGCGAGGGCCAGCCCGATTAGCGCGGGCTGGCCCTCACTGGTGTGTGCCGGACGGTGGATCAGGGGCGGTAGCCGTCGGCGATGAGCGCGACGGCCTCCTGGCGGTACTTGGAGGCGGTGTCGGTGGACGACACGTCGAACTCGCGCTGGACGTCGGCGATCGTGACGACCCGGCACAGCTCGCGGTGCATCCCGTCGGCGTCCAGGCCGACGAACACCGCGCCGGCCGCGAACGCCATCCGGGCGACCTTGCGGGCGGCCCGCTCGC
This sequence comes from Streptomyces sp. NPDC006458, assembly GCF_040612135.1. Lineage (NCBI taxonomy): Bacteria > Bacillati > Actinomycetota > Actinomycetes > Kitasatosporales > Streptomycetaceae > Streptomyces > Streptomyces sp. NPDC006458. The sequence goes on along the minus strand of NZ_JBEXPR010000024.1, from coordinate 59,977 downwards.
GCGGCGTCAGCTTCGCGGCGTCCTCGGCTTCGGCAGCAGCCCGCTCGATTTCGGCGGCGGCCCGCCGCGTTTCGGCAGCGGCCCGCTCGGCTTCGGCGGCCTCCTTCTGGGAGCGCGCGATGTCGGCGAGAGCGGCCTCCCGAAGGCGGTCCTCCTCCGCCTTCTTGCGGTCGGCTTCGGCAGCGGCGCGCCGCGTTTCGGCGGCGGCCTTCTCCGTTTCGGCAGCACGCCGGTCCGCTTCGGCAGCGGCCTTGCGGGCCTCGGCGATGGCCTGGGTCTCGATGGCCTGTGCCTCCGCCGCGGCGACCCGGTCGGCCTCCGCCGCTTCCTTCCGCTTCTGCGCCGCCTGGTGCTCCAGCTCGGCCGCGTCCAGGTCGGCGGCGGCCGCCGCCTTGCGCGCCTGAGCGATCCGCTCGGTCTCGATCGCGCCGGCCTCCGCCGCCGCGACCTTGTCCGCCTCGGCCGCCGCCCTGCGCTGCTCGGCGGCCTTGCGCTCGAGCTCGGCCTTCGCCAGGTCCGCCTCGGCCGCCGCCTTGCGCTCCTCGGCGGCCTGGCGCTCCGCCTCGGCCTCGCGGGCGCGGGCCTCGGCGACCACGGCGTTGTCGAGGGCCTGCAGCTCCAGCTCAGCGGCCCGCTCTGCGGCGCTGACCTGGGCTCGGGCGTGCGCGCGGGCCCGGCCGGTCTGTCCGTCGACCTCCGCCTGGACCAGCTCCACCTTGCCCTTGGCGCGCAGCCGCTCGGCTGCGGACTCCGCCTTGGCGACCTCGCTGCGCGTCTCCGCGTCCAGGCGGCGGCGCTCCGCCTCCTCCTCACGCTCGGCAGCTGCCTGTTCCTGCTCATCGGGCATGGCCAGCGCCTGGGCGACGGTGTAGCCGTAGGGGGCCATCTTCATCGGCAGCAGCTCGTCCTCGGTGGCCTGGGAGATGTCGCCCTCGTACTTGCGCTTGAGCCACTGCTCGTAGGCGATGAGCTCCTGGTCGCGGCGGATCATCTCCGGGTAGGAGGTGACGCCCCACAGCCGCATCCGGCGGAAGATCCGGGCCGTCGCCACGGGGGCGAGCACCCACCGCAGCCACGGGATCGAGTCGCGTTCGGCCTGGTCAGGGCGGACCACGCGGTCGATCGCGTCGCGGCCCAGCTCCACCACCATGATGAAGAGGACCGGCACGACGCCATGGGCGCCGGCGGCGACGTAGTCCATCAGCGCCCACGCCCGGTCCCGGGGAGCGCCGGACGCGGCGTTGAGGACGACCGTGACTGCCGTCAGCAGCCACACCGGGTAGCGGATCCAGCTGATGGGGCGCTTGAGCCAGGCCATCAGCAGGTCTACGGCGATCATGACCATGATGCCGACGTCGACGCCGACCGCGAACATCTGGCCCTTGCCCAGCGAGCCGAAGCGGAGCCGCTCGTAGGCGAAGACCGCGACATGCTCGAAGGACAGGTACAGGCCGATGCCCGCGAGGACGAGCGCGGCGATCACGATCGCCCCGGCCGCCCACTTCTGGGTACCGGTCAGCCTCCCCGGGGAGGGCTTCGTTCCGGTTCCGCTTGCCGTCTCCGAAACGAACTCCGCCGTCTCCGAAACGACGTCGGCCGTCTGCGAAACCGGCGTGGACGTTCCCGAAACGGCGGCCGGTGAAGCCGTGTCGGGGTCGGGTTCAGCCGCGGTTCGCGGCCAGTCGGTGATCGTCATGAGGGCCTCCGAGAGGGGTCGTTCAGGTGTGCGCGAAACGGCGGGGGCTGCTCCCGAAACGCGCTGAGGCGCTCCCGAAACGGCCCGTAGTGCGGATGGTTGCTTGCGAACTGGACACCGGCTCTACCCGCTCCGCACGCCCGAAAAGGCCGGCGGTCCGGGGGGCGGGCGGCCGTGCTCGCGAAGCGGCGTGAGGCAGGCTCGAAACTGGGATCGGCTCCCGCCGGGCGGGCGCGAAGTCAGCTCGTGTGGAGCTGCGCGCCGTGGCGGCGGAGGTCGTCGGTGGTGATGCCGTAGATCCGGCACTTGTCGATCAGCGGCGTGAGCGCGGTGCCGGCGGTGCGCGCCTCGGGCGATCCCTCGCCGAACAGCTTCTGGGTGTTCAGCAGGTCGTTGATCGCGGTCGCGGTGCGGGCGGCGTGCCGCTCGACACGGCCCTCGCCGACCCACTCCTCCGCGATGACGTGGAGGGTGGCGCGCCAGCTGCCGTCGTAGTCCTCGGGGTCGACCGGCGGGATGTCGCTGCCGAAGATCGCGAACGCGCACGCCTGGGCGGCGGCTTCCGTGCCGGGCTGGAGCGGGGTCATCGTCGTGGCCATGAGGGCCTCCCTCGACTGTTCGGTCCGGGCTGTCCGGCTCCCCTTCACCGCCCGTCCCGGCCGCCGTGGTCGGCGGTCGGTGCGGGCGGATCAGGCAGCCTGCAGACCGGATCAGGAGGCGTTGCGGGCCCGCTGGCGGGCGGCGCGGCGCTTCATGGCGCGGCGCTCGTCCTCGCTCAGACCGCCCCAGACGCCGCCGTCCTCGCCGTGCTCCAGCGCCCACCGGAGGCAGGTCTCCATCACGGGGCAGCGACGGCAGACGGCCTTGGCCTCCTCGATCTGCAGCAGCGCCGGGCCGGTGTTGCCGATGGGGAAGAACAGCTCGGGGTCCTCCTCGCGGCACGCGCTGCGGTCCCGCCAGTTGGTGTTGACCGGCAGGTCGGCGGAGGGGGCGTAGCTGGCGTTTACGATGTAGCTGCGATTCATCGGGGCCTCCCAGAAGGTCCAGTGCAGAAGTCAGCCCCGGGGCGGCCACCCCGGGGCTGTCGTGTGTCGTGGCGGCCGGATGGCCGGAGCGGGCGGGAGCTCCCGGCGCTCTCCGCCGGCCCCGCCCGGGAAGGCGCGGGGACGACGGGCAATGCCGGAGGTCAGCGGCGCTGCTGCTTCTGTCGTGCGAGGTAGGCGTCCTGGAGGCGAGCGAACCGTTCGTGGATCGGTGTCCCGACCTCGCACGGCTTCTCGGCCTGGCAGACCTCGCAGCCACCGAGGTGGGTGGTGGAGTCCTCGAACGCCTTCATGTAGCGGACGTACAGGTCATCGGTCGGTCGGGCACTCACTTCTGGTGCCTCTCCGACCGCTGGTTCTGCTCCCGGTTCTTCTGCGAGAGCGCCTCGCGCTCGGCGTCAGTCAGGCTGGTGATCACGCCGCCACCTCCCAACTGGCCTGCGCCGGGGCGGTGATGGGAACGAGGACCAGGGCGACGTCGACGCGGGCGACGTCCTCGGGCTCGTAGCCCCGGGAGTCGTCCTCGCGCTCGATGTCGTCGATGATCCCCGCCTGCGGCCGCGCCGCGGTGCGTGTCATGCTGTGCTGCATCAGGGTCCTCCAGTCAGGTCCTGGACAGCCCGTCGGGCCGCAATCCCAAGGGCTGTCGCGATCACTCCCCAAACGGGGAGCTGACTGCTTGTACGAGCAGCCAGGGCCCCGGCCACCCCGGTTTCGTCGGGGTGGCCGGGGCCCTGATCGTTCGTGCAACAACCGAGTCAGACGGCGCCTGCACGAGGCGCGAAGTCCTTCGCCCGCTGGAAGATCGGAGCGGGAAGGCCGTGCTGGACTCGGAGCTCCTCAACCTCTGCCTCGCTGAGGCCGTACTGCGGAGCACTGTTCACGTAGTTCGACAGAGCCTCGTAGTGGTCGTCCGGGAGGACACCGTCGTTCCGCGCGATGACGTCGGCGAACTGCGGAAACACGAGGTTGAGGAGGGCGAAGGCGTAGTCCTTGTCCCCCATCCGAGGCCCGGCCGTGCCGGCCTCGCCCTCATCCGGCTGCACCTGAGCAGCCCGAAGGCGAGCCTCCAGCTCGACGACCTGATCCTCGGCACGATCCGCCCGGGAGTTGGCGATCTCGTACGCGTACAGCGCCGCCTTCCGAGCGAGGCGAGCGTCATTCAGTTCACTGGTCAGGCGCCGTACCTCGCCATCCCTCGCCTCGACGCTCGCGGCCTGGGCGACGACCGTCTTCTCGGCGCGGGCGAGCTGGGTGCGTAACGCATCGGCGGTCGCGCGTCGTACAAACGGCAGCTTCATGCGGCTGTCCTTTCAAGTTCCTGATCGGCTCGGCTGGTCGTACGAGCAGCCACGGCCCCGGCCACCCCGCGAGGGGAGGCCGGGGCCGTGGTCGTTCGTCCGGAGCAGGTCAGCTCGCGCGACGCTCGGGACGCAGCGGCTTGAGCGGCACCGGCGGGGCACCCAGCGGCGCGGCACCGGCGGGCAGCTGCGCGCGGCGGGTGTCGGCGTCGCGAACCGCGGACTCGGTCGCCGCCCACTGTTCCTTGCGCAGCCGCCACAGGGGCCGGCCGTTGCCACGCTGGTCGTCCGCCGGCGCCTGCTTCTGTGCGGCGATCTGGCTGACGGCCGGGGCGACCGCGACTTTGGGCTTGCGCCGCACGGTGGTCCGGCGGCGGTGTCCGGTCTCCGCGTGACCGTCCTCCAGGCGCTCCTGCCACTTCTTCACCGACACGTCGACCGTGACCAGGCGGTTGCTGCCCAGGCGGCAGCGAACGGCCGGGGCCTCGAACGCGCGGCCGGCGTCGTGCGGCACGACCTTGGTCGTCTTGGTCCCGAGGCCAGTGATCGGCACCCACGTCTCGCAGTCGGGGCAGACCAGCGACGCGCAGGCGGGTCGCAGGTCGTACTGGTGGGGCTTGAGGGCGGAAAGGGCCAGCGCCGGGCGGGAGTTGAGGGTGCGGGAGCGGGTCCGGCCCCGGCGGGGACGGGCGGTGTACTCAAGGGTCGAAGCAGACATCGGAACTCCTCATGGACGGAGTGGCGGGGGCGCGGGTCGCGATGCTCTCTCCGCCCTCCAGGCCGCACGGCGCAAGGCCGGCGTCCCGCAGGACAGACAGCGCACAGCGCTGCGACGTACACGCAGTCGTCGTGCCGTCAGGCTCCGGGGGAGTTCGATGGTGCTCTCGCGTCCCGGGCGAACCCGAGGACGACTACCCCGCCGCCCCGAAGGGCGGACGACTACTGCGGTGGTGCGACTACGCGGTGTTCCGGGGGATCACCGTCCTACCTACATCAGGTTGCCTCAGGTACCCTCAGGTGTCAAGCGGTATAGTGAGGCACCTAGACGGAAGAGAAGGAAGCGAGGCGACATGCCAGGGCGACCGCGGGCCGACAATCGGCCGCCATACGCGCGCATCGCGGGTCACTACCGCACCCTCATCAGCTCCGGTGAGCTGGCGCCGGGCGACCTGCTGCCCAGCATCCGTGCCCTGGCAGATCAGTGGCAGGTCAGCACCGCAACGGCCGACCGCGCCATGAAGCTGCTGCGAGGCGAGAAGCTGGTCAACGGCATCCCGGGCGTCGGCACCGAGGTCATGGCGCGTCCCGTGTCGCTCGCATCCGGATCGGAGCGCCACGATCGGAGCAGTACGACGAAGTCGTCGTGGGGCGTGGGGGAGAAGTCCTCCGGCCACACTGCGGGCATGGTGCCGGCCCCCGAGGACGTCGCGGATGCACTCGGCATCGAGCCTGGTGAGGACGTGATTCGTCGAAGCCGTGTCTACCGAGATGCTCACGGGATCGTCTCCCACTCAACGTCCTGGATCCCGGCGGAGTTCGCCCAGGTGCTGCCCGAGCTCGCGCGCAGCGAGCGCCTCAAGGGCGGGCTGTCGCTGGACCTCATCGCCGAAGCAACTGGGCGCCACGTCGTGCAGCGTGTGGATGAGGAAACGGCGCGCATCGCAACCGCCCGCGACCTCGAGCTCCTGGAGCTGGAGACCGACACAGTCGCAGCGATCCTTGTGCTGACCGCGCGCTTCCTGGACGCCGACGGCGAGCTGCTGGAGTACGGCGTGGACCTGGGGGCCCCTGGGCGCACTCGTCGCACGACGTCGGTGGTGCAGCGGTGACCACTCACGAGACCATCGCCGGCCGACCGGGCCCCGCGCCTCGCGCGATCCTCATGACCGGTCTGCAGGGCGCTGGCAAAACGACCCTCGCCCGCGCCCTGGAGGAGGCCGGGTTCCGGCGCCTCTGCCCGGACGAGGAGATGTTCCGCCGCTACGGCCACTACGGCAGGGACTTCCCCCGGGGGCAGTTCCGAGTCCGGGAGGCGCCCGTACTCAGGGACATCGCCGTTGAGCTCCAGGAACTCCTGGCGGCCGGACACGAGGTCGTGGTCGACCATGGCTTCTGGACTCGGGAAGAGCGTGCCCAGTGGGCAGCGACCGTGATGGAGGTCGGCGGCAAGCCCGTTCTCGTCTATCTGCCTGTGCCGCACGAGGTGCGCTGGGACCGGATCCGTAAGCGCAATGAGCGGTCGCTGGTCGACGCGAACAGCATCGCGTTCAGCGAGGAGGATCTGCTCAGGCATGCGGGGCGTTTCTGCCCTCCGAGCGACGATGAGCCGCACATCGTGTACGGCGGCCACCCAGAGAATGTGCTGGCCGCGCTCCGTCGTGCACGTCCCTCCGTGGATGGCGGCCCGCATTGACCTCTACCTCCCGCTCACCTCTGCCGGCACTGAATGACCATGACCGTGCTCGGGTACGGCGGCCGCGGAAAGTGACAGCAACCGGTGACATTCGGAATGTCACCGCCACTTGTCACCTCCGCGCGATCAAGGGGCCGTGCCATGCTCGGCCGCACAAGGGCCGGCTTCCGCTCCGCGGGCATCACCCACCCTGTCGGGGCGCAGGCTGCGTCGCTGGACCGTACGGGGAAGGGGATCGCGATGGCTGACGAGCGTCCTGACTGGGCTCGCCGGATGGTGGAGGAGCGCGCTGCTCGGGATTGGTCGCAGACCGACGCGGTGCGTGCGCTGATGGTCCGGCTGCCGGAGGACCAGGTCGTAAGCGAGCAGGACCTGTTGCGGCAGTGGAAGAGGTGGGAGGCCGGCGACGCGCAGCCGGTGAAGTACCGGTCTGCCATCGCCGCGGTGTTCAACACGACGACCGGAGCATTCTTCCCCGAGCGGTCTCGCCGTGACGGCCGCGCGGAGATCTTGCAGGTCAGCGGCATGGACACCGTGGACATCATCGCGCGGCTGCGGGCCTCGGACGTCGACGTCGCCACGCTGGACGCGCTGCGGATCACGGCGGACCGGCTGTGCTGCGAGTACGCGTACATGCCCGCCGACCAGCTGCTCCTGGAGGGCAAAGCCTGGCTCGCCCGCCTCGTCGGCCTCCAGCACCAGCGAGTCAGCCTGGCGCAGCACCGCGAGATCATCGCGCTCGCCGGGCGGCTGTCGCTCCTGGTGGGCTGTGTCGAGTACGACTCCGGCCGGCCCCGCGACGCGGAGGCCACCCGGCAGGCCGCGCTGATGCTCGGTCAGGAGGCCGGGGAGCTGAGCGTGCAGGGCTGGGCGCACGAGATGCGGGCATGGTTCGCGCTGACCCGGGGCGACTACCGCGGCGTCATCGCGGCCGCAGAGGCCGGCATCGCCGTGGCGCCGACCGAGAGCGTCGCCGCGCAGCTGTACGCGCAGAAGGCCAAGGCGTGGGCGAGGCTGGGTGACCGGTCGCAGACCGAAGTCGCGCTCGACAAGGGACGCCAGATCCTCGAACTCCTGCCTTACCCCGAGAACATCGAGAACCATTTCGTGGTCGACCCCGCGAAATACGACTTCTACCGCATGGACGCGCTCAGGAAGTCGGGCGAGAACCGGCTTGCAGAGCAGCTGGCCAATGAGGTCATCCGGGCGGGCACGGATTTCGACGGGACGGAGCGGTCGCCCATGCGGATCGCGGAGGCCCGCGTCACGCTCGGGGTGGTCGCCGCGCGCGAGGGTGACCTGGACACTGCGCTCGCCTACGGGGAGCGGGCCCTGACGGGGGAGCGGAAGTCGTTGCCGTCGCTCGCGATGGTGGCCGCCGACCTGGGGCAGGCCCTCCAGACGCACTACGGACACGCCTCCGAGGCGCAGGAGTTCGTCACCCATCTCCGCGAACTGCGGGGTGGACAGTGAATTTTCCGTATGCCGGGCACCTAACCGCGCGCTTTCCGTCAGGCAGGCTCGCATCGGATGCCGCGCGAATTCGCCCCACAGTTCTGTCCGGTAATGCAGTTAGGCTGTGCGCAGAAGTGATCGACAACGGCGAAAGCCCCCGGGACCGGGCCTGGTCCACTGGGGGCTCTCGAACGGGGCGAAGCTCCGTTTGGGCGAGCACCTGGTTGGGAGGTGATCGCGGGATGAAGATACCCGCACCTGTGGAACTTCACGCGCAGCTGCGCCGTTCCACCATCGCGATCACGCCTCCGGGTGCGCTTTCCGGCATGCCGACTCCACCTTCGATATCGAGGGGGTCGGGATGACCTAGGCCATCGGCCGCGCGCGCCATTTTGTGGACTGACAATCCACTTCGGCCTCGCGCGGCCCTTCGCGCCGACCGGGCTTGACACCCCGGCTCGGCTGCTCGGTCCCGGACTTGACACCGGTTCCGAGCCTCGGCTCATCGAGCCACTTCCTTCTCAGCAAAACCCCGCCTTCGACAAGCGGGTCGGCCCCTTTGACAAGGGCCACCAGCAAGACCCCGACCGCTGACAACGGTCGACGCCCCACCAAACCGCGGGGCCCTTTGACGGGGGCCCTGCGGTTCACAACCACCGAGACGAGAGGAGAAATCTCCCCCCTTCCGATCCACCTCGCGGCGTTTCGGTTCGGTGCCCTGCCTGCTCCTCACGGAGGGGGCGTGGCTTCTCCCATCCACTCGTCGGTCCGTCCCGCGTTGCGGGGTGGTCCGGCTCGCATATGGAAGATGGTGTCCCCGCCATAGTGCACGACCTCGCCTCCCCTTGTCAGCTCGACCGTGCCCGATTCACACCGGTTCGAGCCCCCCAGGCTTCCCGCGTGACGGGATTCGCTGACCCTGTTTGCCCTGTTCACGGCATTAGTCGCGAAGATTCTTCACATCGGAGTGTCACACGGACCCCGGTCCGGCACACCTATACCGAGAGGGGGACCCATGACCTCCTGACGGCGTCGGCCGCCGCGATGTCCCAGGGGGTCGTCCCGTGTGACGGAGCGCGATCCGAAGTTCCTGCCCATCAGGCGGGAGGGATCGGAGGTCTCGCCGCTTCCTGGCCTCTGTCCACAGGCATTCCGCGCAAGGCTGCCGGAATGATCTCTATCTCGTTCGACCGGGTGGTCCGGTGAGCGCCGTGGCGGCATCGGCCGCTGTGCTCCCGCGCCCTCGGGCGGAGTTCGTCGGCGGGGCGTCGCGGCGTCGGCTGCGGTCGGTTCCGGCTCAGGCCGGTCCGGTCGTGCCTCTGGAGCTGGGCAACCCGCTCCAGTTGTCGGAGACGATGCGGGCCCGGCTGCTCGCGGCGGTGCGTGCGCTGGTGTCGGCCCCGCCGCTGGACGGGGCGTGTGACGCCACGCGGCTGGCGTCGGTGGTGCTGCTGGCGAAGGCCCGGGTTGCTGCCGATTACAGCACGGAGATCACTACCGCAGAGCTGGGCCGGTGGCTCGGGCTGGGGAAGTCCCGGGTCGCGCACACGGTGCTGCCGGAACTGCGCGAGCGCGGCGTGCTCGGGTCGAACGAGACGGCGAGTGCGGCCGGGCGGGCGACGGGCCTGGAGTGCTGGGTGATCCCGATGTACCGGGCGCAGCAGGCCGGGGACCGGCGGCACGTCCTGGCGCTGTCGCGGGTGGAGCTGGCGGTGCTGCTCAAGCTGATCGAGGTCTTGTTCGCGCCGGGCTGGACGCACAAGGACGGGCGGGTGACCCCGGCCGGGATGCTTGCGGACCGCACGGGGCGCGGGGCGGCCACGGACCGGCTCGGGCTGCTGCTGATGGTGCTGTCGACGAATTCCAAGGGTTGGCTGAAGCTGTGCCCGGGGTCGGTGGACACCGAGCGGGGCCGTCCGGCGGCGACGGTCGGCCGGCTGCTGGGCTGCTCGCCGTCGGGCGGGGCGAAGGTCCTGGCTCGGCTGGAGGAGCGGGGCACGGTGACGGTGGACCGGCGCGAGACGGCGTCCCAGATGAACGCGCGCAGCCGGGTGCGGCTGCTGCCGGTCGCCCAGGCGCACGGTCTGCTCGTACGGGAGGCCCGCGAGGCTGTCGACGCCGTGTTTTCAGAGCTCGCTGTTACTGCATCCGGAGATCTTGAGACTGACGAGGACACTGGGACCCTTGCGGTTACTGGGGTGTCGGGTGCCGGGCAGGGCCAGAAGGCCGATACGGCAGACCTCGCCGTTGCTGCACACCTTCACGCCTCTCACGCTTCTGGGGTTACTGCTGGTGGGTCTCTCGAGCTCTCTGGTGGGTTTTCCGGCGAAGGCCGTGGTGGGACCGGTACTCGGCCGGAGCGCGCGGGCACGTGCGAGGACCAGGCACCGGAAGCCGCTGCCGCTGTCCAGCTGCTGGTGGACGACGGTGACGGTGGCCCGCTTCGCGGGGAACAGCGTGAGAAGTCCCCGTCGATCAGCGATGAGGGCAACTGCGGTCCGGTGGCCGACGCTTCGGTGCGGGCCGCGGACGGTGCGGGTCAGAACAGGCAGCAGCAGGGGAGGGTGCCGCTGCCGCCGGAAGACCTGCGGGTGATCTTGGAGCCGGTCCGGCTGGTGTGGGAGCGCCTGGAGCGTCGGGGCGCCCGGAAGCTGGTGGAGTCCGCGACTCGCACCGAGCTGCTCCTGGTGGAGGGGTTCGCGGGCCGCGTCGACGCGCCGCAGATCCTCGCCGACCGCCTCACCCGGCGCCTGGAGGAGCAGATGCGTCTGGGCGCGCCGATCACGAACCCGGTGGGCTGGCTGGTCAGCCGTGCCCTCCCCCAGCGTCAGGAGTGCGGCGAAAAGCTGTGCGACGAGGGCGTGCTGCTCAACTCGGGCCGTGAGTGCCCGCGGTGCGAGGACCGGCGGTTCGACAGCCGTGACCGGCGTCAGGCGGTCGCGGCCGCCGTCGACGCCGCGATGCCGTACGCCTCGCCGGAGGAGCGCCGCACGGCGACCGAGCGGCAGCTGCACGAGACCGTGACCGCCCAGGCGTGGGCCCGCGAGCACCGGTGGGAGCAGGTCCGGGCCCGGAAGACGGCGGCCTCCAAGGACCGTGCCGAAGCCGCAGTCGTGCGCCCCGCCATCGATGAGCCGGCCGCGCCGTCGGCCCCGGTCGTGCTGCCCGCTCCCCGCCCGGCACCCGCCGTCGTACTGGAGCCGCAGGACGACGTCGTCGACCAGGCGCCGCTGGTCCTCGAGGAACTGACCCGCGAGCAGATCCTGGACTGGCGCAATCGCGCCGCGAAGGACCACCAGCTGGTGTTCGACCACATCGACCGGTACGGCGAGGTGTCGGCGCAGCGGCTGTTCACGAGGGCGTTCGTCTCGCAGGTGACCCGGATGTCCCGCCTCGGGCACCTGAACCTCGGCTACACCACCTGGGAGCGGTCATGAGCGGCGGCGAGCTGTCAGGGGTCGACCTGGCCCGGGTCGCGTTGCGGGCCGCACTGGAGACGGCGCGGAAGAACGGCGGCAACGGCCGTACGGCGAAGGCGAAGCCGCGCACCACGTCGTCCGTGGTGCGACACGGCGGGCGGGAACCGCTGGGGCTCGGTGCCGCGATCGGCATGCTGGTGAACGAGCGGGCTTGGGAGCTCCCGGCTGCCGGCGCGTCCCTGCGGGAGCGATGGGAGGCCATCGCCCCCGAGTTCGCCGGGCACGTCGCCGCGGTCGGGTACGACGCCGACTCCGGCCGGCTCACCGTGTGCCCGGAGTCGGCGGCCTGGGCGACGAAGCTGCGCCTGGAGCAGGCCCGCGTCGTCCAGGCGGCGAACGAGTCGGCGGGCCGTACGGTCGTGCGCGGCCTGCGGATCCTCGCCCCCGGGTCGGTGCCTGTGTCCGAACCGGACGCTGTCGCCCCGGCGGCCGCGCCCAACGGTCCGGTGAAAACCCGCGGGTTGGCGTCCGAGGGCTACCGCCAGGCGCTCGCCGCGCACCAGTCCGTCGCGCCCGCGCGGCGGGTGGACCAGGGCATCGCGCAGGCAGTCGAACGCCAGAACCGGGCGATGCGCGAGCTGAGCCGCCACGCGTTCCCGGAGCCGGAGGTGTCCTCGGACGACCAGTCGGCCCCGATCGAAGCGGGCCGCATCCAGCGCCGCCGTGAAGCCGAGGCCACCCGCACCCTTGCGCTGCGCCGGGCCCGTACCGAGCGAGCAGCCCGGCAGGACAGCACCGCTGCGGGACAAGCCGAAGGCGCAGCAGTCGCGTTGGAGCGTACGGCGTGACCAGAAGCAGCGGGCTGTTGTCGCCGGGTAGGGGGATCAGGGCCTGAGGGCCGCCGTCGACTGCAAGGATCGAACGCCACGTGACGGTGAAGGAGACTGACGAGGATGCCGAAGAAGCGCAAGCAGGACCGCAAGGCGCCCCAGAAACGGGCCTCGGTGCGGACCGCTCCAGCCCAGCCCGCACGTTTGGAACTGGTGGACTGGGACGACACCCCGGAGAGGGACATCGACTTGCTCGATGACCTCGGCGAACGGTTTCCCGCTCCCGTAGACGCGGTGAAGGCCGTGCAGGCCGGCGAGCGCGTGGAGTGGACGGGCAGCATCGACGGGTCGACGATGCGCCACCGTGTCCTCCTGGCCGACGATGACACCGCAGTCGTCGAACAGGCCGTCGTCGTCGGCGGCCCTCTTGAGGGAATTCTGCTGTGCGCCTGGCACCAGGCCGGGGAGCAGGGCCGGGACCGGATGGTAGCCGGAGTGCTCGCCGCCCTGCACGACCTTCACAGGGCGCTCCGTCCAGTCCTGGAGGCCGAGATCCGCAAGGTCCGCCCCGACTACACCGCCTCCGTTCCGCAGCCCTTCCACGAGCAGCCGGAACTGCACGGGCCCGGCATGCCGGTGTTCGGATGGCGTCTCCTCCACGCCGTCGGCCCGGACACCACCTGGGAGGACACCGTCGACACCGCCACCTGGAACACCTCCCAGGCCATGTCCGGCGTGCTCGACTACTACGACCACGTCCCCGAGCTCCAGCGGGCCGAACTCGCCCGCCTACTGCGCCAACACGACGTCCCAGCGGTGCTCTGCGCGCAGTGCGGCAGCCCCATCACCGACCGCCACCCGCGGTGGACCGGTACCTGGGTCACCCCTGACATAGATGCCGGCCCCTTTTGCGGAGACCCCTACGCCGCTCCTGTCGCTCCGCAGCCCGTGCTCGGGACTCTTACCGACCAGGAGTTCGGCACCCCGCATCGACCCGGCTGAGCACGCCCCAGCCGGTTGCAGGAACGGCGTGGGCGACAGGAGCCGGGGCAGCGCACACCGGTAAATGGGCAACAGGGCCCGGCGGATCCCGCCGGGCCCTGCCCTCTTGCCGTACGCCCTTTGGCCCGCGAGAGTCGTCATCGTCGGGCGGACGGAAGTCCAGTGGCGGACCTGTCGGCCGTGGTGCCCGGCCGCTGCGAGGTCGACGACCAGGAGCAGGAGCTCGTCCTCGAGGACCTCGCGCCCGACCAGGTCCGCGCCTGGCGAGTGCGGGCGATGAAGGACCACGACGTCGTGTTCGACCACATCGACCGGTACGGCGAGAGGTCGGCCAGGCGCCTGTTCAGCAACCGGCTCGTCGACGAGGCCCAGCGCCTGTCGGGCACCCACCACCTGGTCCTCGGGCACCTCACCTGGGGGCAGGCATGAGCAGCACCGGGCGCCTCGCGCCGCCCATGGTGGCGGTCAGGGTAAGGACGGCGCCGGGTGTCCATGCGTCCCGAGCCACTCCAGGAACTTCGCGTCCGCCGACTCGGGCCTGGACCAAACGCCGAAGATGGCCGGCCCGCCCGGACGGAAGCGGAGTACGACCTCGTACTCGACGTCCTTGCTCGCGAGATCGGTGCTGTCCACGGCGGGCCTCCTGTGCTGATCGGGGCGCCGGTGCTCGGCGGGGCGGCGTCGGCTTCACGGGCGCGACCCCGCCGGGCACCTTCAGCGTGGCATACCGACCGCTCCTCGCCGCGGGCTGGCCTGCCGAGCCGTGTGCCGCAGGGGCGGCGGGGGTGGCGGGGGCAGGCCGGTGGTGCTTCAAGCGGACGGACGGCTACGGCCTGGTGGCGATGACGGCTTCGATGGGGACGGTGTTCTCGAAGGTGCCGTTCGGGTTGAACGCGGTGAGCTCGCGGCGCAGGCGTTCTTCGAAGGCGGTCTGCCGGGTGCCGAGGACGGCGGGGCTGGAGTAGGAGAAGGAGGACTGCAGGCCGACGAGTTCGTCCAGGGTGCGGGTGAAGGTCTGGTCCCAGCGGGCGGTCTCGATGCGGGAGAACGCGGAGCGGGTGAGGGCGTTGTCCCGGCCTTCGGCGGGGTGGGCGGCGGGATTGTGCTCCTGGCGGTAGCCGGGTCCGATGACGTCGGTGCAGACGCTCTCGATGATGTCGAGCCACGCCGGCCTGGGCGCGCTGGCCCGGGGGCCGGTGGAGACGAGAGCGATCCCGCCTCCGTCGCGGATGAGGGTGTTGAGGTCGGCCAGGACCTGGTCCTGGTTCATCCACTGGAAGGACTTGCCCATCGTGCACAGGTGGAGCGGGGGCAGGCCCATGCCGGTGAGGCCGGCGGCGTCGCCGCACGCCCAGGTGATGTTCCCGGCGCCGTGCGCGGCGGCGGCCTTGCGGCCTTCGCGGATCATGGCGGGTTCGACGTCGATCGCGTGGACGTGGCCGGTCCGTGTGGCGAGGGGGAGGGTGATGGTGCCCGGTCCGCAGCCGAGGTCGAGGACCGTCTGGGTGCCGTCGAGGGCGAAGCGGTCGACCAGGAGCGTGAAGAACTCCTCGGGGTAGTGGGGGCGGAAGGCGGCGTAGTGGTGTGCGGCGGAGGCGAAGGTCGTCACGGGGTGGTGCTCCTTCCGGGGCGGGTGGCGATGAGGACTTCGGTGCGGATCACCTCGTGGTAGAGGCCCGAGGGGTCGTGGTCGAGGAGGGCCTGGCGCAGGTCGCGGGTGAAGGCGTCCAGGCGGTCTCCGAGGAGGGCGGGGGTGGAGTAGGAGTTGGACAGCTGCAGTCCGACGAGCTGGTCGAGGTCGCGCGTCACGTGCTGGTCCAGGGACGTGAGCTCGACGCGGGAGAACGGCGAGCGCTGGAGGGTGTCGGTGAAGCGGTCTTCGGGTTCGGGGTAGGTGCCAGTGCCGGCGCGGCGTACGGGCCCGAGGCAGGCGGTGCGGACCTGGGCGATGACGGGCGCCCAGGCGGGCAGGGGCGTGGTGCCGGGCGGGCCGGCGGAGGCGATGGCGATGCCGCCGCCGGGGGTGATGAGCTGGTCGAGGTCGGCCAGGAGGCGGGGCCGGTCGAACCAGTGGAACGACTTGGCCATGACGCACAGGTCGATCGGGGGCAGGTCCAGGGTGGTGATCTGGGTGGGGTCGCCGTTGATCCACTCGATGTTCCCGGCGCCCCGTTGCTCGGCGAGGCGGGCGCCGGCGGCGAGCATCCCGGGCTCGGGATCGATGGCGTAGAGGCGGGCGACGTGGGGCGCCAGCGGCAGGGCGGACATGCCCGGGCCGCAGCCCAGGTCCATGGCCGTCTGGGTGCCGTCGAGGCCGAACCGCTCGGTCAGGAGCGCGAAGAGCTCGTCGGGGTACCAGGGGCGGAAGCGGACGTAGTGCTCCGCTGCCGATGCGAACAGCGCGGTCGGGTCAGCTGTCACGGCGGGCCTTCCTTCGCGGGCAGGGTTACCGGGCGAGGGTGGCGAGGTAGGACTCGGCGGCGGTCCAGGGGGTGAGCTCGATGCCGAAGCCGGAGCGGGGCCCATCGGTGGTGTGGACGAGCTTGCCCGACAGGTAGACGGTGTCACCGGTGCGGAACGCCCCCGTGTAGGCGCCCAGGTAGGAGCGCATATGAGTGATGCGGCGGGCGAAGATCTCGGGGTCGTCGACGGTGGACTGGATGACGGTGTCCACGCCGATCCCGTACAGAGCCGGCGTGGCCAGGCCCTGGACGTCGTCGGTGATGGTGGCGACGACGCTGATGGCGCCGACCTCCTTGGTGGTGACGTCGGTGAAGGTGCGGTCGCCGTCCTCGCGCAGCGGCTCGCAGTTGATGTGGGCGTCGGCCCCGGCCGTCAGTCCCTGCAGCTTGCGGGTCTCCTGCCGCATCAGGACGTCGAAGGAGCTGCCCGTCATGTACTTGGCGCGGCGCAGGTAGAGCCGGGTGAGCGCGTCGCCTTCGTACGGGCGGACGAGGTCGCGATCGCAGAAGAGGTCGCGGGCGGCTTCGTAGCCGCGGCGTCCGTAGCAGACGAGGTCGATGTCGGAGCGCGCGTTGAAGCAGCCGACGAGGAAAGAGCCGGTCACACCGATCACGTTCTGCGCCCCCAGGTCGACGACGCGGTCGATGAGGGCCTTCAGGTCCCGGGCGACGGCTAAGTCACCGAGCAGTTCCGGCGCCTGGTGCAGGGCGGCCAGGGCGTGGCGGCACGAGTAGTGCCGGGTGACGTCGTGGCGGGGCACGCCGGTGATGACGCAGCCGATCGTGTCGGAGTAGAGGTAGCACTCGGGCCGGTCTGCGAGGATGCCGAACGCCTTGGAGACGACCGTGTTCTGCCGGTAGGTGCGCCCGAATAACTGCCGGTCGCCCTTGTCGTCCGGGTAGTACTTCACGTACCCGAGGTAGTGGGTGGGCGGGTGGACGTCGCCGATGACTTTGAAGACCACGCCGTGGCGGTCCAGGAGGTAGTCCCGGTCACGCACCGCCGGTACGGCAGTGCTCAGGCTGAGCGGCGAAGTCGTCGAGGCTGGGGAAGGCGGCGGTGTCGATATGACCGGTGCGCTCATACTGCTCGGCTCCCATCGTGAACAGGGTGCGGCGGTAGTTCCACTTCAGGACTTTGTCGGTGTTCGTGAGGTCGGCCGGCTTCATGAGCGCGAGGAAGAACAGGGCCTTGATGAGCAGGAACTCGCCCAGGTGCCGGCTCGGCCTGGTCCCCGGGACGTGCAGGGCGGCTTCGTCGAGCGCGGCCGTGTACCGCTCGCGCTGGGTGGGGGTGGCGTAGTAGCCCTTGGTGCCGCCCTTGAAGGCGATGATCTCCAGGGCCGGGTAGGTGTCGTAGCCGACCGGGGCGAGGCCGTGGTGCTGCCAGTCGATGATGCCTGCGGGGAAGGCGTTGGGCAGACCGTAGTCGTAGTGGGCCCAGCACATGGGCGTGTGGGCGAGCCGGTCCAGCGCGGTCTCCAGCACGGCGCGGGTGTGGGGGGTGTCGAGGTCGGGGTTCTCGGCGAAGACGTTGACCGTCCACCCCGCCTCGGTCACCCAGGTGTTGAGTGCGTCGCGGGTGGCCGGCTTGGCGTGCTTGGCCTGGGCGGCGAGCAGTTGGGCGCCGACGGCAGCGGCCTCGTCGACGACCGTGTCGGGCATCTGCCTGTAGGCGCCGCCGATGGCGTTCCAGGCCGCGTCGTGCAGCGAGGCCGGCCCGAGCGAGGGCTCCACGAAGAAGAACTCCGTGCCGTCGGAGCCGGTCTCCAGGACGGCCGGGACGGGGTATCCCAGGGTGGCGATCCGCTGCTGGAACATCGCCTCGCTCTCCAGCTGCCGGTCCCCGGTGCGCCGGTAGCGGGAGCGGTCCTGGTTCACCCAGACGGCGCCTTCGGCCGCAGTCCGCTTCTTGACGAACGTCCACTCATCTTCCATCGCTTTTCCTCTTTTCTCGGGAGGTATTGGGGCTTATCGTTCGGCGGCATGAGACTGGCGGTGGTACGGCACGCGGAGTCTGTCGAGAACGCCGATAAGTACAACGGCTTCTACCAGGACCCCCGCCCGTGGGCGGGCGCAGCGGCGCACGCCCTGTCGCGGGATGTCATCGGGTTGACGGTCCGGGGCTTTCGCCAGACGGCGTGGCTGGGCGAGACCCTGCCGACAGTGGTGGGAGACGGGCCGGCGCTGTTCGTCTCGCAGTACCGGCGGGCCCGGGACACCGCCGAGCTCGCGATGCCGGGGATCGCGGCGGAGGTCACGGGGCTGCTGAACGAGCAGCACTACGCCGACGCCACCTACATGACGATGCGGGAGCTGTTCGCCACCTTCCCCGACGGCGCGGACGACCGCCGCCACCGCAAGCACCTGTGGACCCCGCCCGGTGAGGGCGGCGAGTCCCTGGCCGTCGGCGTCCACGGGCGGGTGAGCGCGTTCCTGACGCTGCTCTCGTCCGGCGCCGTCGAGGCCGGCCGCAGCGTGGTCGCCTTCACCCACCACACCACGATCCTCGGTCTGCGCGCCGTCCTGGAGCAGCGCCCGGTGACCGAGGTCGTCGAGGAATCGCGCGCCCGCAAGCTGCCCAACGCCGCCGTGCTCGTCTACCGGGCGGCCGCAGGCGGATACGAGCTGGAGCAGGTCATCGAGCCTCCCGCATAAGGAGAGACCGTGCGCATCGCCTTCTTCAACGGCCCCGTCCAGAACGGCGACTTCACCTTCGCCGACAAGCCCGGCAAGGCCGTCGGCATCCGCGCGGCCGCCGCCCTGAACACGCTCCTCGGCGAGCCCGCGGCCCCGCACCTGTGGAACACGGTCACCCTCGAAGGCGACCTGCGCCACCAGGCGGAGCTCGCCGCCGGCGCGAACCGGCATCAGCACGAGCAGGCCCGCATCCGCGCGAAGTACCCCGAGGGCGTGCTGCCCGCCGTGGGAGTGGTCACCGACGCGGACCCGGCAGTCGCCCGCCTCGCCCACGACATGATCCGTGACCGGCTGGAGACGGGCGTCCTGAGCGTGGAGAGGACAGCCACCGTGGTCTGCTCGTCCTGCGCCCATATGACGGGCATCGGCTCGCCCGCCTGCAAGGCGTGCGGCAGCACCGACCTGGTTAAGAAGGTCACGCCCCAGCTGACAGCACGCCGCCCCGCCGGCGCCCCGGTCCTGGGCCCGGACGATGTCCACGGGCGGCGCCTGGCGCACCTGGAGAACATCGCCCGCAACGTCCCCGACCAGCTCGTCCTCTCCCGCACCCGCGCGCACGGGATCAGCCTGGCGCCGTTCGGACTGGCCGGGACGGTCCTCGACCCCCGTGCCGCTCTTCACGTCGCGGTCCTGGCCGCGGCCGAGCGGCACGGCGCCGAGCGCGCCGTCATGCTGGCCACCGAGACCGCCACCGCGCACGTCGCCGCCTACGGCCTGCCGTTCAGGAACCACGGCGGCATCCGGCTGGGCTACGCCGTCCACGGCAAGGTGCCCTACGGCGACTCGCTGCTCGGCCGGCTCTACGAGGTCCACCGCCTGTGCGAGGCGCAACGCGCGCTGTTCGAGGAGTGGTTCCTGCCGCTGTACGCGCTGCGCGAGCGGGGCGGCATCCACCCCGGCAAGCTGCCCGCGCTGGTGAAATTCTTCCGGAAGGTCTCCGTGGCCCCTTCCGGCCCGGAGACCGAAGGCCGTACCGGCGACGTGCGGCGTGCGGTGCGCAGCGGGGACATGGGCTGGCTGATGGACGCGCGTACGGTGACACATCTGCTTCCCGCCTTCCCCGGCCGGGACGCCGTCGGCTGGCGGCGGTGAACCTGGCCCGGCCCGGCGGCGTCGCCCTTGAGAGCGATGGTGTTCCTCGAAAGTAGGGACGCCCCGATATGCTGTCAATACAGTTCGCATCTGCCCTGTCAGTGGTGACCGGTTCTCAGCAACCCCAGCTGTCAATACAGTTGAAGTCCTGGCTTGACACAGAATCAGGGCGCGAGCCAGGGAACGCCGCCGAGCCGGAGGACACCCATGGACGCCAGCACGATCGCAGCGCAGCTACGGCAGAAGATCATCGAAGGGGAGTACCCGCACGGGAGCAAGCTCCCGACCGTGCGAGACCTTGCGGCAGAACACGGAGTGAGCCAGCAGACCGTATCCGCCGCCTACGCCGCACTGGGCGCGCTCGGCCTGGTCCGCACCGATGCCCGCAGTGGAACCCGCGTGGCGGCGTCCAAGCAGTCCGATGCCCACCTGGGCACCTTCACGCCCCCGGATCTGTCGGTCGCCCACGCGTGGAAGCCGACTGCCCGGGGGACCGCGACGGAGGAGACGA
This sequence comes from Streptomyces sp. NPDC006458, assembly GCF_040612135.1. Taxonomy (NCBI): domain Bacteria; kingdom Bacillati; phylum Actinomycetota; class Actinomycetes; order Kitasatosporales; family Streptomycetaceae; genus Streptomyces; species Streptomyces sp. NPDC006458. The sequence continues at coordinate 40,053 of NZ_JBEXPR010000024.1, read as the reverse complement.
CGCTGGTGCGCCAGCTCGACGCCCCGGCCCAGATGACGGCGTGGGGCATCGCCGAGGGCACGACCGTCGTCGAGCGCACCCGCATCCGGTCGGTCGACGGTGTGCCCGTGCAGCACAAGATGACGGTGATGCCCTACGAGATCGCGGCCAAGGTGCCCGACGGGTATGAAGGCACCCCGCCGATGCTCACCCCCGCCGGGGAGACGTCACCGAAGGCACCGGCTGGCGTTCGCGTCGCGGACTGGCTCGGCTGGGACATCGCACGCACCGAGTCGGTCATCACCGCCGAGCCGATGGACGAGACCGTCTGCGCCGCCCTGGGCATCCCGGCCGGGGCGCCCGGCTTCCGGATCGTCGGCATCACCCGCAACTCCCAGGGCGAGACGGTGTTCGTGACGATCACCTCGGCACAACTCCACCACCGCGTCACCCTCGACATCATCGGCTGATGAGCAACCGACGGGCGACGTGACGAACCATTTGCCGCGTGTACCGGTTGATACAGCAGCAACTTCGACACAGGCGGGCATGATGGGAAAGAGAGCGCAGCAGAAGCGGGCGGCCAGGCATGCGAAGCAGGCCAAGCAGCGCAAAGCTGCGGCAGGTCCGCCGCCATGTTCGCGGCCGTGACCGCGGACCTGCCGCAGCTGACGTCGATGGACGACATGTTCTTCGGTCCTCTGGCCACCCCGTGGGACGACTTCACCGATAACCATGCGACCGGTGGAGAGGCATTGGTGCGTGATCCGATGGGCTGGCTGCTCGGTCGGGGGCTCGTTCAGCGCTCTGTTGCCCGGATCTGAGGTGTGACGACGGCATCCGGCTGGACACGGGCTCGGAGTGCCCGACCTGCGGGAACATTGTCCACAACCGGCGCACATTGCGTGCCCGGATCGCGGCCCAGGTCGAGGCAGAGATGCCGTACGGCGATCCGGCCGCGCGCCGGGGTGAGGTTGAGCGGCGCCTGCGCGAGGAGACCGTCCTGGAGGAGGCGCGTGCCCGATCCCGGCGTGCCCGGGCTGCTCGGGAGGCCGAGCAACGCCAGGAGGCGATCGCGCGGCGCCGTGCCCTCGCGGAGGAGGCCGAGCACGCCCGCAGGCAGGCGCCGTGTGTGGACTGTGGGTTGCCCGAGTGCGCGGGCCTGTGCCCGGGGTGCTCCTACCGGCGGCGTTCCGAGATGCTGGTGCAGGAGGCCGTCGACCTGGCCGTCGTCGTGCGGGCGGACCTGTCGGACGGCGCTGCGGTCGCCGAGCTCACCCCTCACTGTGAGACGGACACCCGCGCCATGTTGGCGTTGGTATGCGAGCGGGCCTGCGGCCCGGACGCCGATCCGGCGTGGGTCGCGTTCACTGCGCCCGAGGTGGCGCAGCGGATCAGGGACGAGCGGCGGGCGGCGGCGCTGCGCCGACTTGAGCGCTCGCCGGAGGCGGTGGCGGAGGCCGACGCGGTGTACGAGGCGTGCCTTCGACGTCGTGGCCGCGGTGACGAAGAGGCTGCCGAGCAGGCTGCGGACGCGGCGGGCCGTCGTGCCGCCGAGTTCCTGCTCCCTCGGCGCCTGGGCGAATTGCATGCTGCCCGCATGCGAGCGGTCATGGCGCGTCCGGCCTTGGTCAAGGCTGCGGTGGAGGCGGCGTAAGCGAGGTCGGATCTGCGTAATCGCGCGCGTCGTGTGCGGTCCGTGCCCTGACAGGCTAGAGATGGTGCTCGACATCAGTCCGGGCGCGGCCCAAGCCAAGCCCCGCAGCTGTCCGTACCGAAGGAATCCTGCAGGGTGACCGCCACCGCTGCCTGACTCAGAAGGGACGCCGGATGCCGAAGAAGCGCCGTCGGACACCGCGCCGCCCGGCCAAGAGCGGCCGTTCACGAGGTGCCGCTGCCACCCCGAGGAAGCACCCCGATTACGACCTTGCCTGTCCCGAGGAACTGCTCGTCGACGAGTTTGGCGAGGAGGGCGCCCAATGGCTGTTCGACGCGTATGAAAGGCCGCTGACCATGGCCGACCTGAAGCTTGAGCAGGCCATCCGCCGCGACGCGTTCCTAATGGACGATCCGTTCACAGGGCCCGCCATGTGTAGTGCGCAGCAGATCAGCCAGATCTTGGACATGACCCTCCACGTTGCCGCCGCGCTTGCCGACCAGGCCGGCACCATCACGGCAGAGCAGGCCCGCGAGATTGAACAGCTCGATGCGGTGGGTCCGATCGACCATGCCGCGGAAGGAGTTGACGTGGTCCGCGAAGCTCACCGGGAAGGTGTCCTGCTCCTGAACCACCGCGGTATGTGGGATTTCGCCTGACGTCGCGACTGCCGTCCACACAGATCGGTGCCGCCTTCCGCGCAGGACATGGCCGACGCCCTTCCACAGGGCAGGTGGCATCCCGGAACTGTGGTGCTACGTGTCGTCGGTGAACCGGATCTGGCCGAACCAGGCCCGGAAGGCGTACGTGAGGGCGAGCATGCCGGGCGAGAAGGCGCCGGCCCACACCAGAGCCATCAGGACCGGGTTGACGTCCACCCCGTGCAGGTCGCTAAACATCATCCCCACGGCCACGGTCATGAAGAGGAACAGGGGCGGGGCGGCCAGGGTGGCGAAGGCGATGGGCAGCTTCCGGTGACCGTAGAAGCTGCCGATGAACAGGTGGGCGGAGATGATCAGCGGCGGTAGGCCCCAGAAGGTCGGTTCGCTGGAGTAGTCGGAGAAGTAGGCGACGCTGCCGGTCACGAAGGCCACGAAGCCCAGGTGCACGATGGCGGCGGCGGTGAGGGCAGTCCGAGCGGCCCGGCTTGTGATCGTGCGGACGATCACGGTGGGCCGGGGCGCGGGGGCCTCGGTTGTCCCGGCCGGATCGACGGACGGTTCGGCAGGATCGTCCTCTCCGCCAGCGCTCTCCCGGTCTTCTTCCGCGTCGGCGTCGTCATCCGGATCCCAGTCCGGCTCCTCGTCGACGGGTTCGTCGAAGTCGTCCTCCAGGTCGTCCTCGGTCTCCGGCTTGTGCGGTGGCACCCAGTCGGGGGAGTTGAAGTAGTCGTCGAAGCCGGTCTCGAGGTGGGTGAGGGATGCGCTGACCAGCTCGGCGGCCCAGGCGCAGGTGTCCGGATCGGCATCCGGTTGCTGTGCCTGTTCGGCGAGTGCGTCCTGCAGGCTGAGCAGCCACGGTCGCGCGATCTCCGGGTCGAGTTCGGCGGTGACGGTTCTGGCTGCCAGGGGCAGGAGTGTGTCCGGTGCGGCAGCCACTGCCCGGGCTGCGCCGGCGGCGAGGGCGGGCTGGTTGGGGACGGCGCGGGCCAGGACGGTCAGGGCCCGGTGCTGTTGGTCTTCTTCGAGGTAGGGATGGGGGAGCAGACGTTCGATGAACTGCCCTCCGCTCTTCTCTTCGACTTCTGCCACGAGGGCGGTGCCGAGCAGGTCGGGACCCATGGAACCCCAGTGAGCTCCGTCGACGGAGGGGTAGGCGGCGGTGAGGATGTCCTCGTACGCAGCCAGCAGGCGCCGGTCGTTCGGGGCGGCGTCGGGAAAGCCGCTGTGATGGACGTCGAAGCCCGCGGTGACGGCGGCCTGGGCGTTGTTGAGCTTCTTGGCACCGGTCACGGCCTGGACGGCGACGAGGGTGCGCATCAGGTTCTCGTCGAAGTACTCGCCGCGGGCTTCCACGATTCGGCGCCAGTAGCTCACCTCATGGGCGATCAGCACGTCCATGGGGTTGTCGTAGCGGGCGAAGTCGTCGTTGAGGGTGGCGAGGACGTCGGCGAGAGCGGCCATGTGCAGGGAGATCACCGTGTCGTCGGCTGGTTTGGCGGCCGCGGTGAACATGGGGCCGGGGCTGTCCGGGCGCAGGGGAGAGGCGGCCCAGTCGTCGCCGAGGCCGGCGCTTTGCAGCGCGTGGATCCGCTGGGTGAAGGCGTGCTTGGCGGTGTCGAAGGCGTCCTCGGTGGTGGTTTCGGCGAGCGCGTCGGCCGGGTCGACGTCGATGGTGGCGCCGGTGCTCATCACGGTGCTGCCCTGGTGGGCGCGGCGGAGGGAGGGCCACCAGGTGTCGCGGCCGCGGGCCAGGAGCAGGACGCGCAGGGGCTGGCTGGTGCTGCGGGCGGCGAGGACGGCGAGGACTTGGTCGACCTGGTCGCGGCGGGTCTCCGCGTAGTCGACGGCGAGGAGCAGCGGGTATTTGCTGGTGGCGAGCATGCGGTAGTGGGGTGGCTGCTGGAGTGGGGTGTCGGCGAGGAAGCCGCCGGTCCATCCGCGGGCCGTGGGGTTGCCGGGGCGGGGCTGGCCCAGGCGGCGCATCAGTTCGGTGATCAGCCGGGTCTTGCCGATGCCGGCGATCCCGGTGACGGCGGTGACGTCGGTGGGGCGGCTCGTACGGCACCAGGCTTCGAGGGCGTCGAGCTGGGTCGTCATGCCGGTCAGCGGCACGACGGCGGACTGTGCTTTGAGCAGGTAGGAGGTGGACAGCTGGGGGTCGGGGACGTCGTCGAGCAGGACTCTCAGGTCGGCGGGTTGCAGCTGGGGGGTCATGCCGGTCACGGCGGTGACGGTGTCGGTGAACCCGGGGGAGGCGAACAGGCGGGCGGCGGGCATCAGGTGGAGCAGGCCGCCGTGCTGGAAGTCGGAGGCGAAGGTGGCCACGCCCACGAGCCGGTCGTTGCAGAAGGCTCCTGCGCCGGACATGCCCTGCCATAACTCGGCGGATTCCAGCGACGTGTTGATCAGCTCGAAGCCGTAGTAGCCGCGCCGGGAGCCGGTGGCCGGCTTGATGTTCCCGTCGACTGCCAGCAGCTCGCCGACGAACGCGTCCGGGAGCGTGGGGTGCGGCCTGCGCATGGCCCGGGGGAAGCCGGTCATGGAGCACACCGGCCGCGCGTCCGGATAGTCGCAGGTCAGCTCGCCCCAACGGGCGACGGGGAGGCCGGCACCCAGCACGGCGCGGTGGGTCTGCAGCAGGACGGCGTCCAGGTCGGCGTCCGCCCACGCGACGGTGGCTTCGGCGGCTCGGCCGATCTTGTCCCGGACGGTGACGGGCTCCCGGTCGCCGCCCGGGCAGGCGACGTGGTAGGCGGTCAGGACCAGCCCCGGCGCGACCAGGGCGCCCGAACCGAACATCGGGACGCGGGGGTTGACGACTTCAACGGTCCGTACTTCCACCGGGCTGCCCCTGCTCCGGGCCTACATGCCAGCCGGGGGAGCGGGTACCGGGTCTAGGCCGCGGCCCGCGTCGCCGATGAGTACGTCACGCCCGCCCGGGCCCGTCTCGACCTGGAGGGTGACGGTCATCCGGTGCGTCGCTGTACTCGCGCGTTCGCCGCGGGCATCCGCGGAGACCACGAACGCCTTCACCCCGCCGCCTGCCGATGCGCTCTGCCGCAGTTCGATGCCGAGATCCAGCACGATGTCCTTGACCGTGAACCGGATCGGGGAGCCGTCCCCGTCCTGCTGCGCTGCGGCCAGTCCGGCGCGAACCGCCTTGATGGCTTCGGACAGCTCGGTGGGCTCGAACTCCATGTATCCCCCTGGTCACTTCACCAGCGGCCCAGTCTGCCGGGCGGTTCTCGGTCACGGAAGACGGTTTGTCGCCGAAGATCACCGCCCACTAGCCATGGCTTATGAGCAGGTCGGCGCGGGTCAGGACCCTGACGCGGTTGGCGAGAACCCTGGACAGCCCCGCCCATCAGGTGCACTCCAGGGCGGGGCCGTCAAGACCCCCGGCCGCCTCACTATGGCCACCCTTGAAACCGAGGCCCGTGAACTCGTCGAGGAACACGGTGTGGCGCTCCTCGCCGTCGACGGCATCCAGGACATCCGTCCGGCGAAGCGCAGCGACCTCCGCGAACGCGAAGTCGGTGACGTCGTACGAGACCTGAAGACCCTCGCCCGGGAGCTGAACATCGCTGTCGTCGCCACCAGTCACCTGAACCGCAACCCCGAGCAGCGGTATGACCGCCTCCCCAAGCTGGACGACCTCCGCGAGTCCGGAGCCATCACGTTCGCCGCGGATACCATCCTGCTACTCCACCGGGAGGACGCCTACACCCTGGATACCCCGCGGGCCGGCGAAGCCGATTTCTACGTGGCAAAACACCGACAGGGGCCCACGGCGGTGATCACCACCGCGTTCCAGGGCCACTACGGGCGGTTCGTCGACATGCAGCAGACCTGACCTCGGACTTGTGGGGTCTCACGAACCGTGGCACAGTCTCACGATCTTGGCATCGAACGCGGCATCGAACTGAGACTCTGCAGGTCAGCGCATCGCAGCCCTGCCCTCCGCACAAGCGTGCTGAGGATGTGCCACGTCTCATGAGACTGGACCGTGTGCCATCGCCGTGAGACAGCTTGAAAGCCGCTGGTCAGAAGCTCGGCCTGTGCCACGGGCCGCGAGACCCTACAGGACTTCGTCTCAAGCCTCACCAGACGGGTTCGAGCAGATCAACTCCGTGTCCGTTTCCAATGGAAACGGACACAGCAGAGATCAGGGCGTGGTGGAGCCGGGTCATCCCAGACGCGCCGGGACCGGAGCGTCTGAGTACCGATGGCTTCTCGGCTAGCAACCAGGGCCATGAGGAACTGCTGGTCGATTCTCCCGTTGCTCATGCGAGCAGGGGCGTGGGAGCACCCATTCCTGCCGGATGCACTTCCAGGCCGCCGTCGGTGTTCAGCACCGGGCGGCGGCCTGGGTAGGTACGCCTCGCTGTCTCCAGGTCACGCTCGTCGAAGTCGCCGACGAAGATGAGCACGCCGTGGAGGAGCTCCACCTTCTGCGCGCTGGTGGGCCACCGGGAGAGCAATGCTTCCGTGGTCATGGGTGCCGCCGGAGGCGGTAGGTCCGGTCCAGGCATACACGGTCTTCCCTCGGTCGTGAATGAACCTGCGGCTACCGCAGTTGTTCCGCTCGATACTGCTGGTTGTGGTGCTGGACTGCTTGCCGGGGAAAGGCCCGGGCCATCCAGGCTTCTGGTGCTCCCGACCGAGTAATCGTCAAGACTTGTGGATGGTGTCTTCTGGGTTTGATGCGGTGATCTCGGCTGCGGCGAGGCGTGCTTCCTCGCGCGCGACCTGGTTGGGGGTGGTTGAGGAGGGCTCGATCGCCGGGAGGGCCTTGGGGTCGTGCGTGGCCCGAGGATCTAGATCGCGTGCCTGCGAAGTTCGGGTTCCATCGACGGCACGGCAGCCGCCAGCGGTTTGACGAGGTCAAGGGGCAGGCTGTGGTGGTTGAACGCCTCGCTGACCGCGTTCAGATTTGGCAGCAGTGCCTTGACCTGGCTGCCCGCTGCCCGCCAGATGGCGGAGCCGGCGGCCCGCAGCTCCCGCACCAGAGCGCGCACGACGGCGGAGCCGGCGAGCTCCGGGGTGGTCACATAGCCGACACGGCGCGTCGGGCGCTCCGGACCGAGATCGGTGATCTCGATCGAGTCCGTTGCTCCGACCAGGGAGAGCGCGGGCATAATCGCCATTCCGTGCCCCCCGCTCACGAGCGAGAGCACTGCTCCGTCGTCCTCGGCCTCGATCGTGGCCCTCGGGATCCAGTCCTGCGCGCCCCACCAGGCGCGGGTGTAAGAGCCGCAGTTCTCGACCCAGTCGACCAGCGGCAGCGAGCGCGGAGCCGGGTGTCCGGCCGGATGCACCAGGGAGTAGCTCTCTTCGAAGAGTCCGCTCGCCACCAGTCCCGCCGGCAGCTGCGCTCCGTCCAAGGTGGCAATGGCGAGATCCGACCGCCCGTCGGCCACCTCGCCAGCCGTGCCGCGCCCGAGCTCGCGGACGATCCGCACCTGCGGCTCGATCCCGGGATACCGCGCGCGCAGCCGCTGCAGGACCGGCGGCAGCAGGTGCAACGCGGTGCTGCGGAAGGCTGCGATCCGCAGCGGGCCCTCCGGCCCCTGCGTCGCCTCGGACCGGGCGGCTTGCCGCGCCTCGGCGACGAGCACGGCCAGCAGCCGCAGGGTACGGCGCGCATGCGCCACAGCCTTCTCCCCCGCCGGAGTGGGTCTCGCACCGCTGCGGCCGCGTTCGAACAGAACGGCGCCGATCTTGCGCTCGCTGCCGCGCACCGAGTGAGAGACCGCGGACTGTGTTAGGCCGAGTGCCTCGGCCCCGGCCGAGAAGCCGCCGGCGTCCGCAACCGCCACCAGGATGCGCAGTTCGTGCGGAGCGAGATCGGTGTCGGTCGTGCGGGCCACAGGGCGTTCACCTCGAGGTATGAGAACTGCTCATGGAACAGGGCGTCACATGAGCCCAACCGCCTGCCCGAGGGCTCCATTCCCGTCCTACGGTCCCGTCATGACCGAGAACGCGATCACCGTCCAGCAGACCGCCCGCCCCCACGGTTTCCCCACCACCAAGGATTTCGCCTTCGTCGAGTCCGCGATTCCCGATCCTGCGGTCGGCACCGTGCTCGTGGAGAACCTCTACTGGTCCGTCGACCCGTACCACCGCGAGATGATGGACGACGTGCCCGGCGGCTTCGCGCTCCACACACCGCTCGAGGGCCGGACACTCGGGCGCGTCGTCGCTTCGCGGACGCCGGAGCTGCCCGAGGGCGAGATCGTGTTCCACCGGCAGGGCTGGCGCACGCACTCCGTGGTCCGACCCGAGGCGATCCGCAAACTCCCCCGCTTCGACGGGGTCCCCCTGACGGCGTACCTGAGCGTCCTCGGCGGCACCGGACTGACCGCCTACGTGGGCCTCACCCGCATCGCCCGGCTCCGCGAGGGCGACGACCTCTTCGTCTCCGCCGCAGCCGGCGGCGTCGGCACGGCCACTGGCCGGTTCGCCCGGCTGCTGGGCGCCGGCCGACTCGTGGGCAGCGCGGGCTCGGCGGCCAAGGTCGACCACCTGACCCGGGAGGTGGGCTACGACGCGGCGTTCGACTACCATGACGGCCTCGCTGCTGAACTGCTCGCCAAGGCTGCACCGGACGGCATCGACGTCTTCGTCGACAACGTCGGCGGCGAACAACTGGCCGCCGCGGTGGGCGCACTGCGCGAGTTCGGGCGCATCGTCCGGATCGGCACCATCAGCCGCTACAACACCCCGGACGCGCCCCCGCCGCACTTCAACTACTCGGACATCGTGGAGAAGAGCCTCCGCATGGAGGGCTTCCTGGTCAGCAACTACCGCGACCTGCAGGACGAGCTGTACGAGTTCGCGGTCCCCCATCTGCAGAGCGGCCGGCTAGCGCTGGACCAGACGGTGGTGGACGGGTTCGAGCACATCGTGGATGCATTCCTGGGCATGCTGCACGGCAAAAACACCGGAAAGATCATCGTGCGGGACCACGCGTAGGCCTGGTCCGGCCGTCGCGCGCGTGCCGCATCACTTCGGCGGCCGCGCACCGAAGCCAGGCATGCCAGGTCAGATCAGAGCGGATTCCCGGACCCTGGTGGCGGGCTCGTTGACGGTCAGGCGGGCCGTATCGGCGTCCAGGCCGGTGCCGCGTAGAAGATCGCCGAGCATCGCTGCGGCGTCCCGCCGGTCCGGTTCGCGGTCGGTCAGGGCTTCGCGTGCAGCGAACATGTCCTTCATGCGGCCACCTCGGACCGCTCGACCAGGACGCCGTTCTCAAACTTGGCCCCGGAGCGGACCAGGGCGACGAGGGAGGCCCCGGTAATCGCGCGCCAGCGGGCCTGGGCGGACTCGACCAGCTTGAACACCATCGCCAGGGCGGCTGCCGGGCTGCCGGCCCCGCGGGTGACCTTGGTCCGAAGCTTCACGGTGGAGAAAGTCGACTCGATGGGGTTCGTGGTCCTCAGATGGATCCAGTGCTCGGCGGGGAAGTCGTAGAACGCCAGCAGTTCCTCCGCATCGTCGGTGATCTTCGCGACGGCCTTGGGCCACTTCGCGCCATACGCCCTCTCGAACGCGGTGACCGCCTTCTCTGCGTGCGCACGGTCCTCGGCGTTGTAGATCTCCTGCAGAGCCTTCTTCGCCCTGGGCTGTGCAGACTTCGGCAGCACGTTCGTGATGTTCCGGGTTTTGTGAACCCAACACCTCTGGTGCCTGGCCTGCGGAAACACTTCTGCCAGTGCCCTCCACAACCCCATCGCGCCGTCGCCGACCACGAGCATCGGGTCGCGCATCCCGCGCCGTCGGCAGTCACGCAGCAGGTCCGCCCAGGACTCGGTGGACTCGCGCAGGCCCTCGGCGATCGCGATCAGCTCCTTGGCGCCGTCGACGCGGACGCCCATCAGGACCAGGAGGCAGGAGTGCGCCTCGGACAAGCGGATCTTGGGGTGGACGCCATCGGCCCACATGTAGACATAATCGGAATCGGCCAGGTCACGACGCTGGAAAGCCGCGTGATCGGCGGTCCACTGCTTCGTCAGCCGGGTCACCGTAGCCGGCGACAGCCCGGCCGAGGAGCCCAGGAACTGCTCCATCGCAGGCACGAAGTCGCCCGACGACAGGCCGTGGAGATAGAGCAGCGGCAACACCTCGCTGATCTTCGGGGACTTCCGGCACCACGGCGCGAGGATCTTCGAGGAGAACCGCTGACGTTCACCCGTCTCCTCGTCGACCCGCTTGTCGTTCACGCGCGGGGCGGCCACCTCGATGGGCCCGGCAGACGTGGTCACCGTCCGCGGCCGGTGGCGGCCATTGCGCACCACCAGCCGGCGGCCGGCCTCGTCACGCTGACCGGCCAGCTCGGCTATGTACTGGTCCACCTCCGCCTCCAGGGCGGCGGCCAGCATCCGCCGAGCGCCGTCGCGGACGATCTCGTCGATCAGGGAACCGGCCTCGGTCGTGCCGTCTTCGTTGACTACGCTGAGCACGGGCGTACCTTCCCGACCCGCGTTCACAGCGCGGGCCTACTCGGTGACTTGACGATCACTCACTCGGGAAGGTACGCCCTCGCGCATCCTCCAGAGGAGCTGATCCACAAGTCCTGAGCATTGCTCGCTCCGACCTGGCGGAGAGTCTTGATCTGCCGGTCGTAGTCGCGTCCTTCGGGGCTGGCGTGGATGCGCAGGTAGAGAGGGTCGTCTTTGCCGGTGGTGTGGCCGTCGAAGTAGAAGGAGCAGGTGTGGTTCCACTGGTAGGGGGCGTCCGGTTCGGCGCAGCGGCAGAACCGGTGCGACACGTTCACCGTTAGACCCCACTTGGGGTGGCATAGCCGCTGCATGAGCTGGTCGTGCCAGACGGCCCGGGGGTGGGCGGTGCGCGCGTCGATTTTCCAGGTGTCGCCGTCGTCCCAGCACTGGATGCGGTAGAAGGCGGTGACGGTGTGGAAGAGAGCGATGCGCCGCAACAAGGCGCTTCCCACCGCGGCCCGCCTGGCTCGGGAGCGTTCGAGACTGGGACAGGCGGAGAGGTAGGCGGATTCGACGGGATCGAGACTTGGGGCCGTCCAGAGCGGTCGCAGGCCGTTGCCTTCGCACCAGTGCCGGTGCCGGCGCTCGACTTCCACCCAGCCCTCCGACGGTCCACTGGGCAGAGCGAGCACGAGACCCGCTGGTTGCCCGAGGCTGTCCAGCATGTGCAGCCGCAGTTGCCGGTCGCATGCCTCGATGCCGCTCACCCGAAGGCCGGGGATCCCGGGCAGATCGTCGCCGCTGCCGGGGGCTGGAGCCGCAGGTAGCAGACGACCCAGACAGTGCTCGGGAAAGGAGTACCGCTCCTGGCCCAGGTAGGGATCGAGGTGCAGGGTGAGGGACGTACCGGCGTTGGTCACTGAGGCGATGCCGAACGGATGCGCGCATAGATCCGGAGCTGTGCCCAGTTGCTCCAGGAGGCGGCCTTCGAGCAGTGCCTGTGTTGGTGCGGCCGAGGGGACTGGGTGGCTGGTGCGAAGGCCGACTCGGCGAGATTGCCCGGTGCACTCAGCCCAGTAGCGGAGTTTGCGGGACGAAGCGTGGCGGCTCACGGCAGTGCCTTCCCGGCGCGCCGCGGCCCGATCCTGGCACGCCAATGAACACTGACGAGCTGCTGGTCCTGATCTCGGTGGTGCAGGCCGGTGCAATTCCACGCTCCTTGCGTTCCGGTACGCCGGATCGGGCGGCGGTCGGAACGTGGCCCGCCTCGGGCCATGTCCGCCCATGATGCGGTAGAGCCGCGGCGCAGGACGGACAACACTGGGACGGGGTCACCCGAATGGGGGGCGCGAACTCGGCCCGGCCGGGCATGCTCCGCTGGGCGATCAGACGGAGCGCGCGGTTATCCCCAGTCGTGCAGGTTCCGTTTCAGCGCGTTGAACCGTGCGGACCGGCGAGGGGCTTGGCTCGCGCCGGGTGCGCTGCTGAGGGCGAGGGCGGGATCGGTGACCTGAGTAACGGCTCGGGTAGTCAGCAAGGCCGTAGCCGGTGCAAGCGGGCGGGCGCGGTCAGGAACGCTGGGCGACGACGGGGGCGGTGCGGGGACGGGGCAGGGTGATGCCTTGCTCCTGCGCTGCCGTTCCGGGGCGGAGGGTCCAGGGGACGGTCCCGGTGCTCGTGAGCCAGTCGTTCGCCAGAAGACGCTGCACGATGAACCACCGGAGCTGGTGGGGCACGTCCCACCCCATGCCGTCTCCGACCTGCCGGAACGAGGGGCCATGGCCGTGCTCGGCACGGAAGGCCACCGTGAACGCGGCGACCTGCGGGCCGCGGTCGGGGTGCTCGGCTTTCCACTGTCCGTACAGAGTCTTGGTCTGCTTGGACATGAACTGGGCACGGCTGGGGGTCGTGAACGCCTCCGCCACCCGCTCTGGGGCGAATCCACACACGCCGCAGGACTCGATGCTCTCCACATGCCGCCGCAGGCCGGGAGTGGCCGCTTCCTTCCACCGAAACCACGCGTCGGCGTCGAAGCGGAACCCGCGTGCCGCCTTGGCGGCGTCGGTGTGCGCCCGCTCCTCCTCGGTGGGCGGGCGCAGACCTGAAAGGTGGCGTACCTGGGGGTCGAGACGGTATCGATCACCGGACAGCTCGGCGAGGAAGCCTTTCTCCAGGAGCTTCGGGAGCTCCGCCCTGCAGGCTGCGGGCAGGTGGGCCGGGAGGGAGCCGAGGAGGCGGGAGGTGCCGTGGGCGGCGAGGAACAGGCCGGCCAGGCGGGCGGCGGGCGGGAGTTTCTTGACCGGTTTGGCCGACAGCGACTTCGTGGTCCACCCCGATACGCGTGAGCGGGTCTGCTTTCCGAGCGGCAGGGGATGGTCGCCGTTGCGGGTCAGTTCCGGGACGGTGACGGGAGTCGGAGGCGCGGTGGGGTCAGTGCTGAAGACCGTGTCCGCCAGCTGCCATCCCAAGCCCCGCAAGGCGTTCACGGCTTCGTGGGCGTCGCCCAGCCGAAGTGAGGCGAGATCCTGGCCGGTGATGTTACCGACGCCGCCGCGCGCTGCCCGGATGGCCACCAACGCCGCCAGGAGCTGCGCATCGGGACCGGGCAGGGCCAGCGCCGCAACATAGTCGAGCAGGGCGCGGGCCGCTTCACCCTGCTTTGGACTCAGGAGGAAGGGGAGCTGCTGGGGCGTGCCGCCCGGGACTGTACTGGCGCAGGACGCGTTCGACGCTGATGCTGGCATGCCTCACCCAACGGGCGCAGGCAGCAGGAGTTACGTGAACAGACCCCCTGCTCATACAGCACCCAAAGGCGTCCCGGATGAGGCGCCACCCGTCGTGCTGGTCCCAGGTCAGGTAGACGCCGTGCGGCCAGTGTTCGATGCGTACGGTGCCAGTGCCAGCGGGCCACCAGAAGGCGCCGTCGAGCCGGTCGGTGGCGGCGCCGGAGTCGTCTTCGCAGGCCCACCACTGGGCGGCCCCGCGTTCTCAGGTCATGAACGAACTGAGCAAGCAGATGCAGCAGGCGTACAACGAGCACGGGCGGGATCGGGCGAAAGCCGCTGGCTGATCACAACGTCACACAGACCTTAGGTCGGGGGTGGCACGACGATGTACGCGACACACACCCATTCACCAGCCCTCCACACCCATCTGAAGCACCCTGCTTCTTCGGGCGGCCCCGAGCGAGGACCGGGCGATCGGTCAACGTACTTGGTGACAATCTCACCGTCCCGAACGGTCGACACCCCAACCTGGCGATCAAGGTCAACACCCATGACGTCAACTACCCCACCGATATACCCGATGGAGTAGTTTTTTGCGACATCCGGGTACTTCTCGAACACTGCCTGGATGTCATTGAAAAGGGCGGTGTCGTGAGCCGGCCCGATCTTCGGCTTCGCCTTCATGGATGCTCCAGGACGCCGGGGGTTGCCTGACCTCGCACGAGGCGCGGAGCGCCTACCGAGCAGTACTCCACCATGATGCCCATTTGATTGCTACCGCCACGGGAGTGAAGTGGGCAGGGTCGTCGTCCCAATCGCATCCATGAAGGTCGGGGTGATCGGCGATACGGCGGGAGAGAAGAAGAGGGCGGCACGAAGGAGCCAATCCGGACCGTTCGAGCCGTTCGATTCTTCGTCAGGAACGATCCTAAGCGCGGGCCCCTCGAGGTCCTCCGACTCATCTCAGCCCTTCGAAGGGGTCGAAGCCCAGCTCACTGATCACCCGCTGCCGTGTGGACTCCTTGGGGCGCCACTGCTCACTGGCCGGGTAGATGAGGACGAGTCCGGCCGCCGGAGGTGCAGCGAGGTAGTCGGCTCTGGGGCAGGCGGTGAGATGGGGACATTCATCCATCACGCGGTTACAGGAGGCGCACAGCAGTCCCCGTACGAGGCCGGTCAGGTGGTCGTGGTCGACCATGGCTCCGGGGTACAGGCCGCAGCCGTGGCAGTCGGGGCCGAGGTTGTCGACCAGTGCGGCGCGCAGGCGCCGGATGGAGGCCGTGCGAGCCGGGGGCGACGGCCACAGGTGTCGCAGTTCGTAGCGCCCGCCCTGGCAGCGGTCGGCCCGCCCGACGGTACCGGGGTCGACAGCAGGGTCAGTACGTGCTCCCGTTCCAGCTCCTGGAGGAGACGGGACAGCTGGTGACTGTGGCGGACATCGTTGCCGACCGCGACGCCGCGCTGGAGCGAGCGCCGGAAACCTTGCGTCGGATCCGTGAAGTCCTCGGCTCTAGCTGCCCCGTCAAGGACTGTGCGCCCAGCATCCTGCGGCCCGTGACGGTCCTGGTAGTCGGATGTGCTGACTGGAACAACCGCGACCTGGTGGAGGACACCTCACAGAGCAGCGTTTTGACAGCAGTTCAGCTCGGTGGAGCAATTTCCGGAGCCGCAAAAGCGCTGGCTACGGAAGCCGGTAGGAGGCCCCGATGACCGAGATGACCACCCCATCGGCGTACGGCATCGGAAGCGGCGCGGTCAGTTTGCTCTGGGTTCGGACCTGATAGTGGCGTCGGCGGAAGGAATGGCCAGTGGCTGCTCGGTTTCCCCGAGGAGAGCGCCTTGTGGAACTCGCCAGTGCTGCGGCTGCGCTCTTCGGTAAGCGCCAGGAGCGGGAGCGAACGGCCAGTTGCGGGGTTTGCTGTCAGTGCGGGTTCTGGCGCATGTCGAGGTAGCAGCGCAGCCGGACGCCGGGCTCGCCGGGATTCCGAGTGGTGCGTTCTGCTGCTGCGGTGGCCCAACGGGCAGCGAGCTGGTCCTGGAAGGCGAAGGCGGTGTCGTCGTCGGCGGCTGCGATCTCCACGACGACCAGCCCCGGCTGTGCGACATGCGCTTCGGTGATCGGCCTCATGCCTGGCACTACGCGCCCGGCGGCCGGCAGGTTGCGTGCAGCACGGCGGATTCACCCGGCCGGGCAGTGATGCAGGCGTGCCGCCGCCGACAAGCATTGGCCCTGGGGGCGGGGCGACAACTCACTGCCGCGCCCTTGTGCCTGTCAGGCGCTGCGGCGGGGCTTTCGGCTGGTGGTCTTCTTCGCCGCACTCTTGCCCGCGCCCGTCTTTTTGGCCGCGGGCTGCTTCGTCGCTGCCGTCTTCTTCGCCGGAGTCTTCCTCGCGGTCTTCCTGGCGGGCAGCTCGTGCACGTCGGCGTGGCCTTCGCCGCGGGAGGCCTTCGCTTTCTGCACGGATTCGTTCAGCGCGGCCATCAGGTCCAGTACCGCGCCCGGCTCCTCCGGCTCGGGCGCTTCGGGCAGCGGCTTGTCCTGGCGTTTGGCTTCGATGATCTGCTCGAGGGCTTCGGTGTACTCGTCGTGGAAGTCTTCGGACTCGAGGTCTTCGATCGTCAGGGTGTCCATCAGGGCGAGCGCGCCGTCGATCTCGTCGTCCGAGAGTTCCACCGGGTCGGGGTACAGCTCGCCGGGATCGCGGATCTCGTCGGGCCAGCGCATCGCGTGCAGCACGATCGCTCCTTCCCGTACCCGGAGCAGGCCGAGGCGTTCGCGGCCGCTCCACGCGTATTTCGCGACGGCCACCTTCGCGGAGCGGCCGAGGGCCTCGGCGAGCAGTTTGTACGGCTTCGCCGCCACCGGCTGGGCCGGGGCGAGATAGTAGCCCTCGGCGATCCGGATCGGGTCGACCGACTCCAGCGGAACGAAGGCCACGATCTCGATCGCCTTCGCGGTCGGCAGCGGCAGGTTCTGCAGGTCCTCGTCGGTGACGGGGATGACCTGTGTTTTCGTCAGCTCGTAGCCCTTGCCGATCTCGGCGCTGGCCACCTCGCGGTCCTCGATCTCGCAGAACTTGCGGACCCGGACACGGCCCATGTCCTCACGGTGGTACTGGTGGAACCGCACGGAGTGGTCCTCGGTGGCCGACTGCACATTGATCGGCACGTTGACCAGGCCAAAGCTGATAGCGCCGCTCCAGATCGTCCGGGGCATGGCAGACCTCCGCAGTAGCCCCGAGCAGCTCCAGGCTATGACCGCCACGCAGCTCATGCACTACCCCGTACGCCTCAGCAGCCCGTCCGTGACCAGCGGCGCGGGACACCAGCTTGTCCGGTCGGAGCGGTCGGCGACTGGGCCTGGCTAGGTGCGTGTGCTGACGTAGCGCGCGTTGGGGCCCCACTTGGCCAGGGCCGGTTCCATGCACCACTGGCAGAGCGGTGTGCCGCCGCGGCCGTATTTGTGGGTCTTTCGCTGGCAGGCCGCGCAGGGGCCCACCTGGTCGCCGGGACAGGTCAGGGCGGAGGGGTCCGGCTCGTTCACGGGCGGCGGGGCAGTGGTCATCGCGGTGGTCCTCGTTCTGCGTGGAGCGTCCTTGCGGTGGGGGTCATGGGCGGGGCGCGGGATAAGCCGGTGATGCGCAGCTGGGTGTCGGGCTCGCAGTGGGTGCAGGCCCGCAGCCCGGTCGCCAGGAGCCGGCGGGCTTCGTCGCGGCCGATGGGCTGGCGGCGCCTGCCCGCCATGTGGCAGGTACCGGCATGGACCTGCACGGGCGGGCGGCCGCTGCCGATGCCGAGTTCGACGATCCACTCCGGCGGCTCGGGCCGCACCCGGCGGCCATGCTCCTCTTCCGCCTGCCGCTGCTCAAGGGACGCGATCTTCGTGTCGATGCGCCGCAGCCACAGCGCGTGCCACACCCGCAGAGTGCGCAGGCGGTCCAGGTCGGGCGGCAGGTCATCGAACACATTTTTGATTCTATGCTCAACGATCACTTGCGGCGCACTCGCATGTTCGATTTTCTGTTCGATAACGTGGTGGGTGGGAGGTGAGCGCGATGACCACGGACGCGGAGCTGGCGGGCCGGGTGCCGACGGTGATGCATGTGCGCTGCCCGGACCGCCTGCCGGAGGAGACATACCGGCAGGTGCTGGAGCTGCTGCACGAACTGTCGCCCGTGGTGCAGTCCCTGCCTCCCACCGCTGCCCTGGTGGAGCTGAAGGGCGCCCTGCGCTACCACGGCATGGACGGCCGACGCCTGGGAGAGGTGCTGCGCGTACGCACCCTGTCGCGCCTCGGTGTCGACGTGCGGGTGGGCGTCGGCCCGACGGTCACCGTCGCGGCCACAGCCTCCGGCCAGGTCCCAACCCCTGGCGGCGTCCTGGCCGTGGCCCCCGGCGAGGCCGCCGGCTGGCTGGCGCCGCTGCCGGTGGAGGCCCTGCACGGCATCGGCCCCCGCCATGCCGAACTGCTCCATGAGTACGGCATCCACTGCGTCGGCCTGCTCGCCGCCGCGCCGCCCTCCACCGTGCAGCGCCTCCTCGGCGGCCGCGCCGGCCGTCTCGCCGCCGACCGCGCCCGCGGCATCGACCCCCGCCCCGTTGTCCCCCGCGCCCTGCCCGCGACCGCTGCGGTCCGGTGCCGCTTCGAGCGGCACACCCTGGCGGGGGCCTCGGTCCGGGCGGCTCTCCTGGACCTGGTCGTCCGGCTCGGGCACCTCCTGCGCCACCGGGACCAGGCCGCTCGCGCTGTGACCCTCACGCTGAGGTTCGCCGGTGGCAGCAGCTGGGAGAAGACCCGGCGGCTGCCCGCGGCATCAGGGCATGACGAGGACCTGCGCATCATTGCCTACCGGCTGCTCGACGCCGCGGGCCTGCAGCGCGGCCGCCTCACCGGCTTGGTTCTCACGGCCGAGGACCTCATAGGGGCGGACCAGGTGGCTGAGCAGATCAGTCTGGACAGCAGCCGGGAAGCCCGGCTGGTCGCCGAGCACACCGTCGACTGCATCCGCTCCAAGTACGGCCCCGGTGTGATCGGCCCCGCGGCCGCCTTGCTGCGTGCGTCCTGATCCGCGTAAGGGGCCGACGGGTGTTCAGCAGCCTGTGGGTTGGCCGTGCGGCCCCCTTCTTGGGTGTTACTTCAGCACAGGGGGCCGCACGGTGGTGCGGCGTCGATGTGGCGCCCTCGTTTTCCATCATTGCGCCCCGAGCGGCCGAGCGGTGCCGGAGGTGGTGTTCCCCCCCCCAAATGGTTGAATCGGCGGCTATTTAGGCCCGTGTTCCGGGTGGCGGGGTCTGGCGAGGGGTGGCTAACGCCCCGCATTGTTCCGCAACCGCTTGATCGCGTGGCGTACGTCCTGCGGGCCGGTCCATGCTGAGCTCGCCTTCCTGACGACGCCTCAGCACCGTTGTCAGACAAGGCTGTTGTGGTGCGGGGGCACGTGGAGCTATCGCAGGAGAAAACAGATTTCATGGCATGTAAGAAGGTGATGACCGTCGCCGTCCTGGCGGTGGTCCTCACATGGAGCACGGTCATGGCCGTGCTGGGCTACGAGACGGCGGTCGCCGTCGTCGTGCCCTCGCTGGGCCTGCTCGTGCAGCAGATCGTCCAGGTCCTCACCGCCCCCGACGGCCCACGCCCCGCCGACACCCCCAGCCCGGCATCAGAGGGCGGCGGACAGGAGCCGCCCCGATGACCTGGCCCCTGGACGCCGACGAGCCGCTCCCACCAGACACGTCCGCCAGGCGCGGCCGCCCGCCCGCCCCGATCGCCGCCGCGGCAGGCCTGTCCCACCGCGCCTGGCTCGAGCCGCTGCGCGCCTTCCAGCGCGCCTGCGGCATCACGCTCGACGATCTCGCCCAGCGGGCCGGCTTCTCCAAGACCCGCATCAGCGAACTCCTGCGCGGCAACGGCTACTACCCCGCCTGGGAGATCACCTCGAGTGTCATCCGCGCGCTCGGTCTGCCCCTGGAACCGATGTTCCGGCTGTGGATCGCGGGCGCTGAGGAAGCCGGGAAGCCGGACGGCTGGATCGACCGCAGCATCCAGCAGGTCGCCCTCCAGGCCGAGCCTGCGCCCCTGCCCTACGAGGCGTTCACCGACTCCGTCCGCGAGGCCTACACCGCCTACGCCCGCGCCTTCCTCCTCGCCGATCGTCGCGCTGCCCTCGCCGTTGCCGAGACCTTCGACCTCCTGTGGGTGTCCTGGAACGAGGCCGTCGCCAGCGACAGCCTTCCCCGCTTCGCCTGGCTGCTGCTGCGCGAGCGGGTCATGGCGCGCGTGCACCACCATCGCGGGCGTCCCGACCTGCGGGCCGCGGCGTTCGCCGCCAACAAGGTCCACGACGACATGCCAGGCCACCTCGTCGCCCTGAGCGAACTTACGCGCCTGTTCGACGCCATCGGCCGCCTGCCCGACGACCAGATGGACATCACCGTCCTGCGCTACCTGTGCGCCGTCCCCGCCCATGCCATCCCCGGCATCGTCGGCCTGAGCAAGGTCATCACCCACGCCACCGACCACCACGCCCGAGCCGCCCTCGAGCACCTGCTCCCCGACCTCACTCAGGAGTGAACCCGCCCCTCATGCCCCCCATCGACACTCTCCTCGCCCGCGCCCGCCTCAACCCCTACCCCGGCGTCCCCGAAGACACCGTCCCCTATCCCGACACGCCCTGCGCCGGCCCCGGTGTCCACGACCCAGCCGCGCGGGACACCGAACCGGCCGTCGCCGACTGCCTGAACAACCTGTGCGAAGCCATCGTCGCCACCGTAGGCCCCAACGACCTCGAGTTCGTCACCGACAAGATCCCCGAACCGCACGGCGCCTGGCTCCTGGGCTGCGCGCTCCACCTCGCCGGCATCGCAGACGGCGCACGCTTCTGGTGGCAGTTCGCCGCCGCAGCACCGCACCCGGCCGCCGCCTACTGCCTCTCCCTGCACCACACCGCCCGCGGCGAAGACCATGCCGCCGGCTTCTGGTACGCCCAGAGCGGCCTGGAAGAAGAAGCAGTGGAATGCGACACGATCACCGTCACCGGCATCACCCCGCCCCTCACCCGCTTCCGCTTCGACGCCGGCATCCCCACCGTCCTGCGCGTCTTCAGCCTCCTGGCGGCCCGCACCAACCCGGCCCGCACGCGGCGCGCCGAGGAACTCGCCAGCTACGTCGCCCTGGCCGTCACCCGCGGCTACCGCCGTCACCCCGACATCGAAATCCCCATCCCCGAAGCCACCTTCGCCGCACGCATCGCCTACATCCTCTCCTCCACCCCACCTTGGGCGCGCGCCAGCCGCCTACTCAGCTGTGTCCTGCCCAGGCGCCAGCAGACCGCTACCGGCACACCGAACGCCCCCGGGACGCGGCCGCTCAGGGCGCGCAGCGGTGAAAGTGCTATACCGGTCACTCTTCCGCGTCGCTGGGCAGGCGGATCCACCCAGGCTCAGCGCATGGTCTGACTACCCGGCTGGGACGTGACAGCGGGATCGCGCGGCCCCGTGTTCCGCTTCGCACGCTGCACGGGGCCGCGACAACTCCCGCAGAGCCCGTGTGCCGCTGGTCTGACAGTGCGGCCTAGAGAAATGGGGCCGCCGGGCCGAAAAGCGGGGCGGACCCCCGGAGCGCAACTCGTCTATCAACGTGTGGGGTTTGGCGAAATTCACTCGATGGTGGCGAGAAGCCGCTCACGCATCGGGAGCGTCCCCTTGTGACGTCGATCACGCAGTGCGCATGCGCTGCGCCTTTGAGTGACTGTCGACGCAGGTCAGAGGGGGCATCTACCGCCCTGACGATCACTTTGAGCACTGAGTCGACCACACCGCGTGAAATTCGTGAGGCCGCGCATGCGTGTTCGGCCGATTGGGCCGGTTGAGTGATCCCTAGCGGTGCCCCGGGAGCCGCTCTTTCCGTCAGCCCTCAACGAAGAGGACCGAAGACACCCCATGACCGACAACGTTCGTGAGGACGGCCGCATGCCTGTGGTCGAGGAGGCCCCGTTCCAGCTCCCCATGGAGTTCGAGGCCCACTACCTCACCAACCAGGAGACGTTCCACGACTTTGCGCTGAAGATCCTGCTGACCAACGAACGGGCGGAGAAGGCCGTCCACCGCGCCTACGTGGAGATCCGCACCCGCTGGGACACCCTGCTCACCGAGCCCGACCTGCAGACACAGACCTGGCAGATCCTGCGCCGTGCCATCATCGACGAACTGATCGGCGGCTGCCGCGAGGAACTCGCCGCGCGCGACAGCGGCATCGGCCTCTACCCGGCCCTCGCCAAGCTGCCCCCGCGCCAGTTCGACGCGATCGTCCTGCGGTTCATCGGCCGGTACGACACCAAGGAGATCGCCTGGTACATGGGCCTCACGCCCGGCACCGTCACCCACCACATCCGCAAAGCCCAGGAACGCCTCGCCCCCATCCACCGCCGCGCCACACGGCCGATCAAGAAGGAGGACGCCCAGTGAGCGACACCTGGGAGCAGCTCTTCGCCGACGCCGACAACGGCGTCTGCGAACCCCGCCGCGCCTTCGACGTCGGCGCCGGGCTGCGCCGCATCGCCCGCGCCACCGCCCACCTCCCCTCCCCCGCAGCACCCCTCGGAGGCCACCCCAGCGCCCGGCGCCGGCTCGGCGTCATGACCCGGGTCGTGGTCACCCAGGCCGGCGCGGCCGCCCACATGGAGGAGCTGACCGCGCTGCTCGGCGGCGACGGCACCGTCGCGCAGTTCGACGGCTGGACCGACGGCGTCGACATCGAGGGCGTCCAGGTCTTCGCCTGCATGCTCTACCTCGCCCACCACCCTGAAAGCGCCCGCTTCTGGTGGTGCTTCGCCGCCGGCGCCGGGTCCAGCGGCGCGGCGTACTGCCTCTACCTCGACCACCTTGCTCTGGGCGACGAGCGCGAGGCGAGGTTCTGGAAGCGGCAGGTGACCGCTCTGTTCTGCCCGGACGCGCCCCGAGATCGCGAAGTCGACACCCAGGCGTTCCTCAAAGCGCTGGAGCACTTCACCAACGACTCCGCCCGCCGCGACGCCAGCCGGGCAGTCCTGACCGGCGGACTGGAGGCCGACGTCGACCAGCTGGCCGACCATCACACCGCCGACGGCCTGGTCTGCCGCCCCGACGCCCGCCTGACCGACCGCATCCACGAACTCGCCGGCCGCCCCTGAACGCAGAAGTCCGGCGCGGGGCCGAAGGTTCCTAGGCCGCCCAGCCCCCGCCGGACCACACCAGCACCCCGAAGAACGGAGCACCTACGTGAAGACTAGCCGCCACACCCGCACCGCGGACCAGACCCCGCGCATCCGCCGCACCAGCACCACCCAGAAGCCCTCCCGGCTCCGCCGCGGCCGCCGCTGGATCGCCCGCCGACGCAGCGCCCTCATCTACAACGCCCTGCGCGGCGCCGCATACGCCACCGGCGCCGGCACCATCGGTCTCGGCTTCTACCTGATCCAACAGCAGATCTGACTCCTACGGACCTCAGACACTCGGCGGGCCGCAGCCTCTTGGTGCGGCCCCTCAGGGGCGGCGGGCGGCTTCTGGGGGCGGGCAGTCGTGCGGCCTTGGGAGCTAGGCGCCTGCCCGGCAATGCGGGTGAGACAGCCATTGCTGCGACCAAGCAGACCGGCTGCTCTTTGCCCACCCCATCCTGTTCTGACGTAGGCGCACCCAGAAGCCTGCCTCCGCAAAACACCCACCCCGGCGTTCGTAGCAACTCGGTTCGCTCTCTTGAGCCTCACAGCCTGTTTCCCCAGGTAGATGGGCTGCAGAGTGAGCCTGAGAGTGAGGACGTCAGCATGAAACGTCGCCTCACCCTCAAGAGGGCTCGTACGGTGTTTGTACGGTAGATGTACGCGAAGCTTACGGTTCATGGGGTAGAGTGTGGGTCAGGAGGTGTTCCATGTCCGAGATGTTCGATGCGGTCGACGCGCTGGTCGCGTCCCGCTCTGCTCTGCCGTCGGCGGAGGAGCGCAAGCGGCTGCGCACGGCGCACGGCCTGACGCTGGACGACGTCGCCGGCGCGCTGAAGGTGCGTCGGGCCACGGTGTCCGCCTGGGAGTCGACGAAGAAGCCGACCGAGCCGCGAGGCCCGGAGCGTGAGGCGTACGCGCGACTGCTCAAGCAGCTCGCGGAGCTCTACCCGGCCCCGGTGCCCGCCACGTTCACCGGAGCGCCCGACCCGGCAGGCGAACTGCCGACAGTGCCGGACGCTGCGATCGACGAAATGGTCGAAAGCCTGAGGCCGCCCACTCCCGCCCCGGTAGCCGATATGCCACCGGTTCCGGACGACGCCATTGACCAGGCGTTCCCCGTACAGCCCGCCGCATCGTCGCGGCGCCCGGCGAGCACCGCCAGGCCGTCGTCGACGTCGCGCCGTCCGGGCGCGCGGAAGGCTGCCCCGGCCGGTACCCCGGCGGGCGGCGCCGAACCGCGGTTCGAGAACGGCCCGCTGGCGGTCCTGGACGTCGACGCCGACGGGCAGGTGCGGGCGTACTGCACCGGCGGCCTGGTCCTGGACGTGCCCGCCAAGTCTCTTCCGTCCCTGGTGGACTGGACGCTGAAGGAGGCGAAGCTCGGGGCGCCGAAGCTCTCCGGCCCTGGCAAGGACGCCGATCCGCTGCTCGTGCTCACCGGGGCCGCGCTGGAGCGCTACGGCCTCCCGGCCGCTCTCACGGAGGAGGAGAGGCTCGCGGGGCGCATCCCGGAGGGCCACAAGGTCATCAAGCAGCTGACCCGCGCGCAGTGGCAGCTGACGAAGCGCGGCTTCGGCCCGTGGGCGCGGATTTACCGCCCCGCGACCGGTTCGGAGCGGGCCTGCGTGCAGCTGTGCATCCCGTCGTGGAACGCGCTGGACACCCGGCACTGGGGCGCGGCCGGGCAGCTGGGGCCGGCCGAACTCGCCCGGCTCCTGGGCGTGTACGCGTCCCGGGTGATGACGCCGCGCGGATCGACCGCCGTGACCGGCCTGGAGCTGATGACCGCGCTGCACCCGCCGACCCGCGCCTCCGAGCCCGACGCCGACGGCAAGCGGCACTCCGAGCACAACCCCGGCTCACTCGGCAAGGACCCGGTGGACTGCGCACCGTGCGAGGCCCCGGACGGTCACCCGCTGCTCAAGGACCTGCCCCGCTTCCACGTGCGCGGCCCGGCGGAGAAGCTGTTCGAGGAGGCGTACGACTGGGCACGGCAGATGACCGATGCCGAGTGCACCCTGCGCCACCTGGTCGGCATCGACGTCAACATGGCCTTCGCCGCCGGAGCGAACGGCCTGAACGTCGGCCTCGGAGCGCCGACGCACGTCACGAACCCGGTCTTCGACCCGAAGCTGCCCGGCTCGTGGCTGGTGGACCTGAGCCATGTCGACCTGTCCCGCGTGAAGGTCGGCAAGGAGTGGGTGGAGCTGGACGGCTCGCTGCTGCCCTCCCCGTTCACGCCGAAGGGAGAGCGCCCCGAAGGGCCGGCCTGGTACGCGACGCCGACCGTGGCCTACGCGGTGGAGCTCGGCTACGAGGCGCGCCCGCTCGAGGCGTACGTCCGCTACCAGAACGGCCGCTACCTGGACGGCTGGTACAACCGGCTGCGCGACGCCTACCTCGCCACGATGGCCGACCTCGGCGTGCACGCGGACATGGAGCCGGCGGACTTCCTGGCGGCGATGGACGGCTGCAAGAGCCGTGACCCGGACCTGGCGATCGTCGTCTCAGCGGTCAAGGCGACGGTGAAGGGCGGTCTGGGCAAGCTGCGCGAGCGCCCGCGCGGGGAGGGCTGGCGGCCGGGCGAGCCGTGGCGCGCGCTGTCCCGCCCGACGTGGCGGCCGGACATCCGGGCGGCGGTCATCTCCCGCACCCGGATCAACCTGCACCGCAAGATCGTCAAGCACGCGGCGTTCACCGGCCAGTACCCGGTGGCGATCCTGTCCGACTGCGTCGTCTACGCGGCCAACGGCGAGAGCCCGCTGGACTTTCTGCCCTACCGGGAGGGCAAGCCGCTGCCCGGCGGTTTCAAGCTCGGCATCAACCCCGGCCTGGTCAAGCACGAGGGCACTCAGGAGGTCCTGTGGGGCGAGGAGGTCCGGGAGCGGTTCAACGCGCCGGAACTCAACTTGGCCCGGTACATCAAGGACGGCACCGTCACCGACGTCGACAACGGAGAGTAGGAGTAGGCGATGAGCCTGTTCGGGGACGGCCTGGAGGCCGCGGTGCAGAAGGCGTTCACCCGCCCGGCACCGAAGTCGGCCGGCGCGCAGATGCGCTACCTGGTCAAGCAGCTCAAGAGCACCAAGGCGGTCGCCCAGATGCTGCGGGTCTCCCAGCGCACCGTCGAGCGGTACGTGAAGGACCAGCTCAAGAAGCCCCGCCCGGACCTCGCCGCGCGCCTGGAGCGCGAGGTGAAGAAACGGTGGCAGCCGCAGGTCCGGGCGAAGGCCAAGGCGAAGGCAGCGAGCACGGGCGGCATCGTCATCGACACCCGCGCCCGCATGGGCTACACCGCGCCGATCGGGTCCACGGACCAGGACCGCATCCGGCACCTGACCGTCGCCCTGCCCCCGCCCTACGCCGCCCGCCTCTTCGACGCCCAGGAGGCCGGCGTCAGCGACGCCCGACTGCAGGAGATCGCGGCCGAAGCCCTCAAGGAGGTGTACTTCCAGGACGGCGGCCGCCGCGCCGGCTCCCTGGAGGAGGTCCGGTTCACGGACATCGAGCACCTCGAGTTCGACCTGTAGATCTCCCAGCAGCAAGGGCCCGAACCGCTGGATGTGTGACTGAGCGCCCCAGTTGGCGGGTGAGCGCTTCAGTCGGCGAGTCGGTTCGCGGAGACCAGCCACCGCCAGCGCCGACGCTCCGTGACAAGGGTGGCGGCGGCCAGCAGAGTCGCGGGGGCCGCCGCCCAGGCGGGCCAGGCCAGCCACGAGAAGACCACGGCCGCAGCGAGCTGGAGCAGCACCAGCAGGATCGTGACCCAGCCCGGCACCGCGATGATCACGTTGGCCTTGTCCCCAGGAGTGGAGAACAACGTCGGAAGGCCGATCAGGGCCAGCACGGACAGGGCGGCAAGCAGCGATGAGTGGCTGGCCAGGGCCCAGGGGGTGGCCACCCACGCGACGAGTTCCGTCGCGAAGCGCAGGGCGGACGCAGCGCGGTCGTCCGGCCGTCTCAAGGTCATTGCCCCATCAGCAGCGTCGGTCACCTGCTGACGATGTCACGGCGCCGCAGCAAACTGCCAGGGGCTGGGACGCCGCCGTCCCACCATGCCCGCCGGGGGAGGCACGGCACGCTGAGCGCTTCAGTTGGCGAAACTCGCCACCTGCAGCGCTCAGTCACAGTGCGGGGAGCAGAAGGACGCGATGACGTTCCTCGACCTCGACCAGGGTCCTCCCCGCGGGTGTGGGGAGCAGGTCCTTCACGGGGCCTGTCGTCGGGGCGGGCCGGGTCCATCCCTGCGGGTGCGGGGAGCAGCTGACCGCGTACAGCAGCGGCAGTCAGAACGCGGGTCCATCCCCGCGGGTGCGGGGAGCAGGCTCGGGTCGTCGAAGTCCGGGTCTTTCACCAGGGTCCATCCCCGCGGGTGCGGGGAGCAGCCGGTGGCCTACTTGCCGCGTACGTGGATGCTGGGTCCATCCCCGCGGGTGCGGGGAGCAGACCCGGTTGCCCTGCAGGTCGAGCAGGGCGCGGGGTCCATCCCCGCGGGTGCGGGGAGCAGTCTCGGTGACCTGCG
>NZ_JBEXPR010000024.1:2885-12775 GCF_040612135.1 Streptomyces sp. NPDC006458 | reverse complement strand
TCCCCGCGGGTGCGGGGAGCAGACCCGGTTGCCCTGCAGGTCGAGCAGGGCGCGGGGTCCATCCCCGCGGGTGCGGGGAGCAGTCTCGGTGACCTGCGGGTTTACCGCTGTGCAGCAATGTTTTTGTCAAGGTTCATCGAGTCCGGCAAACGTAGCAAAGGGAACCTCTTCACGGTGCATTGTTCCGGGAGGGCCTGCGGCGCGGGCCGACTATGGTCAACTTCGCGGATTCACGCCCGAAGTGGCGCGGTCAGCCGGTATGAATCTTTCATGACGCGTGGGGGGATTGCCCACTCTGGTCTGTTGCGTCGGCTTGGGGAGCCGGCCCGGTCGGTGTGGGCGAAGCATGACCGTGACAGCGACGGCTGGCTGCCGTTATGGCGGCACATGGAGGACTCGGCTGCGGTGGCGGGCCTGTTGTGGGATCACTGGCTGCCGGCGAGCGTGCGGCATCTCATCGCCCAGTCCCTGCCGGGGGGCGACAGCGACGGCCGGGCCCTTGCTGGGTGGCTGGCCGGGGTCCATGACATCGGCAAGGCGACACCGGCGTTCGCCTGCCAGGTCCCCGCGCTCGCCGACGCGATGCGCCGGCGGGGGCTGGCGATGCGCTCGGCGGAAGCGATGGGGCCAGGGCGCCGGCTCGCCCTGCACGGCCTGGCCGGGCAGTTGCTGCTGGCGGAGTGGCTGGAGGAACGGCACCGGTGGGCGCCCTCGCGGACGGGGCAGTTCACGGTCGCGGTCGGCGGTCATCACGGGGTGCCGCCTGAGCACGGGCAGATCAAGGCCCTCTACGAGCACGAGGAGCTGCTGCGGACCCGGGGGGCGTCCGCTGGTGTCTGGCGTGAGGTGCAGACCGGGCTGCTGGACGCCTGCGCGGAGCATTTCGGTGTCGCCGATCGGTTGGAGGGGTGGGGATCGGTGCGGCTGCCGCAGCCGGTACAGGTCCTGCTGACGGCGCTGGTGATTGTCTGCGACTGGATTGCCAGCAATCCGGCCTTGTTCCCTTACTTCCCCGACGGGGCCGGGTGCGCGGGTGAGGAGCGGCTCGTGCGGGCTTGGCGCGGGCTGGACCTGCCGCCTGCGTGGCAGGCGCAGGATGCAGGGCTTGGGGCGCAGGAGTTGCTGTCCGCGCGGTTCGGGCTGCCGGCGGGGGTGAAGGCTCGGCCGGTGCAGGAGGCTGCGCTGGCTTTGGCCCGTGAGATGCAGGCGCCCGGTCTGATGATCGTGGAGGCGCCGATGGGTGAGGGGAAGACGGAGGCCGCGCTCGCTGTGGCTGAGGTGTTCGCGGCACGCTCGGGTGCGGGCGGGGTGTTCTTCGCGCTGCCGACGATGGCGACCGGCAATGCCATGTTTCCCCGTCTGCTCACCTGGCTGGAGCGGCTGCCCGGGGTGGCGGGCACGCGTCGGTCGGTGCATCTGGCGCATTCGAAGGCTGCGCTCAACGAGGACTTTGCGGGCCTGATGGCCCGTGCGGGAGCGGTCGCGGCTGTCGGCGTGGACGAGGACGCTCCGGTGCCGGGCAGGCAGGTGGATGCCGGACGGCGGGCGGGTGCTGAGCTTGTCGCGCACGCCTGGCTGCGCGGCCGTAAGAAGGCCATGCTGGCCTCCTTCGTGGCCGGCACGATCGACCAGTTGCTGTTCGCGGGGCTGAAGAGCAGGCATCTGGCGCTGCGTCATCTCGCGGTGGCGGGCAAGGTCGTGGTCATCGACGAGGCGCACGCCTATGACACCTATATGAGTGTGTATCTGGACCGGGTGCTGTCCTGGCTGGGCGCGTACCGCGTTCCGGTGATCGTGCTGTCCGCGACCCTGCCCGCCGGCCGCCGCCGCGAGCTTCTCGCCGCCTACAGCGGCACGAGCAGCGCGCCACTGCCCGGCGGGCAAGGGGTGGAGGCCGGGGAGCCGGTGGAGGTGGCGTATCCGCTGATCACCGCTGTGGTTGCGGGAGGGGTGCCAGTGGAGCGGCGGCCCGGCGCGTCGGGCCGGGCGACGGGTGTGGCGGTGGAGGCGCTCGGCGACGATCTGGATGTGCTCGCCGACAGGCTGGAGGTGGAGACCAGCGGCGGCGGCTGTGTGCTGGTGGTGCGCAACACCGTCGCGCGGGTGCTGCAGACGGCGCGGGTGCTGCGGGCGAGGTTCGGTGACGCGGCGGTGACGGTGGCGCATTCGCGGTTCGTCGATCTGGACCGGGCGGCGAAGGACCGTGACCTGCTGCAGCGGTTCGGTCCGCCGGACAAGGCGGACGGGCGGCCGGTGGGCCGGCACATCGTGGTGGCCAGTCAGGTCGCCGAGCAGTCGCTGGACGTGGATTTCGATCTGCTCGTGAGCGATCTGTGCCCGGTGGACCTGCTGTTGCAGCGGATGGGCCGCTTGCACCGCCACCAGCGCGGTGAGATGAACAGCGGGCGGCCCGGACGGTTGCGCGCGGCCCGTTGTCTGCTCACCGGCGCCGACTGGGGCGCGGGCACGGGGGATGTGCCGGTGCCGGTGCGGGGGTCGGTGGCCGTGTACGGGCGGTATCTGCTGCTGCGGTCGGCCGCCGCGCTGCTGCCCCATCTCGCGGAGGGCGGGCGGCCGGTGTGCCTGCCTGCGGACATCAGCCCTCTCGTGCAGCAGGCCTACGGACGGGGCCCGCTCGGGCCGCCGTCGTGGGCCGAGGTGCTCGAGCAGGCACGCGAGCGGTTCGACGCCCACCGGGCGGATCAGGCCGAGCGGGCCGCCGCCTTCCGCCTCGGTGACGTCGGCAAGCCCGGCAGAGCATTGTTCGGGTGGGTGGCGGCCGGAGTGGGAGATGCCGACGACAGCCGCGCCGGGGCGGCCCAGGTCCGTGACAGCCGCGAAAGCCTGGAAGTCGTCGCCGTGCAGCGCCGCGGCGACGGGAGCCTGGCCACCCTGCCGTGGCTGGAGCCCGATGGCAAAGGACGCCGCCGGGCGGGCCTCGGCCTGCCGCAGGATCAGGCACCGGCTTCGTTCGCGGCGCGTACGGCGGCGAGCTGCGGGCTGCGTCTGCCCATGCAGTTCTCCTCTCCCGGTGTCATGGACCAGGCCATCGCGCAGCTGGAGCAGCTGTATCTGCCCGCCTGGCAGGGCAAGGAGTGCCCGTGGCTGGACGGGCAGCTGATCCTGGCGCTGGACGAGGACTGTCAGACCTCTCTGGCAGGCTTCTCACTCCGCTACAGCCCCCTGGACGGCCTGGAGGTCACCCGTGACGACCGCACCTGACTTACCCCTATCCCAGGCCGCACCGGCGCCGGCGTCGTTCGATCTGACCGACAGCCCGTGGATCGGTGTGCTCGACATGGACGGCAGCCAGCACGAGCTGTCGCTGCGTCAGGTCTTTGCGCGGGCGGGCACCCTACGCCGCGTCATCGGGGACCTGCCCACGCAGGAGTTCGCCCTGATGCGGCTGCTGCTGGCCATCGCGCACGACGCGCTCGACGGCCCCCGGGACATCGAGGAGTGGGCCGATCTGCGGGACGACCCGGACTGTTTCGCTCCCGTGCAGGGCTATCTCGCCACCCATCGCGAGCGCTTCGACCTACTGCACCCCGAGGTCCCCTTCTTCCAGACGGCGGGACTGCGCACGGCGAAGGACGAAGTCTTCCCGCTGAACCGGATCGTGGCCGACGTCCCCAACGGCGAGCCGTTCTTCACCGCCCGACGCCCCGACGGGCTGCGGCTGACGTTCGCCGAAGCCGCCCGCTGGGTCGTGCACGCCCACGCCTACGACACCTCCGGCATCAAGTCCGGCACCGTCGGCGACGACCGCGTCAGGGGCGGCAAGGTGTACCCGCTGGGCACGGGCTGGGCCGGCGGCCTGGGCGGCGTCTTCGCCGAGGGCGACACCCTGCGCGAGACACTGCTGCTGAACCTTGTCGCCGCCGACACCGACCCCCTGGACACCGGCCCGGGCGACCGGCCGGCCTGGCGGCGCGAACCCTGCGGCCCCGGCGGCACCGAGCGCCCGCCGACCGGCCCGCGGGACCTGTACACGTGGCAGTCCCGCCGCCTGCGCCTGCACCACAACCGTGACGGCGTCCACGGCGTCGTCCTCGGCTACGGCGACCCCCTGGCCTGGCGCAACATGTTCCACCGTGAGCCTATGACGGCCTGGCGGCGCAGCGCGGCCCAGGAGAAGAAGCTCCGCCGGGCGCAGGTCTACCTGCCCAGGGAACACGATCCTGCCCGCGCGGCCTGGCGGGGCATCGCCGCCCTGGTGGCCGACCGCACCGAAAGCGGGCAGACGGCCGAGGCGGCGCCGCACCTGCGGCCGCTCGTCCTGGAGTGGATCGCCCGCCTGGTCACCGACGGCCACCTCGCACGCGGCTTCCTCGTGCGGGCCCGGGTGATCGGCGCCGCGTACGGGACGCAGCAGTCCGTGATAGACGACATCGTCGACGACCACCTGCTGATGCCCCTGGTGCTGCTCCATCGCCAGGACCGCACCTACGCCCGGCAGGCCGTCGACGCCGCCGAGGACGCCGAACTGGCCGTTCGCACCCTGGGCGATCTGGCTGCAGACCTCGCCGCCGCGGCCGGCAGCGCGACGGACGGACCGAAGGACAGCGCCCGCCGCGCCGGATTCGACGCACTGGAACAGCCCTACCGCACCTGGCTGTCCGAACTCGCCGGGGCAAAAGACCCGTTCGAGCGGCGCAGCATCTGGCAGGCCCAGGCCCGGCAGGTGATCGGCCGGCTCGGCGACCGCCTCATCGAGGCGGCAGGGGACAGCGCATGGCAGGGTCGGACCGTCACCGGCAAGAACGGCACCGTGTGGCTCAGTGCGGGATTGGCCGACACCTGGTTCCGCAGGCGCCTGGCGAAAGTACTGCCGGGCCCTGACCCCGTCGGCCCGGCCGGCCCTGCTGATGCTGCTGCAGGGCCAGCCGGTGCGGACGACGCGCAGTCCGGCACCGGACCCTAGACCCAACGGGGCGGCCCGACGCGGCCCGGCCGGACGGGCCGCGCTCCCCTTTGTTGCGGCACCCGACACGGAGATACAGCGATGACCACCCTCACCCCGCCCGGGTCAACAATGCAGTCAGGCAGCGGCGTCAGCGGCCGCATCGCCCGTCTTGCTGCCGACCGCATCACCTTCTGGCAGGACGGCTACCTGCGCGACCAGCCCGCTGCCGTAGCCGCGCTCGCCCGGCTGCGCCGCGGCGCGGGCCGGGACGCCGCCGCCCTGCCCGACCTGTGGGGACTGATCGACACAGGCCCCCTCCACGCACCCGGCGAACGCGCGCGGCCGCTCAGCGAGACGCAACTCGTGCGTGCGGAGAACGCCCTGTACACAGCACTGACACTGTGGGCGCTGCACCAGCAGTCGCGCGGCTCGCGCATGCACCGCGCCCACACCGCAACGCTGCCCGGCGGGCTCGGCTTTGCCGTCCGCCGGCTCATGCCCGCCGGGGACATCGACGAAGCAGTCCGCAAACGCCTCGTGCGGGCCGGCACCGCACCCGACCTGCCGGCCCTCGCGCAGCGGCTGCGGGACATCGTCACCCTGCTGCGCGGCGCGGACATCCCCCTCGACTACGGGCTGCTCGCCGGGCAGTTATACGCGTGGCAGTGGCCCGACGGACCTGCGGCCGTGCGCCGGGAGTGGGGCCGCTCCTTCCACGCACTCCCCCGCACCGCCCCCGCATCCGACGACACCAGCGATACCCCACCGCTCGCCAAGGACGACAAGGACGCCTCGTGAACCGCTTCTTCCTGGACGTGCACGCCCTGCAGACCGTCCCGCCCAGCAACCTCAACCGGGACGACACCGGCGCCCCGAAGACGGCCGTCTACGGCGGTGTCCCCCGCGCCCGGGTCTCCAGCCAGGCATGGAAGCGGGCAATCCGCACCTACTTCCGCGACGAACACCTCCTCGACCCGACCGAGCTCGGCGTGAGGACGAAGAAGGTCGTCGAACTCCTCGCCGAGCGGATCACCGCGCTCGACCCCGCGCTCAGCGAGGAGGAAGCACTGCGCCGGGCGGATGAGACCGTCAAGGCAACCGGGCTGAAGACCGAGGTGCCCAAGCGCAAGGCCGACCAGGCCAAAGACGGCAGCCCCGCCCCCGCCCCGGAAACGAAGTACCTGGTCTTCCTCTCCGCCCGCCAGCTCGACGCCCTCGCGGCGCTCGCCGCCGAAGGCGCAGCCGACATCACCGCCTTCTTCAAGGACAGGAAGAACAAGGACCGCGCCCGCGAAGCCGCCGACACCCGCCACTCCGTGGACATCGCCCTCTTCGGGCGGATGGTCGCCGACATCGCCGACATCAACGTCGACGCCGCCGTCCAGGTCGCCCACGCGCTCAGCGTCCACCGCGTCGACAATGAATCCGACTACTACACCGCCGTCGACGACCACAACCGCGACGAAGAGACCGGCGCCGGCATGATCGGCACAGTCGACTTCAACTCCGCCACCCTGTACCGCTACGCCGCCCTCGGCATTCACCAGCTCGCCGCCAACCTCGGCCAGGGCCTGCGCGAGGACGAACCCGCAACCCAGCCCGTACGCCGCGCCGTCGAGGCATTCATGCACAGCTTCGTCGCGTCCCTGCCCACCGGCAAGATCAACACGTTCGGGCATCACACCCTGCCCGACGCCGTACTCGTCACCCTGCGCTCCACCCGGCCCGTCAGCTTCGTGTCGGCCTTCGAAGACCCCGTCCGCGCCGAGGAGGGCGGCCACCTACGCGCCGCGTGCGACCGGCTCACCGCATACGTCCCCGACATCGAACGCGCCTACGGCACCGAGGCCGACCCCACCTGGATCCTGCGCGTCGGCCCCCACACCCGCCAACTCGACCGTCTGGGAACCGAAGCGGACAACCTCACCGCACTCATCAAGGCCGTCGGACAGGCCGTCGCCGAGCGGCTGGAGAAGCCGAAATGACCCACACCGGTGTTCTGTCCCTGCTGCTGGCGGGCCCCCTGCAGTCCTGGGGAGCGTCCTCCCGCTTCACTAGGCGCACCACCGAATCCGCCCCGACCAAGAGCGCCGTCATCGGCCTGCTCGCCGCCGCCGTCGGCATCGAACGCGACGACGACAAGCGCCTTACACCCCTGAGCGCCTTGCGGTTCGGTGTCCGCATCGACCAGCCCGGCACCCGCATCCGCGACTTCCACACCGCCCACCACACAGCCACCGGCAAAGCCATGCCGCTGTCGGAACGCTTCTACCTCGCCGACGCCGTGTTCGTCGCCGCCGTCGAAGGCGAACACGGCCTGCTCACCCACCTGCAGCAGGCGCTGCGCGCCCCGGTCTACCCGCCGTTCCTCGGCCGCCGCTCCTGCCCGCCGGCCCGCCCCGTCGACCTCACCCTCCACAAAGGTGCCCGGCTCGAACACGTCCTGGCGCACGAGCCGTGGCAGGCCGCCGGCTGGTACCGGCGCCGCCAGCACAACCGGCCCCCCGAAACGCTGACCGTGCTGCGCGAGATCCGGGCCGGCGACAGCCCAGCCGCCGCGGACACCCTGCGCGACCAGCCCGTCAGCTTCGCCGCCGCCCACCGCCGCCACGCCCTGCGCACCGTCGTCACCACGTCCGTGCCCCGGCCGCCCGCCCCCGACACCGGCCAGGCGGCGCGGCACGACCCGTTCGACGCGCTGGCCGCCTACCCGGAAGGCGACAACGTCTGATGTTCCTCACCCGTTTCCGCCTCAATGCCGCCCGGCCCGGCGCCCGCCGCCTGCTGTCCTCCCCCCAGGCCCTGCATGCAGCCGTCATGTCGTCGTTCCCGCACATCCTGCCCGGCGACCGCACGGCCCCCGACGCGCCACGCATCCTGTGGCGCCTGGACCACCCCGCCCGCGCCGAAGTGATCCTCTACGTGGTCAGCCCCGACCGGCCCGACCTCACCCACCTCGTCGAACAGGCCGGCTGGCCCGCCGTGGCCGCCCCCGAGACACCGGGCTGGCAGACCCGCCCCTACAGCCCCTTCCTCGACCAGCTGGCCACCGGATCACGCTGGTCCTTCCGCCTCACCGCCAACCCCGTCCACACCATCCGCCGCAAGGACGGCGAGGTGCGCAAACTCACCGCCCACCTCACCCCGGTCCACCAGATGGGCTGGCTCCTGGAGCCCGGCCGCCAGCAGCGAGCCGGCATCCGCATCCTCGAAAAACCCGCCGCGCAGCGCCTGCTGCCCCCCGGCACCACCCGCCAGGGCCACACCCACCACGGCGACCGCTACGAACTCACCGTCAGCGACACCCGCACCCTCGCCTTCAGCAAAAACCCCGGCTCCGCCGGTAACCGCAAGGGCAGCGTCACCCTCGTCACCGCCACCTACGACGGCCGCCTCGAAGTCACCGACCCCGACGCCCTGCGCCGCACCCTCACCCAGGGCATCGGCCGCGCCCGCGCCTACGGATGCGGCCTGCTCACCCTCACCCCCCTCACACCCAGCCCCCAGACAGCCCCATGACCCACGTCTCCCAGCGCACCGCCCTCACCCCCAGACATCTCACCCGCACCACCGAACGCCTCTCCTTCCTCTACCTCGAACGCTGCACCGTCCACCGCGACGCCAACGCCATCACCGCCACCGACGCCGAAGGCACCACCCACATCCCCTCCGCCACCATCGGCACCCTCCTCCTCGGCCCCGGCACCCGCATCACCCATCAGGCCATGAGCGTCCTCGGCGAAACCGGCGCCGCCGTCGCCTGGGTCGGCGAACACGCCGTGCGCTACTACGCCTCCGGCCGCGCCCTCACCCGCTCCTCCGCCCTCATGGAAGCCCAGGCCCTCCAGTGGGCCAACCCCCGCACCCGCCTCACCGTCGCCCGTCACATGTACCGCCTGCGCTTCCCCGACGAAGATCCCGCCGGCCTCACCCGCCGCGAACTCCTCGGCCGCGAAGGCAAACGCGTCAAAGACTGCTACCGCACCCACGCCGCCCGCACCGGCATCGAATGGAAAGGCCGCCGCTACACCCCCGGCGACTACACCAGCGGCGACGCCGTCAACCAGGCCATCACCGCCGCCGCGCAATGCATGTACGGCATCGCCCACGCCGTCGTCACCTCACTCGGCCTGAGCCCCGCACTCGGCTTCATCCACTCCGGCCACGAACTCTCCTTCGTCCTCGACATCGCCGACCTCTACAAAACGGACATCGCCATCCCCGTCGCCTTCGACACCGCCGCCCACAGCGAAGAAGACATCGGCCCCCGCACCCGCCGCGCCCTCCGCGACCGCATCAACGACACACACCTCCTCGACCGGTGCGTCAACGACGTCAAACACCTCCTCCTCCCCCACAACGCCGTCCCGGCCACCGCAGACGACCACGACCTGGTCACCCTCCAAAGCGACCACGGCGACCACACCCCCTCCGGCTTCAACCACGACGGCCCCGACCACGACTACCCGGACCACCTCTGGTGACCGTCATCGTCCTCACCAACTGCCCCGCCGGACTACGCGGCTTCCTCACCCGCTGGATGCTCGAAATCTCAGCCGGCGTCTTCATCGGCAACCCCTCCGCCCGCATCCGCGACGCCCTCTGGAACGAAGTACGCCAATACGCAGGCCAAGGCCGCGCCCTCCTCGCCCACACCACCAACAACGAACAAGGCTTCACCTTCCGCACCCACGACCACACCTGGCACCCCACCGACCACGAAGGCGCCACCCTCATCCACCGACCCGCCCCACACCCACCCGCCTCAGATCCAGCCCCCACCTCCGCCCCTGACAACACGCAACATCCGCCCACCGGCTGGAGCCGACAATCCAAACGCCGACGCTTCGGCAAACACTGACCATGAAGCCGTAAATGCCCCATTCACCCGAATCGAAGAAACTGGTCAGAAACACCCGCCACCTGCGGTAAAACCACAGGTCAACCAGACTGCTCCCCGCACCCGCGGGGATGGACCCTTACG
>NZ_JBEXPR010000024.1:0-2791 GCF_040612135.1 Streptomyces sp. NPDC006458 | reverse complement strand
TCACCCGAATCGAAGAAACTGGTCAGAAACACCCGCCACCTGCGGTAAAACCACAGGTCAACCAGACTGCTCCCCGCACCCGCGGGGATGGACCCTACGGCATCCGCCGTGCCTACGAGGCTGAGATCTGCTCCCCGCACCCGCGGGGATGGACCCGCGTACGCCGGCGAGAGGACACCGGCGCAGGACTGCTCCCCGCACCCGCGGGGATGGACCCGGCGTCGTCTACCTGGTCGGCAACGGGCGTCCTGGCCCGCGAAGGCGTCCCCCTCGACCAGGTGCACCCGCTGCAAACCACCCGCTGGGCCGAAGGCGCCGCCGAACTGGCGGTCCTGCTCGGAATCCTGATCACCGCGGCGAACCCGCCGCCCGTCTCACGCGAGTCAGGCATGACCGAACGCGACGTGATGCTCAACGAACTCGCCCAGGGGCTGCGCCCAATGTCCGAAGGCATCGAGTGGTTCGACGCACTCGGATCCGAGGAGCAGTCCGTGACACTGCGGTCGTTGTCCCATCACTGCATCCAGGCCCGTGCCGTCGCCGAAGACGGACCGAAGAGCATCCGCCGTGCCGGGCTACGCCCAACGCACACACCTGCGGTGCTGATCACACGCGGCCGCATCGATCAACAACTGGGCAAGATCGCCGGCCTCAGCCCGATCGACGAACGCCGGAAGGCGTTCCGGCTCCTGATCGCGGTGCTCGCGATCGCCGATGGGCGGCGCCGCGAGCGCTTCTGCTCCGGCGGATGCGGCCACTGGTGGCACAGGCCTTGAATCGTTCGTCCTGCGCAAGGTAGCCGTTACCCGGCACAGAGCAACATCCGTGACTACGTTGGCGGGCCTGCTGTGTACGCATAGACGCGGACGGGGTCGAGGTGCAGTTCGTGGGGTCCCAAACAGTCCGCGGCCAGGGTGGCCACGAGGGTCCCACAGGCGCACGTCATGTTGCGGCCTCCGGTTCCGAGCGGCCCGCAGCATCCCCAGTGGATGCCCGAGGCTTCGATCAACTGGAGTGTGGGCACGTCATCCGGATGAACGACCACGGAGTTCCTGGGCCCTGCGGACACCATTCCGGTCATGGCGGGGGGCATCAGCAGGCCGCGACTTCCGGATGCGCTCGGTTGCCGGGGGTCCGGAGCCACGAAGGGGGCTCCCCACAGCTGCGCGTCGATGGTGTAGTGGCCGCGTAGGACGGTCGAGGGCGCGAGCCGGGTCTTGCGATCACGGTCGCTGTCGCGGATGCGTCAGGCACCTCGGGAAGACCCTGGAGGTCCGGTGTGAGGTGGGCACCGCACTTCGCGCAGTAGAAGACCGTCATGTCGGCTGTTCTACCTCACCGTCGCAGTGGGCCACGACCGCGTTTCTGCGAGCCCGTCGTACTCGACGTGCGGTCCTGCCAGCGCTTGGCAGCGTGGCCCGGGCGGCCTGCAATCGGCGTCCCTCGGCCCTCCGGCGGGACGAGAAGTGTCGTTCACCGCAGGGCTGCGGGCGCAAGGCGATCGCACGTGCTTCGGCACAGGACCGGATCGGTCCGGGGCTCGCTCACGTATCCGCAGGGGCCGCTTGCCGCCAAGGCTTGGCCTCTGTCCACAGGCGCGCCGTGGCCTTCTGGTCGCATGAGCGATCACGAGCAGCAGCCGGCCCCGCGCCGTGGCAAGGTCCTGGAGGCCCTCGCACGGGCGGAGCGGAAGGTGTTCACCCGGCCCGCGCCGAAATCCGCAAAGGCTCAGGTGAAATTCCTTCTCACGCGGGCGAAGGGGTCGACGCAGGCCCTAGCGGAGCGCCTGGGCGTCTCGCGCCGCACGGTGGAGCGCTACCGCGCCGGGAAGCTGACGACCGCGCAGAAGTGTCCCCAAGCCGCCCTGGTGGAGGAGACGGAATCCGAGTGGAAACCGCAGGTCAGGGCGCAGGCGCGTCAACAGGCGTCGACCTTCAGCGGGATGATGGTGGAGGTGACTGCGTACTCCGGATTCGCCTGCACGGGCAGCTCGGATGACGGCCGCGAGCGCCAGATCACTACGGACATCTCGCCCTACTACGCGAAGCAGATCCTCGAACTCCAGGAGGCCGGTGCGACGGAGGAGGACCTGCATCCGATTGTCGCTGAGGCCATCACGGAGTCGTATTTCACGGAGTGGGGCACCCGTGCCGCTGGCCTGCGGGCAGATTTAACGCACGTCTCGAAAATAGAGTTCCGGATCTGACCCGGCCGAATTCCGGACCCGCATTCGGCGGGCCGTCGAAACGACGGCCCGCTCCCGAATCCGCACCACGAATACGAGGCCGAAGATGACCACGCCCTGGGCGCCCCGGCGCACCGCTGGCCGCCCGCTCGCCCCGCGTCGCGTCGCCGTGCCCCGGGAGCCGGTCTATCCCGCCCGCATCGGCCGCCGCGTCGTACGGCGCCGGGCGAAGGGGATGGACGCGACGCCGTCGAGGCGGCCCTCGAGGACGCCCGCTTCGCCGCGCGGCAGGCGTCCCGGTTCGAGGACCTGGCCGACGACGACGTCCGCGGCCAGGCGCAGCTCGCGGAGTGGGTGCGCCTCGCCCAGTGAGCCGAAGCACGGTAGCTGTCACGTAGGCAGTCTTGTTGTCACCTGCGAGGTGTCGCCGCAGCCGAACGGCGAGCGCGTCGCGGTTCCCCGGTCTTATCCGACCGGACGACTCACAAGAACGCCGGGGCCCAGGGGCCAGTGAGCCTTTTCCATCTTCACTCTGAGCTGGCCAGATGCAGGGTGAGGACGGCTTGGACGAGGCTGGTGATGCGGGTGGTCGAGCAGCGGAGCTTG
>NZ_JBEXPR010000023.1:0-141816 GCF_040612135.1 Streptomyces sp. NPDC006458 | reverse complement strand
CGTCTCCACGGACATGGTGAGCGTCAGGGAGTCGGGCGTGAGGGCGACGGCCTGGCGCCACCGGGGCGGGGAGCGCGGGCTGCTGCGGGGCGAGCAGGGCCTCGGAGCGGGCCGGGGCTGCGATCGCCGGGGCCGCCGGGGCCGAGCCGGTCGCGCGCATCTCCAGGGCGGCCAGGTCGCGCAGGATCTCGTTGGCGCGCAGGTGGCTGCGGCCGATGTCGAGGCCGTGCTCCTTGACCGCGTTCACGCCGGGCAGCACCTCGCCGAGCTGCCCCTGTTCGGCGGCCCGCTCCAGTACGCCGGTCAGGCGCTCGGCGCTCTCCAGCTGGCTGTTGAGGTAGTCGTCGTGCAGGGCGAGGTGGTCGGCCACGAGCCCTGCGAGGCGGTCGCTGTCCACGTTGGGGGTCTCCAAGGCGGTCGGAGCGGGAGCGGGTGTCGGTACGGGCCGGGCGGGCGCGACCGCGGTGGCGACCCCGCCGGGGGCGGTGTGCGCGGCGGCGGCCGGGACGGCCGCGGGGACCGGCCGGACGGCGACCGGCTGGGCCTGGTGCGCCACGGCCGGGAGCGGAGCGCTCGGGGCCGGGGCGGCCGGCCGCGCGGGGGCCGGGGCCTGCGGCGCGACGGCCGGGGCCTGCGGGGCCGGGGTGACGGCGGTGCCGCCGCCGTTGCTGCCGTTGGCCGCGCCCGGCAGCGTCGGGACGGTGACGCGGTAGCCGTTGTCGATGGCGTCGCGGTAGGCGGCGCGGCGCTCGGGCGAGACGTAGTTGATGCCGTTGAGCAGGATCTGCATGCCCTTGGCCGGCGCCTCGACGGCCGGGGCGGCCACATAGCGGTCGGCGGTGGCGAGCGGCAGGCCGAGCACGGCGAGCTGGGCGATGCCCTGCTTGAGCGCGGTGTCGGAGTCGCGGCCGGGACCCGCGTCCAGGGCGACCGCGGTGTGCTCGCGCTCGCCGAGGATGCGGCGGACGAGCTGCGTCAGCACGGCCTTGGGGCCGAACTCGACGAACACGCGGTGCCCGGCGGCGTACATCTCCTCGACGCGGGCGGCGAAGTCGACCGGGTTGATGAGCTGCTCGGTGAGCACCTTGCGGTTGGCGGCCACGTCGTCGCCGTACGAGGCACCCCGGGTGTTGGCGTACACGGTGGCGGTCGGCCGGGTGACCTCGACGCGGTCCACGTCGGCGCGGAACGCCTCGACGGCGTGTCCGACGAACGGCGTGTGGAACGCGGCGGACACCGGCAGACGGCTCGCGCGCAGTCCGGCCGCGGTGGCCTCGGCGACGACCTTCTCGACCTCGTCGGTGGGTCCGCCCACGACGATCTGGTCGGCGGCGTTGCGGTTGCAGACCACCACGTCGCGTCGGGCGGCGACGAGCTCGGCGACCTTCTCCTCGGGCGCGGAGATCGCGGCCATCGCACCGGCGTCGAAGCCGGGCCGCTCCGGCGGGGCCATGGCGTTGCCGCGGGCCCGCGCGAGGGCGAAGTAGGCCTCGTCCGCCAGGGCGCCGGCCGCCCACAGGGCGGTCAGTTCGCCGAAGCTGTGGCCGAGGAAGCCCTCGGCGGTGAAGCCGAGTTCGGCCAGGTAGCGGAACTGGCCCGCGGACAGCGCGCCGATCGCGGGCTGGGCGTAGGCGGTGGCGCGCAGCGCGGTCTCCTGCTCACCGCGCCCCGAGTCGTCGAACGCGGGCGGCGGGAAGGCGATGCGGGACAGCGCCTCCGAGCCCTCGAAGTGCCGGTTGGCGGCGTCGAACGCGGCGCGCAGCGGCGGCAGTGCCATGACGGCACTCTTGCCGAGGTCGACGTACTGGCTGCCCTGTCCGGCGAACAGCGCGGCCACCTTGCCGGCCTGGGCGGCGCTCTTGCGGAAGTACACGCCCTTGGGGTGCTGCCAGGCGTCGGCCCCGGGGCGGGCGCGCAGTTCGCCGACGGCGAGGTCGCGCAGCGCGGTGAGCTCCTGCTCGGTGCGGGCGACGAAGGCGACGCGGGCGCTTCCCTCGGGAGCGGGCCCGCCGTTGGCCGGAGCGCCGGAGGCGATCAGTTCGGCCAGCGCGGCGGTGTCGGGCGCGTGCCACAGGTGCACGGTGGACACGGGGAAGGACACGCGCAGGTCGTCGCCGTCGCCGTGCTCCTCAAGCACCATGTGGAAGTTGGTGCCGCCGAAGCCGAACGAGGAGATCGCGGCCCGGCGCTTGGGGCGCTC
Organism: Streptomyces sp. NPDC006458; assembly: GCF_040612135.1. Taxonomy (NCBI): domain Bacteria; kingdom Bacillati; phylum Actinomycetota; class Actinomycetes; order Kitasatosporales; family Streptomycetaceae; genus Streptomyces; species Streptomyces sp. NPDC006458. The sequence goes on along the minus strand of NZ_JBEXPR010000023.1, from coordinate 139,616 downwards.
GGGGGTGCGGATCCAGGGGCGGGCCTCGGTGTTGACGTAGAACGGGCCGGAAACGAAGTCGATCGCCGGGTTGGGCTCGTCGACGTTGATGGTGGGCGGCAGCACCTTGTGGTGCAGGGCGAGGGCCAGCTTGATCATGCCGGCGGCGCCCGCGGCGGCCTTGGTGTGCCCGATCTGGGACTTGACGCTGCCGACGGCCGCGTAGCGGGTGGCGTCGGTGGAGTCGGAGATGACCGCGGACAGGGCGCTCAGCTCCGTGGCGTCACCGACGGCGGTGCCGGTGCCGTGCGCCTCGAACAGCTCGATGCTGTCGGGCGCGACGTCGGCGTCCTCGTACGCGCGGCGCAGGGCGACCATCTGGCCCTCCTTGCGCGGGGCGTAGATGGACTTGAAGCGGCCGTCGCTGGAGGTGCCGATGCCGCGCAGGACGGCGTAGACCTTGTTGCCGTCGCGCTCGGCGTCGGCCAGGCGGCGCAGGGCGAGCATGCCGATGCCCTCGCCGATCAGGGTGCCGTCGGCGTCCTTGTCGAACGGGCGGATGCGCCCGGACTTGGACAGCGCGGGCGTCTTGCTGAAGCACAGGTACATGAAGATCGTGTTCTCGGCGTCGCAGCCGCCCACCAGCATGGTGTCGGCGCGGCGCTCGAGGAGCTCGCTGGCGGCGCTGCGGACCGCGCCGAGCGAGCTGGCGCAGGCGGCGTCGATCGTCATGTTGATGCCGCCGAGGTCGAACCGGTTGGCGATACGGCCGGCGACGACGTTGCCGAGCATGCCCGGGAAGGAGTTCTCCTCCCAGGGGGCGTACGCCAGGCGGAACTTGGCGACGATCTCGTCGGCGTCGCGCTGCGACAGGCCGCAGCTGCGCACGACCTCCTTGAGCACGCCGCTCTGCAGCCGCGCGGTGAGCGGCTGGGTGAGCTGGTTGGCGCCGGTGATGCCGAGGACCACGCCGGTGCGGGACTTGTCGTACCACTGCTGGTCGGCGCCCGCGTCCTTCAGCAGTTCGCGCGTGACGACGAGGCTGAGGAGCTGGAGGACGTCGGTGACCTCCAGGGTGTTCGGCGGCAGGCCGAACTCCAGCGGGTTGAACGGCACGTCGGGGATGAAGCCGCCGCGCTTGGCGTACGTCTTGTCGGGGACCGTGGGGTCGGGGTCGTAGTGCTCGTCGACGTCCCAGTGTCCGGCCGGCACGTCGTCGATGCAGTCGGCGGCCGAGACGACGTTCGCCCAGAACTCCCGCAGGTTGCTGGACTTGGGGTAGAGCGCGGAGAGGCCGACGATGGCGATGGGGTCCCGGGCTAGCCGACGGTCGAGGTCGGATTCCTGCGATGAGTTCACGGCGAGTCTCTCTGGTTTCCGGGCGAACGGTGATGGGTTCGGTGCGGTGGCGGTACGCGGCCGTCCCGGCCCGAGGGTTCGGGGCCGGGTGACGAACGGCCGCGGGCGGGCCCGAGCGGGGCCGTGCGGCCGGCGGAGCGGCGGGGTGCGCCTGCGCGGCGGTGGGGGCGGCACGGTGGCGGCGGGTGCTGCGGGGGCGTCCTGGGGCGGTGTGCCGGGCCGGCGGGGGGCCGGCCGGGATCTCGCGTGCGGGGGGTGACGGGTGCTTCCCCGTCCCCCTTGTGCGCCTCGGCCTGGTACACCGCCCCGGGCGGTCCTCACCCGGCTGGGGGACGAACTCCGGGTGCCATCCGCCCAGGGCGGTGGTCGTGGGCCGAGGAGCCGTTCAGACCGCGGCCGCGCGCGCTTCGGACTCCTCGGCGATGTGCGCGGACAGCGCCTCGATGGTGGGGTGGTACCACAGCGCCGTGGTGCCGAGTTCGAAGCCGAGCCACTTCTCCATCTCGCCGGCGATGATCAGCGCGGCGGTGCTGTCGAGGTCGAGCTCGTCGAAGTACTGGTCCGGCGGGACCTCGGACGCGTCCACGCCCACGCGCTGCGCGATCTCCTCGATCAGCCACTTCTGCGCTTCGGCGGCCGTAACCTTAACCATTTCCGATCCTCTCCGAACGGTGTGTCGCGCGCCTGCGGAGTCGACCGGGAGAACGCCCGCGGGTGCACCTCGCGGGGCGTGCGGGGGATTTCACGGGCGGGGCCCGCGGCGGGCCTTCGAAACAGGTCGTGCAGGCGGCTGCGAACATAGAGCCGCAGAACCGTTCGGGCAACCGAACTCAGGGCCGGAAAAACCCGGTCGAGCATCGCTGGAGAAAGACTCCGATCCGGCTGGAGCCGACTGTCGCGCCCCGACCTGCGGCGTTATCCCGTGCGGGCCGGGTCCGCGGAGCCCGTGTCAGCCTGCCGCAATCGTGTCAGCGGCCGTGTCAGCAGCCTCTCCGAAGGAATGGGAAATGCGAAGGAAACAATTGCGGTGACCGTTACCCGGCTTACCCGAAAGAAAGCGCATTACGGCAGAGGGGAATAGCGAACTCCGGGTGAATCACCGGACTCCGGAGGGTCGGGGCGCGGTGGAGCGGGATGCGCCCCGACCAGTGGTACGGACCGGAGTGGGGTCAGAGATTGCCGTGGGGGTCGGAGGGAGGGTCGGCATTCACGGCGCGCACGGCACGGTCCCGCGCGGGGTCGCCGTAGACGCCCTCGCCCGGAACGGAGTGGGAATGCGCGGCGCCGAGCCGCGCGGGGTCGCCGCCGACGCCTTGCGCCGGAATGCCGTCGAGGGCGCGCACCGCGGTCGGGTCGCGAAGCACCCTGCCGACGGACACCGTGTCGACGCCGACGCCCTGGGCCGCGGCGGAGTCAGGGGCCGCCGCGTCGGCCCGGTCGGCGTCGGCGTCCTGGCCGATCGCGCGGACCGGGGCCGTGATGCGGCGCAGGGCGTGGGGGGCGCAGATGGCGGGGTCGGTGTGGCGGCAGGGGATGCTGTCGCGGCGGAGTGTCGCGGCGTCGCCCCCGCCGCGATCCGGCGGGTGCGAGCCCTCGGCCGATCGCTGCCCGGCGAGGACCGTCTCGCGGGCGTACGCGAGCTCCTCCCCCGGTTCGACGCCGAGTTCGGCGCGCAGCCGGACGCGGAGGTCGTCGTAGAGCCGCAGCGCTGCGGCGCGGCGGCCGGAGCCGGCGAGGCCGAGCATGATGCGGGCCTGGAGCGCCTCGTGCAGCGGGTCGCCGTGCGAGGCGATGGTGAGCGGTTCGATGACCCGGGCGGGCTGCCCGAGGCTGATCGCCAGGTCGGCGAAGTCGATGGCCACGTCGATGTGGCGCAGGGCGACCCGGACGACGGCGGGATGCTGCCAGAGCGCCGGCAGATCCTCCAGGAGGCGCCCCTGCCAACGGCGTAAGGCGCGCCCGTAGGCGTCCAGGGCGCCCGCCGGGTCGGCCGCGGCCAGGCTGCCGGCGCGGGCGGCGTCGTCCTCGAACCGGCGCAGGTCCAGCGGCATCGCGCGACTGCTGAGGACGTATCCCCCGCGCACGGTGCTGATCCAGTGGCCGTCGCCGGGGGTGACGATCCGTCGCAGACGGGCGACGTAGGTGTATACGAGGTGCTGGTATCCCTGGGGCGCGTCACCGCTCCACAGGGCGTCGGCTATCTCGTCGTGGCTGACTATCCGGTCGGGCTGTACCGCCAGCAGGCCGAGCAGCACACGCTGTTTGAGCGGCATGGCCACCGCCACACCGGCCCGCAGCACGGCAAGCGGACCCAACAGGCGGATCTCGTACGGCAGTCGGGACGCCGAGGAGTCGCCGGCGACCGCGGCGGGGTCGTAGCCCAGGACCCGGCACAGCCGGGTGAGGGTGTCCTTGCGGGGTTCGACATGGCCGCGCTCGATGTGACGCACGGTCCTGACGCTCACCCCGGCCCGATGAGCCACCTCGTCCTGGGTCAGCCCCGCACGGACGCGCGCCTCGCGCAACGCGTCCCCCCACCGTCCATCAACCATCTAGTCCGCCTTTCGGGCGCCTGCGTCCGGCGACGGGCTCCGTCGAACGCGTCGAACAGGCCACTTCGATGCGGAGAGTAGCCCCAGGCGGCGAACGGCATGCCGGGATCGCGTGATCGCGCGGCAGACAATGGGATTTCGGCTGGTAACCGGTGGTAGAACCGCGGAATCAGACGGCCGCGGCGGCGACTCGCCAGCCCTCGACCACCGCGCGCAGTGTGCGTTCGTATCCGGCCTCGGCGGTCAGTCCCGGCGCCTCCTGGCCGGCCAGTTCGAGGGACACCAGCCCGTGCGCGGTGCCCCAGCAGAACAGGGCGACCGCCTCGGCGGCCTCGCCCCCCGTGAAGCGCCCGCCCTCCTGACCGCGCCGCACGGCCTCCACGAGCGGCTGGTACGTCTCGACGGCGTCCCCGCCGCTTTCGGCCCGGGAGGCGGCGCCGAACCGCGTCGCGGGGTCGGAGAAGAGGATGGCGTACAGGTGCGGGTTCGCGAGTGCGTACTCGCGGTAGGCGAGTCCCAGGCGTACGACGTCGTCGGCGGGGTCGGCGGTCGGCTGGACCGCGCCCAGGTGCGCGGCGAACAGCCGGGCGGCCTCTTGGAAGAGGTTGTCGAGCAGCCCCGCCTTGTTGCCGAACAGAGAGTAGACCGCGGTCGTCGACGTCTTCACGTCGGCCGCCAGCTGTCGAAGGCTCAGCGCCGCCACGCCACGGTCGAAGACCGTGGCGGCCGCTCGGTGGATCAGCCGCTGGCGCAGCGCTTCGTCATGTGTCTTCGGCCTGACCATTCCTTAACACTACCGCAACGCTGTTATGAATCACGGCCGCTGACACGTCAGCAGGCATCAGTGAGCACCTCTAGTGAGCCTCAAGTGAGTCAAGGGGAAATTTCAAGCGGCATCGCCGCAGGTCAGAGGCCAGCACCTGGAGCGAATCGTGTTAGACAGTGTGCAAGAGCCCTGGAGAAGGCGATAAAAACGGTGTTACGGTCGCCACGCGGTGGCCGGACACATCCGGCCAGTGACGCGCTTGCCGGACGAACTAGGGAGACCCATGTTTGAGGGGCTGGGGCGTTTCATCCACCGGAGGCGAGGGCCTCTACTCGTATTGACGCTGCTCTTCGCGGTCGTCTCGGGCGCCTACGGAGTGGGTGTCTTCGGCGACATGAAGCCCGGCGGATTCGAGGACCCGGGGTCGGACAGTCGCCGCGCGGCCCAACTGGCGGAGAAGGCCTTCCCCCAGCGCGCACCCGACGCGGTCGTCGTCTACCGCGACAAGGACCGCACGGTCGATGACCCGGCCTTCCGCGATGCGGTCGTGGGCCAGTTGGACAAGCTGCCGAAGTCCGAGGTCACGGGCGTCGCGCACTTCTGGATGACCAAGATGCCGTCGCAGGTCAGCCGGGACCGGCACTCGACCTATGTGGCGCTCAACCTCCAGGGCGACAACGACAACGCCAAGGAGGAGTCCTACAAGGCGGTCATCGACAAGCTCGCCGCACCCGGGGTGGAGACCCTGCGCGGCGGCCCGGTCCCGACCGGCCACCAGGCCGGCGAGGAGATCGGCAAGGACCTCGGCGCGGCCGAAGGCCTGTCCTTCCCCGTGCTGTTCATCCTTCTGGTGATCGTCTTCGGCGGTCTGGCCGCGGCCTTCCTGCCGCTGGTCGTCGGCGGTCTGTCGATCCTCGGTTCGATGGCCGTCCTGCGGATCTTCGCTCAGCTCACCGACGTCTCGGTGTTCGCGATGAGCCTGGTCACCGTCCTCGGTCTCGCGGTCGCCATCGACTACGGACTGCTGATCGTGAGCCGCTACCGCGAGGAACTGGTGCGCGGCCACAGCGGCGAGGAGGCCCTCGCCCGGACCGTGGCCACGGCCGGCCGTACGGTGGTCGTCTCGGGCATCACCGTAGCGGTGGCCCTGGCCGGCATGACCTTCTTCCCCTTCGGGTTCCTGAAGTCGATGGCCTACGGCGGTGTCGCCTCGGTCGTGCTGTCGGTGTTCTTCTCCCTGGTCGCACTGCCCGCGGCACTCGCGGTGCTGGGTCCGAAGGTCAACTCCCTTTCCCTGCACCGCCGTTCGAAGGCCGCGCCCGTCAAGTCCACCGAGGAGGGCGGCTGGTACCGTCTCGCCCAGGGCCTGATGCGCCGCCCGGCGATCGTGGCGGTCGGCACGCTGGCCGTGCTGCTGGCCCTCGCGGTGCCGTTCCTGCGGATCGAGTTCGGCGCCAACGACGCGCGTCAGCTGCCCGACAGCGCCGAGGGCCGCCAGGTCCACAACATGCTGGAGCGCGACTTCGACGACAACGGCGTCAAGTCCATCGACTCCCTGCTCGTGCTGAGCAGCGGCGCCACGTCCAAGGAGCAGGGCGCGGCCCTGCAGTCCTACGCCGACCGGCTGGGCCGTGTGGAGGGCGCGAAGGGCGCGCAGATCACCGGCGCCGAGGGCACCACCGCCCGTGTCTCGGTGAACTTCGACGGAACGGCGGTCTCCCCGGAGGCCCGCGAGCTGGTGAACCGGCTCAAGGACGTGGCCCCGCCGCCCGGAGCGGAGGCGTACTTCGGCGGTGAGACGGCGGCGTTCGACGACACGCTGGACGCCCTCGGCGAGACCCTGCCGTGGATGCTGCTCTATGTCGCCGTGGCCACCTACCTGCTGCTGTTCCTCGCCTTCGGCTCGGTGCTGCTGCCGCTGAAGGCGATCCTGATGAACCTGCTGGCGCTGTCGGCCACCTTCGGTGTGCTGGTGTGGATCTTCCAGGACGGTCATCTCCAGGACCTGATCGGCTTCGACCCGACCGGCAACATCGAGCCCAACATGCCGATCATGCTGTTCGCGCTGATCTTCGGACTGTCCATGGACTACGAGGTGTTCCTGGTCTCCCGGATCCGCGAGCAGTACGACCTGCTGGACGACCCGGCGGCCGCCGTCGCCACCGGCCTGCAGGGCATCGGCCGCCTGATCGCGAGCGCCGCGCTGCTGATGTGTGTGCCGCTCGCGGCGATGGCGACCAGCGGTGTGCTCACCATGAAGCTGTTCGGTGTCGGCATGGTCTTCGCGATCCTGCTGGACGTGGCAGTGGTCCGCATCCTGCTGGTGCCCGCCGTGATGAAGCTGCTGGGCCGGGCCGGCTGGTGGGCCCCGGGCCCACTGGCGAGGTTCTACAGCCGCTACGGCATCAAGGAGACGGACGCCGCGCCCGAGGCCTCCCAGCCCGCGCCGGTCTCCGTCTGACCCCCGTGCCGGGGCCGGAGTGCTGACATCCCCCGCAGTACTCCGGCCCCTTCCGAGGCGGGCGCGCACCGCGTCCGCCCACCCCGAACCCCCTCCGTCCTGCGGCGCTTGACGCACCGTGACCGACGGAAGGTACAGTCACCCCAACGGTTAGACATCGTCTAACAGTGCAAACCTCCTGGAGGACCGGATGGCCGCGGAAAAGGCCGCACTAGGCGCGATTCTCCGCCCGATCAGGGGAAGGCTGCGGTGGGCGATCGCCGCACAGACCGTCTCGGCGATCGCCGCGGTCGTGCCGTTCATCGCCATCGCCGAGCTCGGCCGGATCCTGCTCGACGACGGACCCGTCAACACGGACGACGCCTGGACCGTCACCTGGATCGGCGCCGCCGCCCTGCTGGTCCGGCTGGCCTTCCTGATGGCCTCGGGCGCCGTCACGCACTTCGCCGACGACGCGCTCCAGTCGCACCTTCGGAGGTCGCTCGTCGACCGGCTGGGCCGCGTTCCTCTCGGCTGGTTCAACGCGCGTAGCTCCGGACAGGTCAAGAAGGCCGTGCAGGACGACGTGGAGGCGATGCACCACCTCGTCGCCCACTCGGTCCTCGACATCACCGCGGCCGTCGTCATCCCGACCACCTCCCTGGTCTACCTGTTCGCGGTGGACTGGCGGATGACCCTGGTGACGCTCGCCCCGCTGATCGTCGGACTCACCCTGTACAGCGCGACCATGGCCGGCATGGCCAAGCATCTGCCGCAGTACGACCGGGCGATGGGCCGCATCAACGGCAGCGCGGTCGAGTTCGTGCAGGGCATCTCGGTCGTCAAGACCTTCGGCCAGACCCGGCGCGCCCACCGCGAGTTCGCCCAGGCCGCCGACGACTTCTCCGCCTTCTTCCTCGACTGGGTGCGCTCCACGCACGGATCCAAGAGCGCCGCGGAGATCGCGCTCTCGCCCGTCGCCGGGCTCGCCACCACGCTGGTCGGCGGCGCGGTCTTCGTCACCCAGGGCTGGATCGACGGCGTCGACCTGCTGCCGTTCGTCCTGCTGGGCATCGGCCTGACGGCCCCCATCCTGTCCCTGTTCTACGCGAGTTACGAACTGCGGATCGCCAAGGGCGCGGCCGAGCGCGTCGCCTCGATCCTGGACAGCGAGGAGCTGCCCGTCCCGGCCACTCCCGTCGCTCCCGAGGGGAACCACGTCAGCTACCGGGGCGTCAGCTTCTCCTACGACGGCACGCGCGACGCCGTCTCCGGCATCGACCTCGAACTCGCCCCGGGCACGGTCACCGCGCTGGTCGGCCCGTCCGGGTCCGGCAAGAGCACCCTGGCCACCCTGCTCCCCCGGTTCGCGGACGTGGCCAAGGGCTCCATCAGCATCGGCGGCGTGGACATCCGGCAGATGGCGCTGGAGGACCTCTACAGCCGGGTCGCCTTCGTCTTCCAGGACGTACGGCTGACCCGGGACACCGTCGCCGCCAACATCCGCATGGCCCGCCCCGGGGCGAGCCTGGAGGAGGTGCGCGAGGCGGCCCGCGCGGTCGGCGTCGACCATGTGCTCCAGTCGCTGCCGCGCGGATACGACTCCGTCGTCGGCGAGGACGCCCAGCTGTCCGGCGGCGAGGCGCAGCGGGTGTCCATCGCCCGCGCCCTGCTCGCCGACACCCCGATCATCGTCCTGGACGAGGCCGCGGCCCACGCCGATCCGCACTCGGAGGCCGAGGTGCAGGACGCGCTGTCCGTACTGACCCGAGGGAAGATCGTGCTGATGATCGCCCACCGGCTGCCCAGCGTCGTCGACGCGGACCGGATCGCCGTCCTGGACGACGGCCGCATCGTCGAGTCCGGCCGGCACGAGCAACTGCTCGCCGCCGACGGCCTGTACGCCCGCATGTGGCGGGCCCAGCAGCGCACCGCCGGCTGGCGGCCGCACGGCTCCGCGGCGACCACGCCCGCGGGCATCACCCTGGCGGGAGGCAACAGCTGATGATCCGTCAACTCATCGACGTGGTGGGCCCCGAGCATGCCCGGCCGCTGCGCCGCATGGTCACCGGGCTGGTGGCGGGCGCGGTGTTCCAGGGCATCGCCTTCGCCCTGCTCGTGCCGCTGCTGGAGGCGCTCCTCGGCTCGGACCCCGACGAGGTCTGGCCCTGGATGTGGGCGCTGCTCGGCGTGGCCGTGCTGTACGGCCTGGCCTACTACGACAGCATGCGCACCGGCTTCGCGGCGGGCGCGTCGCTCTCCCGGAGCCTGCACCACCGCATCGGCGACCGGGTGGCGGAGCTGCCGCTCGGTTGGTTCGTCCCGGAGCAGGTGGGCCGGCTCGGACAGCTCGCCACCAAGAACGTCATGGACATCATGGGCGTGCCCGCGCATCTGCTGCGCCCGCTGGTGACCAGCTATGTGACCCCGCTGACGGTGGTCGCCGCGATGTACCTGTTCGACTGGCGGCTGGCGCTCGCCGCGACGCTGACCGTCCCGGTCATCGTGCTGGTCTACCGGTGGAGCACCCAGCTGACCCGCACCGCCGACGAGATCCGGCACGCGGCTCAGGCCGAGACCGGCGGCCGCGTGGTGGAGTTCGCCCAACTCCAGCCCGTGCTGCGCGTGTTCGGCCGCGACGGGGCGCCGGAGTCGGGGCGGCTGACGGACGCGCTGCGCACCCAGGCCGAGGCCTCACGGCGTTCACTGGTCACCGGCGTGCCCGGCCTGGTCGGCTTCACGCTGGTCATCCAGGCGGCGTTCACCGTGGTCCTGGTCACCGGCACCTATCTGGCGCTCGACGGCGACCTGGACGCGGCCCGGCTGCTGGCGATCCTGGTGCTCGCGGTCCGGTTCACCGAGCCGCTCGCCGAGACCGCGGTGCTCGGCTCGGCCCTGCGCTCGGCGCGCCACGCGCTGGACCAGGTCGCCGAACTGCTCGCCGAGCCCACGCTGCCCCAGCCCGCGACGGCGCGGGTACCGGCCGACAACACCGTCTCCTTCGACGACGTGCGCTTCGGGTACGGCGAGCGTCCCGTGCTGACGGGCGTGAGCATGACCCTGCCGGAGGGGACGATGACCGCCCTGGTCGGCCCGTCCGGGTCCGGCAAGACCACGATCGGCAAGCTGATCCCCCGGTTCTGGGACGTCGACTCCGGCACCGTGCGGATCGGCGGCGTGGACGTGCGGGAGATCGAGCCCGAGGAGCTGATGTCCCGGATCTCCGTGGTCTTCCAGGACGTGTACCTCTTCCAGGGGACCATCCTGGAGAACATCCGCCTCGGCCGGCCCGGCGCGAGCGACGCCGACGTCCGCGCGGCGGCCCGGCTCGCCCGGGTGGACGAGATCGTGCACCGGCTGCCCGACGGCTGGGAGGCGACCGTCGGTGAGGGCGGCACCCAGCTGTCCGGCGGCGAGCGCCAGCGCGTGTCCATCGCGCGCGCGATCCTGAAGGACGCCCCGATCGTGCTGCTGGACGAGGCGACGTCCTCTCTCGACCCGGAGAACGAGCAGGCCGTCCAGGAGGCCCTGACGGCACTCACCACCGGACGGACCCTGCTGGTGATCGCCCACCGGCTGCGGACGGTCGCGGCGGCCGACCAGATCCTGTTCCTCGACGAGGGCCGGATCGCGGAGAGCGGCTCGCACGACGAGCTGCTCGCCCGGGACGGACGGTACGCGTCGTTCTGGGCCGGGCGCAGCCGGGCCGGCGCCTGGCGCCTTACCCAGGAGTGGGCCTGAAGATGTCCCGTGAATGAAGCTGACCGAAACACATCTGAGTAACTGACCGAAACTCACCGGCGGATGTGAAACGGAGTCCGCCGGTGGGCCCGATCCACCCCACATCACCACCGGGTTGCGGCCCGGCGGACACGGGATTGCCGGTTCGAGTTGCCGCTCGCCTTCCGGTATTCGTCGGCCGACCCGCCTTTCATCAGGCGCATCTAGGGTTCCAGCGGTCGTCGAAAGGAATCCAGATTGGCTTTTCCCGTGACGCATACGCTGTCCGAGCAAGAATGCAGCAGGCTAGACAAGTTCACCCCTTAACAAAAGGGGTCCAGCCGTCGACTCAACCGCAGGGTAACTTCCAAGAATTCACCGCACAGTACTGTTTCGAGCGGGGGCTTGAAAGCAGATGTCAACGGATGATGCCAATCACTGGCGAATAGCGGCTAGAGAAAAGGAGCTCGACTCGATCCATCAGGCCCTGTTCCGCGGCGGCGGAGCGCTGCTCGTCGGCGCCGCCGGGGTCGGCAAGAGCAGCCTTCTGGCCACAGCACTGCGCCGGGCCGCCGACGAGGGGCGGACAGTCCTCTCCGTCGGCGGGGCCAGCTGGAACAGCGGAACCAAGGCTCGCGGGTTCGGCTCCCTCGCCGAATGCCTCGAGTTCATGGAGCCGACCACACGCAACGCCGCCCAGTCCGACCATCCCATCGTGGGCATCGACGACGCCCACCTGGCCGACCCGGCCTCCAGCGACCGGCTGCACCGTCTGGTCGCGGCCGGCCGGCTCGGTGTGCTGGCCACGGCCCGGCACGACGCCCCGGCCCCGGCCGGGCTGGACCGGCTGTGGGTCGAGCGGCTCGTCGACCGCATCGAGGTCGCGCCCTTCGACTCCACGGCCCTGGACACGGTGCTGCACGCCCGGCTCGGCGGGCATGTGGACACCTTCACCCTGGAGCGGCTGTGGGGCGCCACCCACGGCAATGCCCTGATGCTCCGTGAACTCGTCGAGCACGCACTGGAGGACGGCTCCCTGCGCTGCGTCGACGGCACCTGGACCTGGCTGGGCCTGACCGGTGCCCCGGGCCGGCGGCTCGCGGACGTCGTCCGGGTCGGGCTGCGCGGCCTCGACGCCGAGGAGAACGAACTGGTCCATATGCTCGCCCTGGCCGAGCCGCTGGAGGCGGAGATCGTCGCCTCCTTCGGTCTGGCCAAGGCCGCCGAGTCGCTCGACCTGCGCGGCATCGTGCGCGTCGAGCGCAGCCGGGCCCGGGTCAGCCTGCGCCTCGCGGTGCCGCTCAGCCGCGCGGTGGTGGCCTCCGGCATGTCGGACCTGACCGCCCAGCGGTTGCGCCGCGAGCTCGCCGACGCGCTCGAACGCACCGGTGCCCGCCGGGAGGAGGACGTGCTCCGCATCATCTCGCTGCGCCTGGAGTCCGGTCTGGTGCCCCCGCACGAGCAGCTTCTGACCGCGGCCCGCACCGCGATCCGCCGCCGGGACTTCCCCCTGGCGGAACGGCTGTGCCTGGTCGGCCTCCAGGACTCGCCCTCGGACGCCGACTCCTCCTTCCACTCCCCGCTGCCCGACTCGGCGGGACACGCCGCCGTCGTACGCCGACTCGTGACACGAGCGAGCGCCCTGGGCTCCGCCGCCGAGGCGCGGGACCGGGTCCGGGCCGCCCTGCTGCTGGGCCAGGTGCTGGTCGGCAAGGGGGCGTTCGACGACGCCGACCAGGTGCTCGCGGCGGGCATGGGCACCGACGCGGCCGTGCCGCTCGACGAGTACGTCAGCGCCGTGCACACCCGGGTCATCAACATGGCCTGGAGCCTGCGTCGCATCACCGACGCCGAGGCGATCCTCACCCACGCCGTCGCCGCCGTGGGACCGGGCAACGCCGGTGTCCTGGACGCCAGTCGGGCGGTCATCGCCGTCCTGTCCGACCGGCTCCAGGAGGCCGTCGCCATCGGCGAGGAGGTGCTCGGGGCACAGGAGCCCGCCGATGTCGCCGTGGCTCCCGTGCTGCTGCCCACCGTGGCGTTCGCCCGCGCCGAAGTGGGCGACCCGGCGGGCGCGTTGGCGCTCGTGCGGCGCTACCAGGACGCCTCGGCGGACTGGGACGTCGACGCCCGGCTCATCACCGGCGCGGTCTCCGCGCGTTGCTCCTACCTTCTCGGCCATCTGCGCGGCGCCGCCGACGCGCTCGACTCCATGCACCGCGACCTGTTCGACAGCCGGCCCATGATGATGCAGAGCGTGCTCGACCACGCCCGGGTGCTGCGTCTGCTGGGTCGCCCCGAGCAGGCGGTCGCGCTGCTGCGACAGTCCATCGCCGCGGAGGCGCCGCTGGAGTACCCGACCGCGCAGGCCTGGCCACTGGCTCAACTCGCGGGCGCGCTCGCCGAGTCGGGCCGCTGCGCGGAGGCGCTGCGCACACTGGTCGAGATCCGCTCGGCCCGCGGCGCCGCCGTCCCGTCCCCCGTCGCCGAGGACGAGATCGCCTACGAGCACGCGCTGGTGCTCGCCCACTCCGGCGACCGCTCGGGCGCCGTGACCCAGGCGCTGGAGGTTGCCGAGCGGGCGCGGCGCGCCGGCCGTGTCGTGCGGGCCGTGTTCGCCCTGCACCTCGCGGCCCGCATCACCGAGGGGTCCGCCGTACGGCGTCCCGACCGGGGCCTGCTGGAAGTGGCCCGGCAGGCGGGCGGGATCGTGGAGGTGATCGGCGACCACATCCAGGCGCTGGCGGAGTCCGACGGGGCCGCCCTGCACCGGGTCTCCGAGCGGCTGCGCGACATGGGCGCGCTGCCGCTGGCCGCGGAGGCCGCGGCGCAGGCCGCCCGTGCCTTCAAGGCCGCTGGCCAGCGGCGCAAGGGGCGCGAGGCCACGGCCGCGTGCACGGAGCTGCTGCGCGCGCCGAGTGCGGTACTGCCTCCGTGGCTGTCCCCGGAAAGCCCCCGCCAGCAGGATCTCGCCCCGCTCACCCCACGGGAGCGGGAGGTCGCCGCGCTGGCCGCGACGGGACTGTCCAACCGGGACATCGCCGGACGGCTGGTGGTCTCCGTGCGCACGGTGGAGAACCATCTGCACCGCATCTACCACAAGCTCGGCATCACCGCCCGCAGCCATCTGCTGCGGGGTCTGCAAGGCGGGTCCCTGCTGACGGAGGGCGCTCCGGCCCTGCCCCGGCAGCGTTCCTGGCAGTCCGGCGCCGACCCGGCCCCGCCGCGCCGGCACACCACCGAGGCGGCCATGCTGCTGGGTGGACCGCTGTCGCTGCTGTCCCGCCCGGAGGGGGCACGCGCCTACGTCCCCTCGCCCCGCCAGGCCGGGCCGGGTCACACGACCTGACCGGCACCGCCACGGCGGAGCCGCCGGCTGATTCCGTATCAGCCGGCGGCTCCGGTCGTTCGTCCTGCGGGTCAACGGCCCGTCGGAGCGGGCAGCATCTCGTTGCGCACGAAGTAGTCGACGTAGGCGCCGAACACCCGGTCGTCGATGTCCGGGCAGGTCACGTCGGTGCCCTTGAGCCGCTCACGGGTGAGGTCGTCGTCGAACTCGGCGAGTTCCGTCTTCTCGGTGTCCACGAGGACGCGCATCAGCGGCAGCATGGAGTTGTTCACGTCCGCGGCGATGGCCTTCATCCAGCGCAGCGTGCTGGTCTCCTTGAGGTCGTAGCCCGCGCGGCGCAGCAGGCCGAGCAGTTCGTCGGCGTCCAGGGAGCGGGGGCTGACCTGGTGGTAGACGCCGCCGATGGCCTCGGGGTCGCGGGACAGGGCGACGATGGCGGCGCTGACGTAGTCGATGGGCACCATGTTCATGCGCAGCCGGAACCGGCGCGGGTAGACGCCGGCCTGGACGGCGCCCTTCATGAACCGCCAGACGAAGTCGTTGGGCTGGCAGGCGCCGCTCCGCGAGTCGCCCCACACCTGGCCGGGCCGGTGGATGGTGACGGGCACACCCCGGCGCCGGGCCTCCAGCACCAGCTGCTCGGAGACCCACTTGCTCTTGGTGTAGCCGAGGGCGAGGTCCTCCGGCGGGCCGGTGCGGCCGAGTTCGCCGCGCGGGGTGCCGTCCTCGGCGGGCAGGAACACGCCCGTCGTCGAGACGTGGTGCAGGGTGGCGCGGGCGGCCTGCGAGAACCGCAGGACCTCGTGGGTGGCGTCCACGGTGGCCTTGCTGAGCCACTTGTAGACGGTGAGGAAGTTGACCTTGGCGGCGGCGTGGTAGACGGCGTCGACACGGCCGGCGAGGGCGGCGTGGGCCTCGTCGGTCATGCCCAGGCGCGGCTGGGCCACGTCTCCGATGTGCACCTGGACGCGGTCCAGGTCCAGCCGCAGGCCCTCCAGGAGTTCGTAGCGCTCCAGGTTGGCGGTGAGCCGGGTGCGGGCGGTCTCCTCGTCCTTGCCCCGTACGAGGCAGTGCACGACGAGGCCGCGCTCCAGCAGGTCCCGCAGCAGGAACGCCCCGAGGAAGCCGGTCGCGCCGGTGAGCAGCACTTCGGACACCGCCTGCGGCGCGGGCGCGTCGTATCCGGTGATGTCGTCGGCCAGCACGATGTCGGCGTCGAACTCCTCGGCGACGCCTTTGAGTGTCGTCGAAGTCATGGTGTGTTTCCGTTCCTTCCGGATGGCGTTCCCCCTCCCGGCCGGGTCGCCGGGAGCGGCGTGCGCGGCCGGTGCCGGGCGCGCAGGGCTCCGCCCGTCGCGGCCGCGGAGCGGACGACGGGCGGAGTACGGGAGCTGCGGGTGCGCGCGGGGGTCAGACTGCCGCTGCTCTGGCGACGGCCTCGCCGAGCAGGGACATCGCTTCCTTGATCTCCTGTTCGCCGGCGACGATCGGCGGCAGCAGGCGGATGGTGGTGGGCCGGCTGATGCACGGCGACACCACGAGGCCGAGCTGAGCGAGCCCGGTGAGTACGTCGCCGGCCATCTCCGGGGAGCGGAAGTCCATGCCCCACAGCAGGCCGCGCCCGCGCACCTCGACCAGCGCGTCGGGGTACTGCTCGCGCAGCGCCTCAAGACTCTCGCGCATGGCGGACTCGACGCGCTCGCCGTTGTCGGCGTTGCGCTCGATGGCCTCCAGCGCCACGGGGATCACGGCGGTGCTCAGGGGGTGGCCGCTGAAGGTGGCGGTGTGCAGCAGCGGGTCGGACAGCAGCGGCGCGTACAGCTTGTCGTTGCACACGGCGGCCGAGACCGGCACCACGCCGCCGCCGAGCGGCTTGCCGAGCAGGACGGCGTCCACCGGCAGCCCCGCGTCCAGCGAGACCGAGCGCGGGCCGCAGCGGCGCAGGCCGACCTGGATCTCGTCGGCGATGACCAGCGCGCCGGCCGCGTGCGCGTCCTCGCACCAGCGGGCGAGCACGGCCTGGTCGAGGATGCGCACGCCGTTCTCGGCCTGCACCGGCTCGAAGATCACCGCGGCCACGTCGTGCTCGCGCACGGCGTTGGCGACGGCCTCCGGGTCGTCCGGCGACACATGGACGACGCCTTGCAAAAGGGGCTCGATGCCCTTCTTGAAGCGGGGGTTGTCGGTCAGCGCGAGCGCGCCGAGGGTCTTGCCGTGGAACGCCCCCTGCACCGCGACCACGGTCATCCGGCCGGTGGCCATCCGGGCGAGCTTGACGGACACCTCCACGGCGTCGGCCCCGCCGCAGCCGAAGAACACACGGTCCAGGCCGCCGCCGAGGTACCCGGTCAGCGTCTGGGCGGCCAGGGGCGGCACCGGGCTCTGCACGGACCGGGTGGAGGTGGTCATCACGTCGAGCCGCTCGCGCACGGCGTCCACGACGTCCGGGTGGCGGTGCCCGAGGAGGGCGACCGCGTAGCTGCCGAAGTCCAGCACCGAGCGCCCGTCGGACAGCATGACACGGCAGTGTTCGGCGAAGGACTCGACCGCGCCCTGGCCGGTGAACTTCCCCGCGACGGCGAGGGCGGGCGAGAAGTGGCGCTTGACGCGACGGAAGGTCTCCTTGGCGTCGGCCGCAGGCATTGCGCTCATGTCCGTCAGGCCTCCCGACTTCGGTCGACGATGCCTTGCTGGTAGCCCTCCAGTGCCTTGGCCACGGCGGGGTGGATCATCTCCTCCATCATGGGCAGACCGACGTCGAACTCCACGTTGAGCTCCAGCGCGGTGCCCTCGGCGTCCTCGTGCACCTGCCAGTAGCCCTCGTAGTGGGCGAGGTCGCCGTCGGTCTGCCGGAACTCGAAGCGGCGGGCGGCGGCGTCCAGGACGTCCTCCTGCTCCCACTCCATCTCGGAGCCCTTGAGCTCCACGAGCCAGCTGCTGGTGCGCCTGCCGTCGGCCTCGTCGGTGACGGTCACCTCGTTGACGCCGTCCATGAACTCGGGGAACGTCTCGACCTCCCGGAGCACGGACCACACCTGATCGGGTGTGCCCTCGCTTCTCAGAGTGGTGTGCAGTACGGCCATGAAGTCTTACCTCTTCTCTTGTGCGGGGCCCCGGGGCGGCGATCCCGCCGGCGGGTCGTCTTCCGGCACGGGGGCCGGACCGGTCAGGCGGAGTCCCGGTCGCGTCCGCCGGTCTGGGCCTCCAGGTGCGCCAGCAGACGGTCCATCTCCGAGCGCAGCATCCGCTGCTGCGAGGTCAGTTCCTCCACCCGCATCCGCAGCCGGAGCAGTTCGCGGCCCGGCTCCTCCGGTGCCTCGGGCGCCGTCGGGTGCGGGAGGGGGGCCGTGCCGGCGCGGCCGGCGGCGGCCTGGCTGAGCAGGCGCACATTGCCGGGCAGGACCGCGCGGGTGCCCAGGCCGGCGTGCTCGGCGCCGCGGTACGGGGCCTCCTGGACCGCGCGTGCCTCGGTGGGACGGCCGCACCGCTGCAGGGCGAGGGCGAGCTGCTCACGGAGTCTGCGGCGCAGCGGGTGGGCCGCCACCAGTTCCTCCAGCCGTGCCACGACCCGCTGGTGCTCGCCCATGCGCAGCGAGGCGTCGCACAGGTCCTCCAGCGCCAGCAGCCGCTCCTCCTCCAGCCGGGCGGCGGCGGGCGCGCACAGCGGGCCGTGCGGGCCGCCGTCGAGCGCGGGGCCGCGCCACAGCGACAGGGCCCGGCGCAGCAGTACGGACGCACCGCCCGGGTCGGTCTCCAGCTGGCGCCGGGCGCGGGTGACCTGGAGCCGGAACCGGACACTGTCCAGTTCGTCCGGGCGCGCCTGGAGCACATAGCCGGCGCCCCGGGCCACCAGGCGGGGCGAGTTGGCCCGCGCCGGTTCGGCCTCGACGAGGTGCTGGCGCAACCGTGACACGTGCGCCTGAAGGGCGTTTCCGGCCTTCTCGGGCGCGTCCTCGCCCCACAGTTCGCGGATCAGCTCGTCGGTCGGCACCGGTGTCCCCGTGCGCACCAGCAATGCGCCCAGCAGGACGCGCTGTTTGGGACTCGTCAGCCTTACGCCGCACCGCCTGGTGTCGTCGTAGATCCCAGGGGTCCCCAGTACCCGGAACTGCATCCAAACCTCCACCGGTGTCACAGGTCGCGCCGAGCGACACCCTGAGGTCATCACGCGGGAAGGGGTGGATGCATGAGTGCTCAGGTACTCCAAACCTCGGGGGTCTCGGGGCGGGTGGGGGCCTGTGTGCCGGTGCGCTCGGGCGTGGTGAGTGGCCGAGTGTGAGTGGTGCGCACTCACGCCCGGTCCGGGCCGCGCGTGGTCCGCTGATGCTGAACTCACCCCGCTATGAGAGGAGTTGGTGGCATGCCTCGATGGGATGCCGAAGCCGCGGTCGTGGGGCTCGGCGCGTGGGGAGCGGCGGCGCTGTGGCGGCTGGCGGTGCGGGGGGTGGAGGTCCTCGGATTCGAGCGCCGCACGCCTGGTCATGCGCTCGGCTCGTCGCACGGTGGCCCTCATATGTTCCGGCTGGCCTGTGCGGAGCATGCGGACCTCGTCCCGCTGGCCGTGCGCTCGCGTGAGCTGTGGACGGAGCTGGACGAAGCCCGGGGGGACCGGGTGTTCCAGCCGTGCGGTGGTCTGTCGATCGGCCCGGAGGCCGGGCCCGTCGCCGGCGGCGCGCTGCGGGCGGCCCACGCGCACGGCCTTCAGGTGCGCACGTTCACCGCGAACGCGCTGCGCATGCAGTACCCGCGGCACACCGGTCTGCCCGGCCATCACACGGGTGTGTGGGATCCGGGCGCGGGTCTGGTGCACGCGGAGCGGGCCGTGAAGTCCATGGTGGCTCAGGCGCAGGACGCGGGCGCCCGGCTGTATCCGGACACCCGGGTGCTCCAGGCGGAGGTGGTGACCGGGGGCGTTCATCTGCGGACTCCTCAGCAGCTGGTGAAGGTGCGTCACCTGGTGGTGGCGGCGGGCTCGTGGCTGCCCGCGGCGCTGTCCGGGCTGCCGCTGACGACCGTGCGGGCGCCGTTCACCCGGTTCCGCCCGATCGAGCCCGACGGGAGTTTCGACCTGGAGGTGTTCCCGGCGTTCCGGCGCGAACTGGACGACGCCCGGGTGCTGTGGGGCAGCGGTGAGGAGGGCGGGTACGGCGTCCGGCTCGGTCTGGAGGACCTGCGCCTGACGCCCAAGCCGCTGGACGCGGAGGAGACCGACCGTTCGGTGACGCCGGACGACTGGCAGGACGTGGCCCGGCTGCTGCCCGCCAAGGTGCCGGGCCTGCAGAGTCTGCCGTCCCGGATCACGGTGGGCACCCAGAACCGCACCCCGGACGGGCTGCCCCTGCTCGGCGCCTTCGGCGACGACACGCGCATCCTGCTGGCGGCCGGCGCCGGGTCCCACGGTCCGGCCCACGCACCGGGTGCCGGTGACATCGTGGCGGACCTGGTCCGGGGCGAACGTCCGGGTGCCTCCGTGGAGTTCCTGTCGCCCGACCGTTTCAGCTGAGCGGCGCACGGCATCGGCCTGGTCGGCGAGCAGCCGTTCAGGCCGTGGCGCCGTCGGGCACCGCGGCGGGCCGGTCGCGCTCGGGCTGCAGCGCCTTGCGGCAGATGCGCTCCCCCACCCAGGCGACCAGGTTGCGCGGGCGGCGCGGGTTGAAGTGCGCCGAGAACGCGTTGCCCAGCCCCGGTGTGACATAGGCCCGGTTGCGCTCCAGCGCCCGCAGCCCGGTCCGCACCACCGGCTCCGGAGTGGTGAACCGGCCCACGACGGCGGCGTTGCGGGTGCCGATCACCTCGAAGAACCGGGTCTCCACCGGCCCCGGGCACAGGGCGGTGACATGGACGCCGCGCCCGCGGACCTCCTGGCGCAGCGCGAGCGAGAAGTTCAGCACGAAGGTCTTGGCGGCGCTGTACACCGAGAGGTACGGGCTGGGCTGGTACCCGGCGGTGGAGCCGACGTTGAGGACCGCGCCGGTGCCCCGCAGGAGCATGCCGGGCAGGACGGCGTGGGTGAGGTCGACCAGCGCGACCACGTTGACCATCAGCTGGTCGTGGTCCTTCTCCGGGTCGATCTCCTCGAAACGGCCGGTGGTGCCGAAGCCCGCGTTGTTGATCAGCACGTCCACCTGGAGTCCGCGTTCGGCGAGCTCCTCGGCGACCCGCCGGCCCGCGTCGGCCCGGGACAGGTCCGCCACCAGGACGTGCGTCTTGACCCCGTGGACGGAGCCGAGCCGCTCCGCGAGCGCCTCCAGCCGGTCCCGGGTGCGGGCGAGCAGGACGATGTCGTGTCCCTTGGCGGCGAGCTGGATGGCGAACTCGCTGCCGAGGCCGGACGAGGCTCCGGTGACGAGGGCGGTCGGACGGGTCGTGCTGTCCATGCTTGTCTCCCCTTGGGCGCGGTGGCTGCGGGCGGGCGACACGCTAGCCAGCGGGCCGCGGGGCACGCCCGTGCGCTGACAGAGGCTGACGAGGGGGCTGTCTCACATTCTCCCCCGGGCCGAACGGACCTGGCCGCCTCCGACCGGCCGGTCCGGCCCCGGACCGCCACTCACACAGGCGCGGACCACCACTCAGCGAACCCCTCGCGGGCAGGCCCTATGCGCGCTCCGCCTCCGCGTCCAGCGCCGCGTCGAGCGACAGGGCCGCGTCGATGAGGGCGAGGTGGGTGAACGCCTGCGGGAAGTTGCCGAGTTGCTCACCGGTGGGGCCGATCTCCTCGGCGAAGAGGCCGACATGGTTGGCGTAGGTGAGCATCTTGTCGAACGCATAGCGGGCCAGTTCGACGCGTCCGGCGCGGGCGAGGGCGGAGACGTAGAGGAAGCTGCAAAGGGAGAAGGTGCCCTCGGAGCCGCGCAGGCCGTCCGGGGAGGCGTCGGGGTTGTAGCGGTAGACCAGGCTGTCGGAGACCAGTTCGGTGTCCATCGCGTCGAGGGTGGCCAGCCAGCGCGGGTCCTTCGGCCCGATGAAGCCGACCAGTGGCATCCACAGCAGCGAGGCGTCCAGCACCTCGCTTCCGTAGTGCTGCACGAACGCCTTCCGTCGCTCGCTCCAGCCGCGGTCCATGACCTGGTGCAGGACGGCGTCGCGCGCGGCGGTCCAGCGGGCGAGGTCGGCGGGGCGGGCGAAGGTGGTGGCCTGGCGGATGCCGCGGTCGAAGGCCACCCAGCACATCAGACGGCTGAAGGTGAAGTCCTTGCGGCCACCGCGGGTCTCCCAGATCCCCTCGTCGGGCCGGTCCCAGTGGTCGCACAGCCACTCCAGCAGCGCGGAGACGCGCAGCCAGCCGTCGTAGCCGGCGATGGTCGCCACGTCCTCGTTCATGGCGATGGCGTAGGTGGCCTCGCCGTAGATGTCGAGCTGGAGCTGGTCGGCGGCGCCGTTGCCGGCCCGGACGGGGGCGGAGGCGCGCCAGCCCTCCAGGTGGTCCAGGATCTCCTCGGACAGGTGCGGGTCGCCGTCGACGCGGTACATGATCTGGAGCGGTTCCCCGCTGACGGTTCCGCCGTCCATGAGCCGCTGCCCGAGCCAGCGGCGGAATGCCTGCGCCTCCTCGGTGTAGCCCAGTTCGACCAGGGCCCACAGGGACAGGGAGGCGTCGCGTACCCAGGTGTAGCGGTAGTCCCAGTTCCGCTCGCCGCCGACCTGTTCGGGCAGTCCCATGGTGGCGGCGGCGATCGGGGCGCCGGTGGGGGCGTAGGTGAGAAGCTTGAGGGTGATCGCGGACCGGTGGACCTGGCCCTGCCAGCGGCCCCTGTAGCGGCAGCGGTGGATCCAGTCGTGCCAGAATTGCCGTACGGCGGCGAACTCATCCCGCGCCTCCTCGGCTGTGACCGGCCGCGGCTCCGGGGCGCCCGGCGCGTCGAGTGTGAGGACGGTGGCCGCCAGTTCGCCCGCCCGGAGCACGACCGTCGCGCGCACGTCGTCGCCGTCGCGTTCCAGGGCGATGGGGCCGAGCGTCTCCAGGCGGGCCGTGACGGACGAGCCGCGGAAGCGGGCCACCGAGGCGTTCAGGTCCAGCTCGTGCCGCTCGCGGCCGTAGTCGAAGCGGGGACGGCACTCCAGCTGGAACCGGACGGTCCCCCGCACGACGCGCAGCGCGCGGAACACCCGGTGCCGGTCGGAGACGGTGCCGGGGGTGTCGACCGGCATCCAGTCGACCAGCTCGCCGACCCCGTCCGGGGTGAGGAAGCGGGTGACGAGGACCGCGGTGTCGGCCAGGTAGAGCTGGCGGACGGTGACCTCCGGCGCGTCGACCGTGACCGAGAAGTGGCCCCCGCGGTCGTGGTCGAGCAGGGCGGCGAAGACGCTCGGGGCGTCGAAGCGTGGCGCGCACAGCCAGTCGAGCACGCCGTCCGAGGACACCAGCGCGCAGGTCTGGAGGTTGCCGATCAGCCCGTGGTCGGCGATGGGCGGGTAGCGACGCATCTGTTGCTCCTCCCCTGCCGGGCGGCACCGGCGGTGTACGCGGCACGTGTCCCTACGACCATCCGACGCGCCGGCCGGGCGGGCCAGCGGGACGGGCCGGAGAGGTGAGGCCCCCGCGGCGCTCGGCGATCCGCTCGCGACGGGGCGTGGTCATGACCCCCGCCCTCCTCTACGCTATTCCATGGATTTATGGAGGATGCCATGGCGAGGAACACGGCGACCGGCGCGAAGGCCCGGCTCTACGACGCCTTCGCGGCCAGCGGCAAGGCTCTGGCCAGCGGAAAGCGCCTGGAGCTGCTCGATCTGCTGGCCCAGGGCGAGCGCCCGGTCGACGCCCTGGCCAAGGCGGCGGGCCTGAACCTGACCACGGCCTCCGCGCATCTGCAGACCCTCAAGCAGGCCGGTTTCGTCACCACCCGCCGCGAGGGCGTACGCATCCACTACCGGCTCGCCGGCGACGACGTGGGCCGGCTGTTCGCGCTGCTGCGCAGGGTCGCCGAGGCGCACCAGCCGGCCGTGTCCACGGCCCGGGACGCCTACCTCGGCGAGGACGGCGCCCCGGAGGTCGGCCGCGAGGAACTGCGTGCCCGCGTGGCGGCGGGGGACGTCGTGCTGCTGGACGTGCGGCCGGCCGAGGAGTACCGGGCCGGGCACATCCCCGGCGCCCGCTCGATCCCGGTCGAGGAACTGGCAGGCCGGATCGGCGAGTTGCCCGAGGAGACGGAGATCGTCGTGTACTGCCGCGGTGAGTACTGCGTACTCGCCCACGACGCGGTTCGCCTGCTGGCCGACCACGGCCGCCGCGCGATCCGCCTGAACGACGGGATGCTGGAGTGGCGCCTGGCCGAACTGCCCGTCGAAGACGGGTACTCGGCGTGACCGCTGGGCCCCGGAGGCCGCCCCGCGCCCGGCGCGCCCGCCCGCACCGCAGCAGCACCGCACCGGCGGCACCCGCACCCGTCGGGGCCGCGCACCCAGCCACCCGGAAGGGCGCATGACCAGACCCGTATCGGCCGCCGGCACCGAAGGCGGCCTCATACCCGACGTCCCCGACACCGACGAGGCACAGCGCCGCATCCTGCGGGTCCTCGTCGCCTCCCAGGTCCTCAGCGGTGCCGGTCTCGCGGCCGGTGTCACCGTCGGGGCGCTGCTCGCGCAGGACATGCTCGGCACGACCAGTCTCGCGGGACTGCCCAGCGCCCTGTTCACCGCCGGGTCCGCGCTGACCGCCGTCACGATCGGCCGGGTCTCCCAGTCGCACGGCCGCCGCCCCGGCCTGTCCGCCGGATATCTCGTCGGCGCCGTCGGCAGCGGGCTGGTGATCGCCGCCGCCGTACTGGACAGCCCGGTGCTGCTGTTCGTCGCCCTGTTCGTGTACGGCGCCGGAACCGCCACCAACCTCCAGGCCCGGTACGCCGGGGCCGACCTCGCCCGGCCCGGCCACCGCGCCCGCGCCCTGTCCCGGGTCCTGGTCGCCACCACCCTCGGCGGCGTGGCGGGCCCCAACCTGGCCGCTCCCATGGGCGACTTCGCCGAACCCCTCGGCATCCCCCGGCTGGCCGGACCCTTCCTGCTGTCCGGCGCCGCCTACGCCCTGGCCGCGCTCGTGCTGGCTGTCTGGCTGCGCCCGGACCCGCTGCTGACGGCCCGCGCCCTGGCCGCCGCCGAACCCACCGGCGCCGCGGGCGCGACACCCGGCGGCTCCGCAGCACCGGGGCGCGACGGTCACGGCAGTGTGGTCCTCGGCGCGCTCGTCATGGTGCTGACCCAGCTGGTCATGGTCGCCGTCATGACGATGACGCCGATCCACATGGCCGGCCACGGCCATGGCACCGCCGCCTCCGGCCTGGTCATCGCGATCCACATCGGCGCCATGTATCTTCCCTCGCCGCTCACCGGCTGGCTGGTCGACCGGTACGGCCGCCTGAGGATCGCCGCCGCCTCCGGTCTCACCCTGCTGGCCGCCGGTGTCCTCGCCGCGACGGCACCGGCCGACTCGCTCGCACTGCTCACCCTGGCCCTGGCCCTGCTCGGTCTCGGCTGGAACCTCGGGCTGGTGTCCGGCACCGCGATCATCACCGACGCGGTGCCGCTGGCCAACCGCGCCCGCACACAGGGCACGGTCGACGTGTCCATCGCCGTCGCCGGGGCCACCGGCGGCATGGCCTCCGGCTTCCTGGTCGCCGCCACCAGCTACCCCGTCCTCGCCCTCACCGGCGGAGTCCTCGCCCTGGCCCTGCTGCCGGCGGTCGCGGCGACGGCGTACCGGC
Organism: Streptomyces sp. NPDC006458; assembly: GCF_040612135.1. Lineage (NCBI taxonomy): Bacteria > Bacillati > Actinomycetota > Actinomycetes > Kitasatosporales > Streptomycetaceae > Streptomyces > Streptomyces sp. NPDC006458. Next base: position 114,757 of record NZ_JBEXPR010000023.1, on the reverse strand, counting down.
GCTGAGCCCGCCGTGCGGCCGACCGGTCCGCCCGCCGGCACGCCTCACACCGTGAAAGGAGCCGCCCAACCGCTCACCGGGCCGCTCACCAGGCCGTTGTCACCGCGCGGTGCCCGTCACCGCGCGTTGACAGGGGTGTTTCGGCGTGTTGCCATGGGACGCTGCTCAGCCGGACCCGCGGTCGTCGCGCTCCGCGCGGGCAGCCGAGCCACCACCAGCCGTCCGGGGCGGGCGCCCCGAAGCAGAGCGAGGAACCATGCCGCAGCGCGCCGCGACCATCGTCGGCGGCGGGATCGGCGGCCTCGCCGCCGCCGTCGCCCTGCACCGCAAGGGCTGGCGCGTCGAAGTCCTGGAACGCGCCCCGGAGTTCACCGAGATCGGGGCGGGCATCTCCCTGTGGCCGAACGCGTTCCGCGCCCTGAAGGCGCTCGGACTGGCCGAGCGGGTCCAGGCCCTCGGCGCGGTCGAGACCGCGGGCGGCGTACGCGACCGGCGGGGCCGCTGGCTGTCCCGGACGGACAACACCGAGCTGGAGCGGCGCTTCGGCCACCCCCTCGCCGTCCTGCACCGCGCGGATCTGCTGCGGGCGCTCGCCGAGGCACTGCCCGCCGAGTGTCTGCGGCCGGGCAGCGAGGTGTCGGCCGTCCACGAGGACGGGCCCCGCATGGTCGTCGAGCACCGGGGCGGCACGTCCCGCTGCGAACTCGTCGTGGGAGCCGACGGGCTGCGCAGCGCGATCCGCCGCGCGGTACTGCCGCACGCGCCCGGCCCCAGATACGCCGGCTACACCGCCTGGCGCATGGTCACCGAGCCCCTCCCCGAGCCGCCTGCCGCGGGCGCCGCCACCTGGGGCCGCGGGGAGCGCTTCGGCTACACGGCACTGCCGGGCGGGCGCATGTACTGCTTCGGCACCGCGTCCCTGCCGGAGGGCACACCCACCGGATCGTCCGAGTACGCCGAGGTGCTGCGCCGGTTCGGGGCCTGGCCGGACCCGATCCCCGCGCTGCTCGCCGCCGTCCCCGCCGACGTGGTGCTCCGCCACGACCTGTACGAACTGCCGCCGCTGGACACCTTCGTCGGCGGCCGGACCGCGCTGCTGGGCGACGCGGCCCACGCGATGACCCCCAACCTGGGCCAGGGCGCGTGCCAGGCCCTGGAGGACGCGGTCACCCTCGCCCACTGCCTGGACACCCACCCGGACACCGGTGCCGCGCTGCGCGCGTACGATCTGGCGCGCCGGCCGAGGACCCAGGCCGTCGCACGCCGTTCCGCCCGGCTGGGCACGGTCGGCCAGTTGGCCTGGCCGCCCGCGGCGCTGCTGCGCGACACGGCCGCCCGGCTCGCCCCCGTGCGGGCGACGCTGCGCTCCATGACCCCGGTGCTCGGCTGGCAGGCACCGGGCGGACCGGTGACCGGGAACGAGACCGAGACCGAGACCGAGACACACTGATGCCGGACTGGACGTATCACCCCCTGCGTGGCGCGGCCGCCGCGCTCCTCGGCGAACGCCGCTCGCAGCGCACGGCCCTGCGGCTGCTGGCCTCGATCGGCTCCCGCCCCGGCGGCGCGCGGCTGATCGCGCGGGGGTTCGGCCACCGTCATCCGCCCCGGCGGCTCGCCGGTGAGGTCGCGGGGGTGCCCGTGGCGGTCCGGCTCGGCATCTCCGTGCCGCCCTCGCTCGCCCGGGAGACCGTCCACGCCATGGCTCCGCTCGGGGCCGGTGTGGTCGAGGTCGCGCCGGTCACGGCGGCCGATGTGGAGACCGTGCGGCGGGCCGCCGCCGGACGGGCGATACCGCTGGTCGTCCGCACGACCGACCCGGTGGCCGAGGCCGGCCTCAAGCCGCATGTCGACGGCTTCACCGGTGACGACGACCCGCGTCTGCTCCAGGTGTCCGACCCGTCGGTGACCTCGGCGGCCGCCGCGCTCGGCGACCCGGACACCGTCGTGCTGGCCCGGCCCTCGGTCCTGGTCTCGGCCGGGCCCGGCTGGTTCGCCCGGGTCACCGAGGCGGCCACACCCACCGAACCGGCACCCGCCCTGAAAGACGCCGGGCTCGACCCCCGCCGCTGGCCCGCCTGGATCTGGGCGCTGCTGGTCGGGCTGGGCATGACGGTCGCCGGACTGGGCGCCGCGGCGATCACGCTGGGCCCCGTGCTGCTCTGGTACGACCGCGACTACCTCGGCATGACCCTGCACGAGCTGCACGCCGCCAACCACCATCTGGTGCACTTCCTGCAGCACGACCGGATCACCATGGCCGGCACGATGGTGGCGATCGGCGCCCTCTACACCGGCCTCGCCGTGGGCGGCGTCCGACAGGGCTGGTCCTGGGCCCGCGAGGCGTATCTGCTGTCGGGGGCGATCGGCTTCCCGACGCTCTTCTACTTCCTCGTCACCGGGTTCGTGGAGCCGCTGCACACGGCGACGGCCCTGGTGCTGTTCCCGATGTTCGTGGCCGGGGTCCGCCGCGCTCCGCACACCCCGCGCTGGCGTGCGGTGCCCGAGGGCCCGGAGCGGGAGCGGCGGCGGGCGCTGGTCGGGCAGCTGCTGCTGGTCGCGACGGGCGTGGGGCTGTTCATCGGCGGGGCGGTGATCTCGGTCGTCGGGCTGACGGGCGTCTTCGTGCCGACCGATCTGACCTTCCTGGGCACGAGCGGGCATGCGCTGGAGGCCGTCGACTCCCGCCTCGTGCCCTTCGTCGCCCATGACCGGGCGGGCTTCGGCGGCGCCCTGATGTCCGCCGCGGTGGCGATCACGCTGGTCTCCCTGTGGGGCTGGCGGCGGGGAGAGGCCTGGGTGTTCTGGAGCCTGGCCGTGGCGGCGGCCGCGGGTTTCCTGCCCGCCGTCATGGTGCACGGGGCGATCCACTACACCGACTTCGCCCATCTCGCGCCGGTCTACCTCGGCATCGTCCTCACGGCCACGGGACTGCTGCTCGCACGGCCGTATCTGTGCGCGAGGACCTCGGACGGCTGATGTACGAGGCCGGGCGGCACGGCGGGATCGCCGTGCCACCCGGCTGTCGGGCTCTACTTCAGGTACGGCCCGTCCGTGCCGATCTTGCCGGGCGCCGCGTTGGCGCCGCCCAGGTCGAGGACGTAGACGCGCAGGTTGCCCTTGCCGGAGGCGGGGGCGTTGAGGGTGCCGTTGGTGACGGTGACGGTCTGGCCGGTGACGGCCTCCTTGTAGGTGCCGTTGAGGACACCGGAGAAGGTGGCGCCGCCACCGGCCGAGACCAGGGCGTAGCTGTCGACGCCACCCGCGGTGTAACGGCGCTTGAAGGCCATGTCGCCGCTTTTGCCGCCTTTCACGGCGGTGAGCCGGGTCTATGCTGTTTTCATCCGTTTCTCGCGCGAGAGTGCCACCCCATTCCTCCTGTGAGAGTGCCGCCATGGCTCCCACCACCCCACCGCCCAACACGCTCGGTGACTTCCTCAAGGCCCGCCGGGCGTCGCTCAGCCCCGCCGCCGTCGGGCTGCCGGAGATCGACGGCGCCCGACGGGTCGACGGACTCCGGCGGGAGGAGGTGGCGCTGCTGGCGTCGATCAGCACCGACTACTACACCCGCATCGAGCAGGGGCGCCGCCGCGCGTCCGCCCCCGTCCTGAACGTGCTCGCCGTCGCCCTGCGGCTCACCGACGAGGAACGCGCCCATCTCCACGAGCTGGCCGGCCGCGAGGAGACCGGCTCGGGCGGCGGCCGGGCGTCCCAGACCGCGCAGCCCCAGTTGCGGCGGATCCTCGACGGGCTGACGACCCTGCCGGCGCTGGTGATGGGCCGGCGCATGGACATCCTGGCCTGGAACCCGCTCGGCGCCGCGCTGCTCTCCGACTTCTCCCGGCTTCCCGAGGGGCGCCGGAACTACGCGTGGCTGATGTTCCGCGACCCGGCCATGCGCGCCCTTCACCAGGACTTCGAGAACATCGGTGCGGTGTGCGTGGCCATGCTGCGCAGGGAGGCCGGCATCCGTCCCGAGGACCAGCGCCTGGCGGATCTGGTCGCCGAGCTCCGCGGGACGGACGAGGACTTCGACCGCTGGTGGGGCGAGCACAAGGTGGCCTCCGACAACGGGGGCTCCAAACGGCTCCGGCACGCCGTCGTCGGCGATCTCACGCTCGACTGGGACGCCCTCACCTGCGCCCATGACCCGACGCAGCGGCTGGTCGTGTGGACCGCGGAGCCCGGCACCCCCTCCCACGACCGCCTGGCCACCCTGGCCTCGCTGACCGCGGACGCCATGGTCGGCTGAATCCGGGGCCCACGCGCGGATCGTACGAGGGCCTCAGCATGGGGACAGATCGACGGCGCCCGGTCCACGTCCGCCGGGCCGCAGGACGCCTTCGGGGAAGTGGTCGCCGCCCAACACACCAGGACCACGCAGCGGGTCCTGCGGCGCCGACCAGCAGTGGCGCCCCGAGGCCCAGCCGTCCCACGGCTACCGCCTCGTCGCTCGCCCGCCACAGCGGCAAGTGCCTGACGGCGAACGGCACTTCGGCGAACGGCGTCCGGCCGACCCGGCACATCTGCTACGGCTCCACCGCCCAACGCTTCCGCCTGACGGTGCACCCGTGGGCTCGCCGCCGGCCATGAGAGCCGCGACCACGTCAGGCCCGCGCCGTCACCAGGAGGCTGGCGCTCGCCCTCGCGCAACCGCCCCACTCCCTCGGCCCCACGTCCATCGGCCTCTACAGCCTCGCCGGCCTGCTCGGCTTCGCCGTCCTGCCGGTCACCGGACGCCTCACCGACCGCTACGGCCCGCGCACGGTGATCACCGGTTCCCTGCTGGCGGCGACGGCCGGTACCGCCGTGCTGGCCACCGGCCTCGGTACGCCCCTGGTCACGGCCGCCGGACTCGCCCTGTTCGACGCGGGCTGCTTCGCCGCACAGGCCGCCAACCAGAGCCGCGTCATCGGCCTCGACTCCGCGCGCTCCGGCAGCCTGAGCAGCGTCTACCTCGTCCTCTACTTCACGATCGGCGCACTCGGCACCGCCCTCGCGGCCCCCCTGCTGAACCTCCTCGACTGGCACGGCACGGCTCTCACGGCCCTCGCCGCCCTGCTGCTCGCCACGGCGGTGGTCCGCGCCCGACCCGGTGCCCGGCAGTCCCGGTCCATCGTGCGGCCACCCCGGCCCGGTGTCAGGCTGAAGTGGCAAGGACCTGCGAAGGGAATCGCCATGATCACGACCGACTACGTCCCCGGCTCACCCTGCTGGCTCGACCTCGGCACCCCCGACGTGCCGGCCACGGCGGCCTTCTACGGCACGGTACTCGGCTGGGAGTACGAGGCCATGGAGGGCGGCGGCGAGGGCATGGAAGGCGGGATGTTCCGCAAGGACGGCAAGATCGTCGCCGGGCTCGGCAAGCTGACCGAGCAAGGCGCGCGCCCGGCCTGGATGATCTACTACAGCGTCGCCGACGCGGACGCCACGACGCAGGCCGTCACCAAGGCGGGCGGCACGGTCCGGGTGCCGCCGATGGACCTCGACGAGTGGGGCCGGATGGCACAGTACAGCGACCCGCTCGGCGGCCAGTTCGCCGTCTGGCAGCCCGGGACCAGCAAGGGCGTGGAACTGGTCGACGCCCCGGGCGCGCTGTCCTGGACCGAGCTGTACACCACGGACGCGGAGGGCGCGAAGAAGTTCTACGGCGACGTCCTCGGCTGGTGGTACAGCGACATGGAACTGCCGGGCGGCGCGGGCACGTACGCCCTGATCACCCCGGCCGGGCAGCCGGAGGACCGGATGCACGGCGGAGTGATGGGCATGGCCGGTGAGGATCTGACGCTCACCGGTGGCAAGCCCTACTGGCATCCGGTGTTCAATGTCGACGACTGCGACGAGGCGGTCGCCAGGATCACCGCGAACGGCGGCAGTACGCAGATGGGTCCGCAGGACGTCGAGGGCGTCGGACGGCTCGCTGTCTGCCTCGACCCGTCGAACGCGGACTTCGTGGTGCTGAAGCCGACTCAGAGCTGAGTCGTACGCGCTCGGGAGCCGGGCCGCGCGGGCTCCACGCCGGCGCCGGCCCGGAGCCGGGCAAACACAAAGGCAAGGAGCGCACTCGCTCCTTGCCTGTCTCAAGTTATAGCGCGTGGGGGGCCTTGCGGCAAGGCCCCGCTCATGCCGCAGAATCTCCGGGCCAAGGCCAGGACCTGCGGAAATGAGTGGTGTGATGATCGATGTGATCGTGGTCGGGGGCGGACCGACGGGCCTGATGCTGGCGAGCGAGCTGCGGCTGCACGGTGTGCGGGTGCTCGTGCTGGAGAGGGCGGCGGAGCCCGCCCGTTTCGTCCGCGCGCTCGGCCTGCATGTGCGCAGCGTCGAGGTGATGGCCCAGCGCGGTCTGCTGGAGCGCTTCCTCCCGCTCGGCCGGAAGTACGCGGTCGGCGGCTTCTTCGCCGGCATCGACAAGGGGTGGCCGGACCGGCTGGACACCGCGCACTCGTACGTCCTCGGCATCCCGCAGACCGTCACCGACCGGCTGCTGGCCGAGCGTGCCGTCGAGCTCGGCGCCGAGATCCGGCGCGGCTGCGAGCTGGTCGGGCTGAGCCAGGACGAGGACGGGGTGACCGTCCGGCTGGCCGACGGCGGCAGCCTGCGCGCGCGTCATGTCGTCGGCTGCGACGGGGGCCGCAGTACGGTGCGCAAGCTGCTCGGTGTGGCCTTCCCCGGGGAGCCCGCCCGGGTCGAGACGCTGCTGGGCGAGATGGAGGTGGCCGTCGCGCCCGAGGAGGTGGCGGCGGTCGTGGCCGAGGTCCGCAGGACGCAGGTGCGGTTCGGCCTCACGCCCTTCGGGGACGGCGTGTACCGGGTCGTCGTGCCGGCCGAGGGGGTGGCCGAGGACCGTTCGATCGCGCCGACGCTGGAGGAGTTCAGGCAGCGACTGCGCGCGACCGCCGGGACGGATTTCGGCGTGCACTCGCCGCGCTGGCTGACCCGCTTCGGCGACGCCACACGGCTGGCCGAGCGTTACCGCGTGGGCCGGGTGCTGCTGGCGGGCGACGCGGCGCACATCCACCCGCCGACCGGCGGGCAGGGCCTCAACCTCGGTATCCAGGACGCGTTCAACCTCGGCTGGAAACTGGCCGCCGAGGTCCAAGGGTGGGCGCCGGAGGGGCTGTTGGACACGTATCACGCCGAAAGGCATCCGGTGGCCGCGTCCGTGCTGGACAACACACGCGCCCAGATGGAGCTGATGTCCACCGAGCCGGGCGCGCGTGCGGTACGCCGGCTGCTGGCCGAGCTGATGGACTTCGAAGAGGTGAACCGCTACCTGATCGAGAAGATCACCGCGATCGGGATCCGCTACGACTTCGGCGAGGGCCATGCCCTGCTCGGCCGCCGGCTGCGGGACCTGACGCTGAAGCAGGGCCGCCTCTACGAGCGGATGCACACCGGCCGCGGCCTGCTGCTCGACCAGACCGGACGGCTCGCGGTGACGGGCTGGGCGGACCGGGTCGACCATATCGTCGACGTCAGCGGGGAACTGGACGTGGCCGCCGTGCTGTTGCGGCCGGACGGGCATGTGGCGTGGGCCGGTGACGACCAGCGGGAGCTGCTCGACGCGCTGCCGAGGTGGTTCGGCGCCGCGAGCTGAACACCCCCGCCGCGAGTTGAACACCCCTGCCGAGTGCGGGCCGGGTGTCGTACGGCGAGACCTGGTGGGGCTCAGGTGTGTTCGGCGTAGGCGAACTGCGCCTGGAACAGGTGTATTCGGCGTTCGGGGCGGCCGCCCTGCCCATTCCGGGGAGTTCGGACGGATTGAATCCAGATGAATGCCGCGATGAACCGGCATGTGGCGTTTGACCCTTGTGGCCCGGGAGCATCATCCAGTCCCGTCACACGGATTCCGGCCGAGCCGGTATCGCACCCGGGGCCCGCGGGCCCGAACCGGGGGGTCAGACCCATGTCCACACTGCCCGACACTCCGTCCGATCCGGCGTCCGGCCCCGGCGGCGCGCCGCCCGCGAGCCAGGCCCCGGGCACGTCCGGCGCCGCATGCCCGCCCGGCGCCGACGGCACGCCCGCGGCGAACGGCACGCCCCAGGGCCCGAGTTCCGGGGACGACGGCTCGACAGCCGCGCAGCCGGGGCCGGACGGCACTCCCGCGAGCACCGATCTGCACAGGTCGGTCCGCTCGTTCGCCCTGATGGGCGGGCTCGGTGGCGCGGCGGCGGTCCTGACGGCCGTGTCGGTGCTGATCGGGGGCAGCCCGGCGGACTGGTTCCAGGACGACAACTCCCCCGGCGGCCCCACCGCTTCGCCGCCGTCCGGCCCGACCGCATCCGGCCCCGGTACAGCTCCCCCGGACGCGCCCGCCTCCTCGGTGACGATCCAGCAACCCACCACGCGCGACGGCGAACAGGTCGAGGTGGAGCAGTGCCAGGAGTTCCGGGGCACGGCCCGGCTGGCGCCCGGCTACACGCTGTGGCTCGCGGGCCGCACGGAGACGGACCGCCGCTACGGGCTGTACGTCGAGGCCAGTGTCTCCCCGGGCACCGGGCGTTGGCGGGCCACGGCCCAACTGGGCGGACCCACCGAAGGCGGCCGGACCTTCGAGGTCGTCGCCGTACCGGTGCCCTCCGACGTGTCCGAGTACCTCAGGGACATCACCGACAGCCAGAACCGACGGTTGCTCCAGAAGAAGGACGGAACCGGCTCGGCCGTCGGTCTGTTCAACCCCGCCCTCCCCCCACGCTCCGACGACAGGCACATGGACAGCGTCACCGTCCGGCGCACCCAGGGCGACCCCAACTGCTGAACGCCCCCCATCGGTCACCTTCGGCACAGGAGGCACGATGTCCGGCCCCACCCGGCATGACGCGGAAGGTACGGCGGGCCTGCCCGCCCCTGGCCAGGAAGGCGGCGCCGGTGCCCGGCGGTTCCGGCCGCTCGGGCTCACGGCGGCGGCCCGGTCGTGCGACCGGGTCCGGTCGGACCGTCTGAGACAGCCACCGCACCCCGAAGCCGCGCCGGGCGACGGCGCGGACCCGCTCCCCCTGCCCGCACCGGCCGAGGCGCAGGGGTCCCCCACAGAGATCGAACTGCCCACGGTCGTCCTCACGGCGCCGCCCGGCGGCCGTCGTTCCGGCCCGTCCGGGACCGCCCGCCACGCCCGACGGTGGTACGCCGTGGCCGCATGCCTCCTGCTGGTGGCGGTGGCGTCGCTGACCGGTCTGCTGCTCACCACCGGCCCCGACGACGACTCCTCGGCGCTGCCCCGGCCCGACCAGCGGACGGGCGCCCCCGGCCCGGCCAGCCGGGCGCCCGCGACCGCGTCGGCGCGGAGGACCGAGGCCAGCGGTACGCCCGGCACGGCGTCCGCCGGTCCCACGGGCGGGGCCGAATCGACCGCCGGCCGGGCCTCGCCCGGACCGACCGGCGACCACGGCGACGGCCGGAGCGGGGGCCGCGGCCACGGCGGCTCCGGCGGGACGGACGGAACCGCCGGCGGTGCCTCGGGCGGCGGCGACGCGACCGTCCCCGGTGTCCCGTCCGTCCCGGACGGCACCGGTGGGTCGGCCGAGGACGCCGCCGTGGTCTTCACCGATCCGGCGCCCCAGGGCGACGCCTACGTCGAGGTGGACCACTGCGCCCACCTCACAGGGACCGCGCGCGTGCCCGACGGCAAGCGCCTGTGGTTCGCCGTCCGTTACACCCATGACGCGAGGTACAGCCTCATGGGCCCGGCCGACGGCGGCGAGCTCCCGTCGAACAGACGCACACCGTGGTCGAAGGTCATCCGGCTCGGCAACGCCGACCAGTACCTCAAGGGCCGTGTGATCGCGCTGTTCCTCCCCAAAGGCTGGGCCGACTATCTGCTCGCCGCGAACGGATACGAGGGCGACCCGGCTCTGATCGACTCCGGGAACGGCCATCCCTACGGCATCTCCGCGCCCGTGCTGCCACCCGACTCCGTCCAGGTCGGCGAGTTGAAGGTACAGCGCGACCGGAACTCCCGCGCCTGCGCCTGACGAGGGCGCCCGGTAGCGAGCCGTGAGCCGGGCCCCGGGCAGGGCCGTCCGTCCGCGCGCCGGGGCCGGCCGTCATCCGCCAGGACCGGCCCTCCACGCGCCGGCACCGACCGCCCGCGTGCCCGGACCGGCCATCCGCGTGCCCCGCCGGACGCGGTCGCCGGTCACCGGACGCGCACGTCTCGCTCCCACCGCTGTCCCCCCTGCAACCGCTCCTTGCGCGTGTCCTGCCGGGCCTCGGCGAGCCTCGGCGGTCCTGAGCCGTGCCCACGCCGGAACCACCCGGTCAGCGCGGCATCCGTACCGCCACTCCGCCTTAACCGCACAGCGGGTGGACGGCCGACTCCGCGACACACGCGCCGGGCACGGTCGCAGCAACTTCCCTTGAGCGAAAGGGCACGCCGCATGAGCAACCGAATGGCACGCCGTGGACTGATCGGTGGGGCGATCACCGTCGCCCTGGTCGCCGGCACGATGGCCACCTCGGTGGCCACGCAGTCCGACAAGGAGCAGATGTCCGGCACCGGCGGGCGGCCGGCCCGCCCGGCGTCGCAGCCCGCCGCCGCGGCGGCTGCCACCGCAAAGCTGCCGCTCGGCCCGGCGTCACTGCCGGAGACCCGGACCACCCGTCAGATCGCCCCGGGCCTCACGCACATGGCGATCGAGCGCGGCCGAGCGTCGGCGGACGACTACTGGACGGTCACGGTCGGCTTCGGCCGGACCGAGGTCGAGCTGACCGAGGTGGAGGCCAGGGTCCGCGCCGCCGGGTACGAGCCGCGCCGCGACCGCACCGCCGGACCCGACCCCCGGGGCCCCCTCGACCAGCCGCTCGGCTGGGCGGTCCGGGTGGGCCGGTACGCCACCCATGACGCCGCGGGCCGGGTCAAGCACGAGATGGCGGCCAAGGGACTGACGGCGAACGTGCAGCACACCAGCGAGGACGGACACGCCACGACCGGCCCCTGGTCGGTGGACGTCCTGATCGTCGACCCCGCCCGGTTCCGCGGCCGGCTGCGCTCCGAGGTGGCCAACGGGATCGTGCCGGGCCGGGAGACCACCAGCTCGATGGCGAGGCGCACCGGTGCCCTCGCCGCGGTCAACGGCGGCTTCTTCGTCATCGGCAGCGGCAAGACCACCCCGGGCAACTGGCTGGCGGGCACCGACGGCGACCTCGGCGGCATCGCGGTCAGCGGCGGCGACCTGGTCTCGGAGGCCGCGAACGACCGGCCCGCCCTGATCGTGCCGACCGCCTCCGGCAAGGGCACCTCGGTGCGCAGGCTCAGGACCAAGGTCACGGTCCGCTCGACGGACGGCGCGACGCGTCTGGTGACCGGCCTCAACCGGCAGTCGGGGCTGATCGTCAACTGCGGCGGTGTCGGCACCGCCACGCCGTTCTCCCACCCCGCCCAGGACTACACCTGCGGCAACAAGAACGAACTCGTCGCCGTCACACCGAAGTTCGGCAAGAGCGCGCCGGAGGGCAGCGGCTACCAGGTCACCCTGGACGCGGCCGGCAGGGTCACCGCGGTCAGGACGAGCAGGGGCGGTGCCGTACCGGCCCGGGGCACCGTCCTCCAGGGCACGGGCTCCGCGGTCCAGTGGCTGCGCACCCACGCCCGCGTCGGCGCCACGCTGACACTGAACCGCGCTGTGACCGACGCGGAGACGGGCGCGCGCGTCCCGCTCACCTCGCAGACCTCCATCGTCAACGGCGCCCCGCTGCTGCTGCGCAACAACAGGACGGTCCTGAACCCGGTGCGGGACGGCTGGAGCCCCGAGGCCATCCAGGGAGCGGAGCGAGCCAGCCTCTACAACGCCTGGTACCTGCGCCGCAATCCGCGCACGGCGGCGGGCACCACCGTGGACGGGCGGATCGTCCTGCTCACGGTCGACGGGCGCGACCCCGGCCGCAGCGCCGGTCTGACGATCCCCGAGACCGCGTCGGTCATGCGCAGCCTCGGCGCCGTGAACGCCGTCAACCTCGACGGCGGCGGCTCGACGGCCATGGTCGTCGGGAACAAGCTCCAGGGCCGCCCCAGCGACACGACGGGTGAGCGCCCCGACGGTGACGCGCTCGTGATCCTGCCCGGGTGACCACGGGCCGGTCATGCCCCCAGGTCCTCCTCGACCGGTTCCCCCCGGCCCACGGTCACGGCCCAGGTGACCGTGGAGGGCGCGCGTACGGACACGGTTCCGGGTCTGTACGCGCTCGCCAGGGCGAACTCGTTCTGGACGACGGCCGCTTCCCCCGGGGCGCAGGTGTGCCGGAACGACACCCGCATCTCGGGGAGGTCGACGGTGACCGTGCCCCTGCCCCGGCAGCTCACGGCCACGATGAGCGCCTTGCCCCGCCGGCCGCCCTCGTAGGCGAAGACGGCGTTGCCGTGCGTGGGTTGTCGCTGTCCGGCCGGCGACTCGCCCGCTGCGTCGATGTCCGGCGGTTCGACCTCGACGGGCGTGCGGACGGGCGGCGTCGTCGTCGGGGCGTCGGACCGTACGTCGGCGGCCGGCCGGGGCGACGGCGACTGCGACTGCGACTGCGACTGCGACGTACAGGCCGCCACGGCGAGTAGCGGCAGCAGCCAGAGGGCGGCGCTTCCACGGCGGCTCACGCTGCCCACAGTCACCTCCACAGTGATCGACGGGGCTCACGCTAGGCCACCGGGGCGGCCGGGGCGGACGGTTGCGGGAGGATCTGAGCCACATCTGAGCCTCGCCCGAACACCCTTCACCTCAAGCGCAGTTGCCGGGGCACGTACTGTCCGCCCAGCAGGCCGGCCGCCTCGTACTCCAGGCGGTCGGCCGCCCACCGCGCCTCCGCGACGACATCGCCGTACTCGCGTACGAGGTCGTCGTAGATCGGGGCGTCTCCCGTGGCGCCGCGTGTCAGGGTCGTGGCCGGGGCGAAGTCGCTCACGGTTCGCATTCCGATCTGTCGGGGGGTTCCGCCTACCCTCCTGCCTGCCTTCCGCGGACGCCAAACACCGAAGTCGACCGGATACGTGCGCATGTGGTGACCGGACCTCGCGGATGTCGGGACGGGTCTTCATGAACGTCAGGAACGTGGAGAAGGCCTGGTACCGCGTGAAGGTCATGGACGTCATGAGTCCGGCCGGGGCTGGGCGTTCCGCGGCGACCTGACACGCCAACGGGCCGGATCCATGCGGGATTTCGGGCCTCGTGAGACGATCTCGGCCGGTGTGCCGTCAGGAGGGGGCGAACGGTGGCGTGGGACGAGCGCGTGGTCGTGCGGGACGGTGTGCGGCTGGTCTGCCGGGACTGGGGCGGGGACGGACCCGCGGTTCTGCTGCTGCACGGACTCGCGGGTCAGGCGGGTGAGTGGACGGCGACGGCCGAACTGCTGAGCCCCCGGTACCGTGTCGTCGCACTCGACCAGCGCGGACACGGCGCCGCCGAGCGCCGACCCGAGGACGTGTCGCGGGCCGCGTACGTCGCGGATGTCGTCGCCGTCGCCCGGGAGTTGGGACTCGACGCGCCCGTGGTGGTCGGTCAGTCGCTGGGCGGGCACACCGCGTTCCTCACCGCGGCCGGGCATCCGGACGCGGTGCGGGGCGTAGTGCTCGTCGAGGCGGGGGCGGGTGAGCCAGACCCTTCGGTGCCGATCCAAATCGGTGCGTGGCTGCGCTCCTGGCCGGTGCCGTTCCGGTCGCGGGACCTGGCCGTACGGTACTTCGGCGGCGGGCTCCTCGGCGAAGGCTGGGCGGGCGGCCTGGAGGAGCGGGACGGCGGCTGGTGGCCGCGCTTCGACCGGGAGGTGCTGGTCCGTTCGCTGGCCGAGCTCGGTGAGCTCTCGTTCGTCGCCGAGTGGGAACGGGTCACCTGTCCCGTCCTGCTGGTGCTGGCCCGGTCGAGCTTCGTGCCCGCCCAGGAGTTCGACACGATGGTCCGGCTGCGGCCGTCGACGCGCTCCGTCTGCGTACCGGACACCGGGCACGATCTCCACCTGCAGCGCCCGGAGACCGTCGCCGCGCTCGTCTCGGACTTCGTCGACGGTCTGCCGGACAGGGCTTAGGAGCTGCCGGGCCGATGGCCGGCCGGGAGGCCGGCCGGAGGCCGCCAACTCCCGTGCCTCACGGCCCGGTCGGCACCCCCGCCCAGGGGCCCGGTCTGCCTTGCTGACCGGGGTGTCCTGGCGGGGACATGGGAGGTATGACCCGGGCCAACTCGCGCATCAGACGGTCGGCTTCACCGCTCACCTGGGCGGGGATGTCGCCTCGTTCGGCCACGAGGCGGCTGTAGATGGGGGTTTCCAGGAACACGGTGAATTCGGCCTGCCTCTCGGATGATCGGATCAGCGAAGTCGTGACGGCGCTGTGCGGGACAGCCTACGGTCCGCCACCGACATCACCGGCTTCCCAGCCTCAGATACTGCCAGGAAGCCGGACAGACCCCGCCTGCGGGGTCACCCCCACTGACCCGGCCGGTAGTCACCGGCCGGCTGCCGGACGATCACGTTCATCCGGTTGTACGTGTTGATCAGGGCGATCAGCGACACCAGCGCGGCGAGCTGCTCCTCGTCGTAGTGCTTGGCGGCGTCGGCCCACGCCTCGTCGCCGACCCCGCCGGCCGCGTCGGCGATGCGGGTACCCTGCTCGGTCAGTTCCAGTGCGGCGCGCTCGGCGTCGGTGAAGACGGTGGCCTCGCGCCAGGCCGCGATCAGATTCAGCCGCGTCTGGGTCTCGCCGGCGTGCGCGGCGTCTTTGGTGTGCATGTCGGTGCAGAATCCGCAGCCGTTGATCTGGCTGGCCCTGATCTTCACCAGTTCCTGGGTCGCGGCCGGGAGTGTGGAGTCGGAGACCGCCTTGCCCGCCGAGTTGATGTACTTGGCGAACTTCACCGCGACCGGGTTGCCGTAGTAGTTGAGACGCGCTTCCATCGTGTTCTCCTTGGCTCGTCGCCTGCTTCACCTGACTGACCCGGGAGAAGGTCTCGATGTGACAGACCGGCCCATGTGATGCGCGTCACGCGGGTCCGGCCGGTCACGGAACCCCCGTCACGACACGCGGACATCAGCGCGAAGAAGCCTTTGCGAACAACTGGCGACCGTCTAGAGTCGCGCGGCATGACCGGTAGGGGGACCGGGTCGAGCGGTACGGATTTCGTTGCGGTGGCGGGGACTCGGGGGTGGGGCGTGCGCTCCGAAAGGTCATGACGGCGGACGTTCGGGTCATCGGTGCCCCGTCCGAAAGGCGCTCCTTACGGCCCCTGGTGGGCGTCCTGGCCGCGATGGCCGTGGCGTCGACCGGCACCCGGGTGTCCGCCGTGGCGCTGCCCTGGTTCGTGCTGGTCACGACCGGGAGCGCCACCCGGACCGGGCTGGTCGCCTTCTGCGAGCTGGCCCCTTACGTGCTGGTGAAGGCCTTCACCGGGCCACGGGTGGACCGGGCCGGCCCGCGGACCGTGTCACTGGGCGCCGACGTGGGCAGTGCGCTGGGCGCGGCCGCGGTGCTGGTGCTCCACGCGGTGGACGCGCTGTCCTTTCCGTTGCTGCTCGCCCTGGTCGCCCTGATCGGCGCGGCCCGGGGGCCGGGCGACCTGGCCAAGGAGGTCATGGTCCCCGAGGCGGCCGAGCGCGGCGCGGTGCCGTTGGAGCGGGCCACGGGACTGTCGGGTGTGACGGAGCGGCTCGCCTCGACCGCCGGACCGGTGGCCGGTGGCGCGCTGGTGGCGCTGGTCGGCCCGCTCAAGGGGCTCGCCGTCACCGCCGTCTGCTTCGCGCTCGGCTCGGTGATCGTCGCGGTGGCGCTGCCCCGGCGCCTCGGCCGCGCCGACTCCGAGGGCGCGTCCGGGACTTCGGAGGAACCCGGCTACTGGCTGCGGTTCCGCGAGGGCTTCACCTTCCTGCGCGGTGAGCCCCTGCTGATGAGTGTGATCGTCATGGTCGGCATCACCAATCTGCTGGACTCGGCGTTCAGTGCCGTGCTCCTGCCGGTGTGGGCCAGGGAGTCCGGGCACGGGCCTGCCGCTATCGGGCTGCTGGGCAGTGTGGCCGGCGCGGCGGCGGTCGGCGGCAGCCTGGTGGCCGCGGTGGCCGCGCACCGGCTGCGGCGGCGGCTGGTGTTCTTCGCGGGATTCCTGGTGGCCGGGGCGCCGAGGTACGCGATCCTCGCGTTCGACGCGCCGATGGCGGCCGTGGTGGCGGTCTTCGGGGTCGCCGGTTTCGGCGCGGGCTTCCTCAACCCGGTGCTGGGGGCCGTACTGCTGGAACGGGTGCCGCGTCATCTGCTGGGGCGGGTCAACGCCCTGGGCGACTCGCTGACCTCGGCGGGACTGCCGCTGGGCGGGCTGCTCGCCGGGGCCGCGGTGACCGCGGTCGGTCTCGCGCCGGTGCTGCTGGCCTGCGCGGCCGGGTACTTCCTCACCACCAACTCGGCCGGGCTGAGGCCGGAGTGGCGCGCGATGGACCGGGAACGCGGCCGCCTGCTCCACGAGGGACCACGCCGGGAGAAGGACGAACCGGCGTCCCCGGCCGCCCCCTGAGACGAGGAAGCCCCGGCCCGCGCGGGCCGGGCCGAGGGGGCGGGGCTCCGTCGAGGCGGGACTCCGTCGAGGCGGGGCTCCGAGGCGGCGTGTGGCCCGGCGTAGCCACCGGCTCGCCGGTGTCCACCTATGTGGTCGAGGCCGACATCGGCGCGCACCGCGTCCTCGCCCACGAGGGCGGGCCGGCGAGCCGAAGGACGAGCAGTTGGGGGAGTTCGTCGAGGAGGACCGCGCGGAGGCGGGCCTGCCGCCGGGCCAGAAGCGGCGGACGGACCGAAGGCCCATGACCACGTCCGCTCACCCAGCCCCAGCCCCAGCCCCAGCCCCAGCCCCGGGCTCGGGCTCGGGCTCGGGCTCGGGCTCGGGCTGCGGGGTGAGCCGGGCCAGGCCCTTGCGGTCGTAGTAACGGGTCATCGCGAAGCCGAAGACGAGCGCTCCGGCGAAGCCGATCGCGATCATCGCCCAGGCTCTGCCCAGCCCGGCGTCGGTGCGGGCGTCGAAGTAGAGGATGGCGCGCACGCCGTCGGTGAGCTGACGCATCGGCTCGAAGGCACCGAGGAAGCGGTAGAAGTCGGGGGTCGCCTCCAGCGGGACGGTGGCCCCGGAGGACGGCAGGGCCAGCGCGATGAAGACGAACATGGACACCAGCTGGCCGATCCCGCCGAACGCCGCGTTGATGGCCTGGACGCCCAGGCCCACGGTGACGGTCGCACACCAGGAGAAGATCCACAGCAGCGGCTCGTGGGCGGAGTCCATGCCGAGGATCGCGATGGTGGCGACCATCAGCAGGCTGGTGGTCAGCAGCGAGATGCCCGCGGTCATGACCATCTTCAGCAGCAGCGTCTGGGTGCGGCTGATCGGCACGGTGGGATGACGGGTGTGCCAGGGGCCGATCTCGCTGTCGGCGTAGCCGAGGGCGGTGTCGACGCCGGCGTTGACGAGGTTGGCGCCGATGAACCCGGACAGGACCAGCAGCAGGGTGTAGTAGAAGGCGCTGAGGCCGAGGCCGCTGTGACGGCCGATCGCGTGGCCGGGCCGGGTCGTCACGGTCACCGGGTCGGCCAGGAGCGTGCGGGTCGTGGCGTCGGCGCGGGAGGCGGCGGCGAGCCGCTCGCCGATCTGCTGGGAGGCGCCGCGGGCGGCGGTCTGGTTGATCTGCGCGGCCAGCGAGGAGCCCAGGCTGCCCATGCCCGGGTTGGTGAGCACGGTCAGGGTGGGCCGGACGGTCGCGCCCGAGGTGGTCAGGGCCGTGACGGACGCGGTGAAGTCGCGCGGGACGACCAGCGCCCCGAACACCTTGCCGGAGGCGAGTTCGTCCTCCGCCTCCGCGCGCGTCAGCACCTTCCAGCGGATGCCCGCGGTGGCCTCGGAGCCGGTGACCGAAGCCGTGATCCGGGTGCCCAGGTTCTCCCGCTGTCCGGGCGGCGGCCGGCCCTGGTCCTCGTTCACGACGGCGGCGGGCAGCCGGTCGAGGCTGCCGTTCGGGTCGAGGATGCCGCCCATGTAGAGGAGCGACAGCACCAGTGCCACCAGCCCGCTCAGGACGGTCGGCACGAGCCACAGCCTGGCGTGCCGCAACAGTGTGCCGGCGCGCTGAGGGGTCGCGGAGGTCATGCCGTCATCGTCGTTGCGCGAAGGCCGCGAACCGGGCATTGACGGCGCCCTCGCTGCGGCCTCGTGGAATTTCCGTTGAGGGGGCCGGGACGGTCGGACAGGGTCGGGGCATGGACTTCTTCTGCTTTCACCGCGACCGGCCCGGCTCGCTCCCGCTGCGCGAGGCCATGCTGGAGAGCCACTGGTCCTACATGGACCACTTCGACAAGGAGCTGATCGCCCGCGGGCCGGTCTTCGCTGGGGACGGGGAGGACGCCCCGCTCGTGGGGAGTGTGCACATCGTCGGCCTGCCGGACCCCGCGGCGGCCCGCGCGTTCGCGTTCGACGAGCCCACGTACCAGGCGGGGGTGTACCGGGACGTGCTGCTGCGGCGGTGGCGGAACCTGCTGGGGCGCACGATGTGGGAGTTCCCCGGGGGCCGGTCCGGCGGCGCCCGGTATCTGGTGCTCGGTCTCGGGCGGGGCGAGGGCGTCGATCTCGCCGTACCGCCGGGGCGGGACGAGCTGATCGCTTACGGGCCGCTGCTCTCTGACGACGGCTCCGCCTGGCTGGGCACGGCCGCGCTGGTCCGAGCACCGGACGCGGACCGGGCCCGGTCCGTGCTCACGGCCGAGGGCTATGCCGGGATCGAGGTGTACTCCTGGGAGTTCGGCGGTCGGCGCTAGGGGCACCGCCGTTCGGATCCGGCCGACCTCCCCGGTCCCGTGGCGCCGGAAGGATCCCGAAGGCCGCGTCCGAGCCTCACCCGGGCACGACCCGCGCTCCGTCGGCCCTCGCCCGGTCGCACCCGCCGGCGCGCCCGGAGCACCTCCGCCTCGACGGCGAACGCGTCCAGCTCCTCGCAGTTTTCCGTCCGGTTCATACCGACTCCTCCCCGGTTCCCTCGCGACCCGACTGATCACGGTCACTCCCGCTCCCGTATCTGCAGGCGGAACGGCACCCCCGTTCTGTGACATCGGAGGGGCCGCTCGCGCCGGGAACGGACGGGCGGGAGAAGATTCACTCTCCGCCTCGAAAGTTTGTGTTATCCGGCGGCCCGTCGCAGGGTCTCCCATGTGACGGACCGCGTGCGGTGTACGCGGGCAGGAGCGAGGAAGAGAGTGGTCCCAGGGTGAGCAGCCAAGGCGAAGTGGCGCTGGTGAAGGCGGCGCAGCAGGGGGACGGGCGGGCCCAGCAGGAACTCGTCGCGACCTACCTGCCGCTGGTCTACAACATCGTCGGCCGGGCCCTGGACGGGCACGCCGACGTCGACGACGTGGTCCAGGAGACGATGATCCGCGCCCTGGGCGGGCTCGGCTCGCTGCGCGACCCCGCGGACTTCCGCTCCTGGCTGGTCGCGATCGCGATGAACCGCGTCCGCAGTCAGCGCCAGGACCACCGCGCCCCGGCCGAGCACGGCCTGCACGAGGCGTACGACGTCCCGGACCCGGGCGCCGACTTCGTGGGGCTCACCATCCTGCGGCTCGGGCTGTCCGGGCAGCGCCGCGAGGTCGCCCAGGCCGCGCGGTGGCTGGACCCGGAGGACCGGGACCTGCTGGCGCTGTGGTGGCTGGAGGCCGCCGGACGGCTCACCCGCGCCGAGGTCGCGGCCGCGATGGAACTGTCCCCGCAGCACACGGCGGTACGGGTGCAGCGGATGAAGGAGCGGCTGGAGACGGCCCGGGTCGTGGTGCGGGCCCTGTCGGCCGTGCCCCGCTGTGTGCTGCTCCACGACGTGGTGGCGACCTGGGACGGGGCGCCCTCGGCGCTGCGGCGCAAGCGGATCGCCCGGCACACCCGTGACTGCACGCAGTGCGGCGGCTTCGGCGCGGGTCTCGCCCCGGCGGAGGGCCTGCTCGTCGGCCTGGCCCTGGTCCCGGTGGGCGCGGGGCTGGCCGCCCTGGCACCGCAGGACTATGTGGCGCTCGCGGCGGACCCACGGGCGGCGGGGACGTACGGCGATCCGCTGCCCGGCGGGCAGGAGCCGCTGGTCCACGACCGCGCGGAGCACACCGACGGCGCCCCCGGCGGCCGTCTCCAGCAGCGGCACAGCCGGCGCCGCCTGCGCCGGCGCCGGGTCGCGTTGGCCGCGGTGGCAGCGCTGGTGGCGGGCGGTGGCAGCGCGGCGCTGCTGATACCGGGCGACGCCGACGACACCCGCCGGCCCGCGACCGCGCACGAAACGCCCGACAGCGCCGCGCTGTCGGCATCCGCCCCCTCGCCGTCGCCCTCGGAGTCCGGCCCCTCGGCGTCTCCGTCCAAGGCCGGCCCCTCGCCCTCGCCCAGCACCAAGGCCCCCACGAAGAGGCCCAAGCCGAAGCCCACGCCCACCCCGAGCCGCACCTCGGCGCTCCCCGCGCCCGACCCGGTCACGCCCGAGGCCGCCCCGGCGCCCCCGAGCTCCGTCGCCGGGCAGGTGCTGGCGCTGGTCAACACCGAGCGGGCGAAGGCGGGTTGCTCGCCGGTCGCCCAGAACGCCACGCTGGACACGGCCGCGCAGCGGCACTCCGACGACATGGCGGCCCGCGGCTTCTTCGACCACACCAACCCCGACGGCCAGGACCCGGGCGACCGCATCACGGCGGCGGGTTACACCTGGAGCACGTACGGCGAGAACATAGCCCGCGGCCAGCAGACGGCCGCCGAGGTGATGCAGTCGTGGATGAACAGCCCGGGGCACCGTGCGAACATCCTCAACTGCTCGGTCGAGGAGACCGGTCTCGGCCTCCATCAGGGCGCGGGCGGGCCGTGGTGGACGCAGGTCTTCGGCACCGGGATGTGACGCCGGACCGGCGTTCGCCGCAACGTTGCGCCATCCGGCGGGCGTTCGGCGCGACGTTGCGGTGACGGCGGGGAACCGGACAGGTGTACGGGCACTCTCAATCGGCATGAAGATCTCGTTCCTGCTGCACAACGCGTACGGCATCGGCGGCACGATCAGCACGACGTTCAATCTCGCCGGGGCGCTGGCGGACCGGCACGACGTGGAGATCGTGTCCGTGATGCGCCATCGCGAGAGACCCGAGATCGCGCTGGACCCACGGGTGGCGCTGCGGCCGCTCGTCGATCTGCGCACGGAGCGGGACCATCCGCTGCACCGCAGACCGGCGACGGTGTTCCCGGCCGCCGAGTACCGGTACCGGCAGTACAGCGAACTGACCGACGCGCGGATCGCCGAGAGCCTGGCGGCCAGCGACGCCGATGTGCTGGTGGGCACCCGGCCGGGGCTCAACGTGCATCTCGCGCTGCAGGGGCCGCAGCGCAGTGTGCGGGTGGGGCAGGAGCACCTCACCCTGGACAACCACCCGCCCCGGCTGCGCACCGCGCTGCGCCGGGCCTACCGCCGCCTGGACGTGCTCACCACGGTCACGGAGGCGGACGCGGCGGCCTACCGGCGCAAGATGCGGCTGCCCGGTGTGCGCGTGGCGGCCCTGCCCAACAGCGTGCCCGACCCGGCGCTGCCGGTGGCCGACGGCAGCGCGAAGGTGGTGGTCGCGGCCGGCCGGCTCGTCCCGGTCAAGCGCTACGACCTGCTGATCGAGGCGTTCGCTCGGGTCGCCGCCGAGCACCCCGACTGGCAGCTGCGCGTCTACGGCAAGGGCCAGGAACTGCCCCGGCTGCGGCAGCTCGTCGAGGACCTCGGTCTGGTGGACAACGTCCGGCTCATGGGCGTGGCGGCCCCGATGGAGGCGGAGTGGGTCAAGGGCTCGATCGGCGCGGCCGCCTCCGACTTCGAGCCGTTCGGCATGACCCTCGTCGAGGCCATGCGCTGCGGCCTGCCCGTCGTGAGCACCGACTGCCCCTACGGGCCGGGCGAGATCATCCAGGACGGGGCCGACGGCCTGCTCGTACCGGTCGGGGACCGCGAGGCGCTCACCGCCGCCCTGCTGGAACTGGTCGGCGACGACGAGCGACGCCGCCGCATGGGCCGTACGGCGGTGGAGAACGCGCGCCGGTTCGCGCCCGGCCCCGTGGTGGCGCGGGCGGAGCTGCTCTTCGAGGAGGCGCTGGCGGCGCGGCGCGGCGACGGCCCCCGCGCGGCGGACGGCGGCGGCCTGGGCCGGGTCCTCGTCAGCCAGGGATTCGCCGTCCGCGATGTCGCCTACGGTGCCGCGGGCCGGGCCCGGCGGATGCTGCGCAAGGCGCGGGGATGAGCGGCACGGACGGCCGGCCAGGCATGTGACACAGGTCACGGGAAGTCGTACCAGGGCGCCGGACAGCTGACGGACGTGAGCACTCAAATGCGTACCCGGGTACGGGACGGGGATCCGAGCGCCTTCGCGGAGCTTTTCGACAGCTATGCCCGCGCGGTCTACAACCACGCGTACCGGCTGACGGCCGACTGGTCGACCGCCGAGGACGTGATGGCGGCCACCTTCATGGAGGCCTGGCGGCTGCGGGACAGGGTGGACGCCGAGGGCGGCTCGCTGCGGCCGTGGCTGCTGGGCATCGCGACGAACACCGCGCGCAACCAGTACCGCAGCAACCGCCGTTACCGGGCTGCGGCCGGTGCCGCCGCGGCGGCGGAGCTGTCGGTGCCCGACCATGCAGAGGAGGTGGCCGAGCGGGTCGACGACCGGCGCCGCCTGGCGAAGGCCCTGACCGCGCTGGCCTCGCTGCGCCGGACCGAGCGCGAGGTGGTGGCCCTGTGCCTGGGCGAGGGCCTGGAGTACGAGGCCGCCGCGGAGGCGCTCGGCATTCCGGTGGGCACGGTCGCCTCCCGGCTGTCCCGGGCCCGGAAGAAGCTGCGCCGCCTCGCCGCGGACGAGCCGCCGGGGGCACCTGCCGCCCGGGCCGCGAAAGCGGGGTCCGCGAAAGAAGTTCCGGGGAACCGGGAATTCGGCCGCCCGGCCCGACAGACAAATGGCGATCACACTCACGTGGTCCGGCCCGCGCAGGGAGGAAACCGATGAACGCGAACACGTCCCGGCAGAGTCCGGCCGAGCACGAGGACGGCACCGAGCTGTTCTCGCGGACGGCGCGTGACCTGCCGGCGGGCCGTCACCAGTTCCACAAGGAGCGTCTGATGGCCCAGATCCAGCAGGAACAGCACGTCCCCACCGCCGCCCCGGTGAAGCCTCGCCGGACGCGGCTGGTCCGCCCGGCGATCGCCCTGCCGGTGCTCGCCACCGCCGTCGCCGGGGCGTTCGTCGCCGTGTCGCTGATGCACGGCCAGGAGGCGCCGGGCGGCCTCGGCACCGGCCCCGCCCTGACCACCCCCGTCGGCGCCGCCTCCACCGAGGGTCTGCCGCAGCTGGTCGACCGGATCGCGCTGGCGGCGGCCGAGGAGTCCCACCCGAAGGTCGGGCCCGGCCAGTACATCTACATCGAGTCCAGGGGTGCCGGCACCTTCGTCAAGACCGTCGGCGACAAGTCCAGCCTCGTCGGCCAGGACCTGCACACCCGTCAGATCTGGGAGTCCGCCGACGGCACCCAGGGCTGGCTGATCGACCCGGCCGTCAACGACGACCCCGAGGGCGAGACGCTGTCCCTCCCCGACGAGCAGGGCAACACACCCGAGGCCACCCTCAACGCCCCGTCGTACGACTACCTGGCCGAGCTGACGACCGACCCGGACGAACTGCTCGCCAAGATCTACGCGGAGACCGAGGGGATGGGCAACTCCCCCGACCAGCAGGCGTTCACCACGATCGGCGACCTCCTCGGCGAGAGCTACCCGCCGGCGAAGCTGTACCCGGCGCTGTTCAAGGCCGCGGCGAAGATCCCGGGGGTCGTCGTGGTGAACGACGCGGTGGACGCGGTGGGCCGGCACGGTGTGGCCGTGGCACGGCTGGACGAGCACGGCGGCGTGCGCGAGGAGTGGATCTTCGACAAGAAGACCCATGTCTTCCTGGGCGAGCGCTCCGTGCAGGTGTCGGGGAGCAGTGGCGAGGACGGCCTGATCAAGCCCGGCACGGTCATCTCCACCAGCGCCGTGATGAAGCGGGCCATCGTGGACGGCCTCAAGGAGACCCCCTCGGGCGAGTGACGCGCGGGCGGCCGGCCCCGCCCCCGCGGCGGCCGGCCGCCCGGCTCCCCCGCTCGGTGCGGGCTCCTCACCTGACCCGGCTGCCCGCTCGACCCGGCTCGCTACTTGACGGAGCCCGCCATCACCCCCTGCACGAAGTGCCGCTGGAAGGCGAAGAACACCGCCACCGGGACGATCAGCGACAGGAACGCGCCGGGTGCCAGCACATCGATGTTGCTGCCGAACTGCCGGATCTGCGACTGGAGTTCGACGGTCAGCGGCTGCGCGGAACTGTCCGCGAACAGCAGCGCGACCAGCATGTCGTTCCACACCCACAGGAACTGGAAGATGGCCAGGCTGGCGATGGCCGGCAGGCCGACCGGCAGCACCAGGCGGGTGAAGATGCGCCACTCGGTGCCGCCGTCCATCCGGGCGGCCTCCAGCATCTCCTTCGGGATCTCGGCGAAGTAGTTGCGCAGCAGGAACACCGCGAACGGCAGACCGTAGGCCACATGGAAGAGCACCACGCCGGGGATGGTCCCGAACAGGCCGAGCTGTCCGAAGAGTTTGGCGACGGGCAGCAGACCGATCTGCACCGGCACCACCAACAGGGCGACCACCAGCAGGAAGACGGCGTCCCGGCCGGGGAAGTCCAGCCAGGCGAAGGCGTATCCGGCGAGCGCGGCGATGACGACGACCAGGAACGTGGCGGGGACCGAGATCAGCACGGTGTTCCAGAACGCCCGGGTCATGCCCGCGTTCTCCAGCAGCGCCGAGTAGTTGTCGAAGGACAGCTGTCCCGGGCTGGTGAACACCGTCCACCAGCCGCCCTTCGCGGTGTCCTCGGCGGAGCGCAGCGAGGACAGGAGCAGTCCGGCCAGCGGTGTCATCCAGACCAGGCCGGTGATCAGCAGGAAGGCCTGGACGACCCCGTTGCCCAGGTAGCGGCGGGCGGTGTTCATCGCTGGCTCCTTCGGAAGCGGCGTACGTTGAAGACCATCGCGGGGACCACGAGCAGCAGGAGCAGCACGCCCAGTGCGCTGCCCAGGCCCTGGTCGTTGCCGCCGCCGAACGACACCAGCCACATCTGCGTCGCGAGCACGGTCGCGTCCTGCTGCACGGGGCCGGGCGCGATGATGTAGACGAGGTCGAAGACCTTCATCACATTGATCACCAGGGTGATGAACACGACCGTCAGCACGGGGGCGAGCAGCGGGACCGTGATGCGCCGGAAGATCTGCCACTCGCTGGCGCCGTCGATGCGTGCCGCCTCCAGCGCGTCCCTGGGCAGGGTGGACAGTCCGGCGCCGATGAGGACCATGGCGAAGCCGGTCCAGATCCACAGGTAGGCGCCGATGATCGCCGGGGTGACGAGCGTGGGCCCGAGCCAGGACACACCGTCGTAGGGCGCGGCGAAGTTCGCGGCGGCCAGCGTCACCGTGTAGGGGCCGTCGTCGAGTCCCTCGAAGCGGAAAGTTCCGTCGAACGCGGTGGTCGTCGTGGCGACCGCGTCGCCGTCGCGCACCGCCTCGACCCGCATCCCGGGCAGTCCGCTCTCCTTCGGGTCCACCGCGCCCTGCCGTCCGCCCCCACCGGGGGTGAAGTCCAGGTAGACCACACCGCGCAGTTCGCCGGGCCCGGCCGCGGCGCTCCGGGCGGCGGCGGCCCCGGCGGGCAGGTCCTTGGGCTGTACGCCGACCAGGCCGAGGGTCAGCGAGTCGCCCGGCGACACGGTCGCGGCGGTCCGGTAGCCGCCGTCGGCGGTCCTGGTGAGTTCCAGTCCCTCGCGGGCGCGGGCGGTCGGGTAGGGCGAGGTCCCGGCGAAGGCGTCGTGGACGGAGACCGCGGCCGCGTTCAGCACGCCCTTGTCCGGGTCCTCGTCGTAGGCGAGGCGGAAGATGATGCCGGCGGCGAGGAAGGAGACGGCCATCGGCATGAACAGCAGCAGCTTGAAGGCGGTGGCCCAGCGGATCTTCTCCACCAGGACGGCCAGGATCAGGCCCAGGCCGGTCAGCAGGGTGGGGGCGACCACGACCCAGACGGCCGTGTTGCGCACGGCTCGCATGGTGGCCGGGTCGCGGAACATCTCGGTGTAGTTGTCGCCGCCGACGAACTTCGTGCCGGAGGCGTCGAAGAAGCTGCGGCCGACCGAGAACAGCACCGGGTAGACGACCAGCGCGCCGAGCAGGAGTAGCGCCGGCAGAACGAAGAGCAGGGCGACGGCCCGTCCCCGCCGCCGGGGGTGCCGGGCGGTGCCGGCACCCTCGGCGGGCGGAGGGCTCGTCTCTTTCACGAGCGTGGCGGTCATGTCCGGTCAGCCCTTGTATGCCTTGGCCGCGGCGGACTCGAGCTGGGCCGCGGTCCTCGCCGGGTTCGAGGGGTCGCGCAGGAAGTCCTGGAGGACCTTCCACTCGCCGGCGCCCTTGGTGCCGCCGAAGGCGGCCGGGGCCTGGTCGGACATGTCGAAGCGGACCGAGTCCCCGGCCGCGACCAGGGACTTGGCGGTGGCGCGGGTCACGTCGTCGCCGTAGGCGGCGGGGTCGAGGTTCTTGTTCGGGGAGAGGAAGCCGCCCGCCTCGGCCCACACGGCCGCGGCCTCCGGGGTGGCGAGGTACTCCAGGAAGGCCATCGCGGCGTCGGCGTTCTTGCCGTCCTTGAGGACCACGGCCGCGTCGCCGCCGCTGACCACCGGGGCGGTGCCGGAGCCGACCGGCGGGAAGGCGAAGAAGTCGGCGTCCTTGCCGATGGTCCTGCCGAACTGGTCCTTGGCCACACCGGCGACGAAGTCGCCCTCGTAGACCATGCCGGCCTCGGGCTCGGGCCCGAAGACCTTCTCCACCGAGCCGGGGAAGTCGGTGTTCAGGGCGCCCTTCTGGCCGCCCGCGATCAGTTGCTTGTCCTTGAACAGCTCGCCGAGTGTGGTGAGCGCCCGGACGACGGAGGCGTCGGTCCACTTGAGCTCGTGGGCGGCGAGGGCGTCGTACTTCTCGGGTCCGGCCTGGGAGAGGTAGATGTTCTCGAACCAGTCGGTGAGGGTCCAGCCGTCCTGTCCGGCGACCGAGAAGGCGGCGAGCCCGGAGTCGGAGACGGTCCGGCCGGCCTTGAGCATCTCGTCGTACGTCTTCGGCGTCTCGACGCCCGCCTGCGCGAGGGCGTCGGGGCTGTACCAGACGGTCGACTTGTGGGCGGCCTTGAAGTAGAGGCCGTAGAGGGCGCCGTCGACGCTGCCGTAGTTCTTCCACACGGGCGCGAAGTTGGCGTCGACGGACTTCTGGGCGGTGGCGGACAGCGGCTTGAGCCAGCCGCTGTCCGCGAACTGCTGGAGCACGCCGACCTGCGGGACCATCACCACGTCGGGGGCGTTGCCGCCCTCGATCTTGCTGCCGACGACGGTGGAGACGTTGTCGCCGGTGGAGACGAACTGGGGCTTGGCTCCGGTCTTCTCCGCGAAGGCGTCGAGCACCTTCTGGAAGTTCTTCTGCTCGCTGCCGGTCCACACGCCGGCCACGGTGAGGGTCTTGCCGTTCAGCGCCTTGTCGCCGCCGCCGGCCGAGACGTCGTCGCCGCCTCCGCATGCGGTCGCGCCGAGGGCGAGAACCAGGGCGGTGCAGCCGCTGAGCAGGGTGGTACGTCGCATCATCGTCGATGTCCCTTCACGGGTCAGGAGTTGGGTGAGAGGTCGTCGATCCACCAGGCCGCCGTCGAGCCGGGGAGCACCCCGGCCGGGCAGGGGCCGCTGGACAGCAGGGGGGTGCCGGAGACCGGCGCGGGCACGGGGGTGGTCCCGAAGTTGACGGCGCACACGAGGTCGTCGCCGCGCACGAAGGCGAGCACGCCGGGCGGGGTGTCCAGCCAGCGAAGGGTTCCTTCGCCCAACTGGGGCAGCGCGGAGCGCAGTTGCAGTCCGTCGCGGTACAGGTGCCAGAAGGAGCGGGTGTCGACCAGGGCGCGGTCGAAGGCGTAGTCGGCGAAGTACTGCGGCTGCGGCAGCCAGGGCCTGGCGCTGTCGGCGCCGGAGGTGAAGCCGAACGGGGAGGCCTGTCCCGACCAGGGCAGCGGCACCCGGCAGCCGTCGCGGATGCGGGCGCGGTCGCCGGTGCGCCGGAAGATCGGGTCGGTGAGCACGTCGTCGGGCAGGTCGACGACCTCGGGCAGGCCCAGTTCCTCGCCCTGGTAGATGTACGCGGCTCCGGGCAGCGCCAGCATCAGCAGCGCGGCGGCGCGGGCGCGGACGGCACCGAGTCCGCTGCCGCCGGTGGCGGGTTCGCCGTAGCGGGTGACGGTGCGGACCTGGTCGTGGTTGTTGAGGACCCAGGTGACCGTGGAGCCGGTGCCGGCGATGTCCTGCATGGCCTCGGAGACGACCTTGCGGAAGGCGTCCGCGTCCCAGGGGGCGCCGAGCAGGTCGAAGAAGAAGGCCTGGTGCAGCTCGTCCGGGCGGACGTACTGGGCGTGCTCGCGGGCGGTGGGCACCGACACCTCGCCGACCAGCAGGCGTTCGCGGCCGTCGCGGGCGGTGTACTCCTCGCAGACCGAGCGCCAGTGCCGCCAGACCTCGTGCACCTCGGGCTGGTTCCAGGCGAGCGGGTTGACCGAGTCGCGGGTGCGGGCGTCGGCCTCGGGGTCGTCGGAGTCGGGCAGCTCGGGGTGCTTGAAGAGTCCGGCCGCCACGTCGATACGGAAGCCGTCCACGCCCCGGTCGAGCCAGAAGCGCAGGATCCGGTCGAACTCGGCGGAGATCCCGGGGCTCCGCCAGTTCCAGTCGGGCTGCTCGGGCGTGAACATGTGCAGGTACCACTGGCCGTCGGCGACCCGGGTCCAGGCCGGCCCGCCGAACATGGCGTGCCAGTTGTTGGGCGGCTCGCAGCCGTCCGGGCCGCGGCCGTCGGCGAAGTGGAAGCGGGCGCGGGCCGGGCTGCCGGGTTCGGCGTCCAGTGCCTCGCGGAACCACGGGTGCTCGCTGGAGCAGTGGTTGGGGACGATGTCCAGCAGGACCTTGATCCCGAGCTGTCGCGCGGCCCGCACCAGCAGGTCGAACTCGGCGAGGTCGCCGAAGACCGGGTCGACCTCGCAGTAGTCGGCCACGTCGTAGCCGTGGTCGTGCTGCGGCGACGGGTAGAAGGGGCTCAGCCAGATCCCGTCGACGCCCAGCTTCTTCAGGTACGGCAGCCCCGCACGGACCCCGGCGAGATCGCCGACGCCGTCGCCCGTGCTGTCCAGGAAGCTGCGGACGTAGACCTGGTAGATCACCGCGTCTCGCCACCAGCGGTACTTACTCAACATGTATGCATGTTAAGTAGCTGTTTCCCGAGGGTGTCAATGAACTGGACAGAAGCTACTGATGAGTTGACCGGAAAAACCTGGATAAAATAGGGCAGCGAGAAACAGGATGAGACCCTGACGTTACCTAACAAGTAACTATCAGCGGGCGATGGCGTCGAGCTCGCGCGCCAGCCGGCGCACGGCCGCCTCGGGCGTCTGGTGCCCGGTCATCGCGTCGTGCACGACCGCCTGCACCGCCAGGCTGACCTGCTCGTAGCGCGGGCTCTTGGGCCGCGGCGCGGCCGCCAGCACGCTCTTGCGCAGGGTCGGCAGATAGGGGAACTCCCTGATCAGATCAGGGTTCTCGTACAGGTCGGCGCGCACCGGGGGCAGTGCGCCCCGGGTCAGGACCTGACGCTGGACGGGCTCGCTGGTGAGGTAGGCGATCAGCCGCGCGGCCGTGTCCGGGTGCCGGGCGTGTGCGCTGACGGCCAGGTTCGAGCCGCCGAGGACGCTGGTGCCCGGCCCCTCGGGGCCCGGCAGCGGGACGGCGCCTATCCGCCCGGCGACCCGTGACCCCTCGGCGGAGGCGACGACATAGGCGTAGGGCCAGTTCCGCAGGAAGAGCAGCCGGCCGTCCTGGAAGGCCTGCTTGGACTCCTCCTCCTTGTACGTCAGCGCCTCGCGCGGGATCCAGCCCTCGCGGACGCCGCGCACCAGGAAGCCGATGCCCTCGCGGGCCCCGGCCGAGTCGACGGTGACGCGCGAGCCCTCGTCGCCGAGGATCGTGCCGCCCGCCGAGTAGACCGCCTCGGCCGCGTTGACCGTCAGGCCCTCGTAGGGCAGGAACTGTCCGGCGTAGCCGTCGAGCCCGTGCCTCGGGGCGACGGTCTCGGCGTAGTGCTCCAGTTCGGCCCAGGTGCGGGGCGGCGGCAGGCCCTCCTCGTCGAGGACGTCCTTGCGGTAGAGGAGCAGACCCGCGTTGGTGACGTACGGGACGGCGTACAGCCTGCCGTCGTAGGTCGCGGTGTCGACGACCGGCGGCAGGAAGGTACCGAGCGGGAACCGGTCGGGGACCAGCGGGCGTATCCAGCCCGCGGCGGCGAACTCGGAGGTCCAGTTGACGTCGATGTTGAGGACGTCGAACCGGCTGCGCTCACCGCCGCGCAGGTCGGTGACCATCTGCGCGTGCGTCTCGTCGGCGGAGTCGGGCAGCTCGACGAGGGTGACCTCCTCGCCGGGGTGGGTACGGTTCCAGCCCTCCAGCAGTGGGCCGAGATAGCCGGTGAGGTCCCCGGCCGTGGCCAGGGTGAGCGGTCCGCGCCCGCCCGCCGGACCCTCCTGGGCGCCGCCCCCGAAGGCGACATAGCCGGTCAGGACGACGAGGAGAACGAGGAGGCCCCTACCCGCGGCACGCGTCCACCGCATAGGTTCCTCCCTGTACCCGGCGCCGGGCCCCTTCGCCCGGAGTCAGAGGCCATGTATACCTGTTAGGCATGGGCGATACTAGGGCCTGGCACATATCACCGGAACAGGAGGACAGCACGCGTGCGCCTGCCCCTCCTGGCACTCCTCGCCCGCGGTCCGGCCCACGGCTACGAGCTGAAGCAGGACCTTGAGCAACTGCTGGGCTCCGCGTACCCTCAGCCGAACGTCGGCCAGATCTACGTCACCCTCGGCCGCCTGGAGAAACAGGGTCTGATCGAGGGCGAGGACGTCGAGCAGTCGAGCCGGCCCAACAAGAAGGTCTACCACCTCACCGACACCGGGCGCGAGGCGCTGCGCACCTGGTTCGCGGAGCCCGAGGACGAGCCACGGGTCCGGGACGAGTTCTTCATGAAGCTGGCCCTGGCCCCGCGGACCGGCCTCGCCGACCAGATCGCCCTGATCAACGGACAGCGGCGCCAGTACCTGAACACCATGCGGCAGCTGTCCAGGCTGGCCGCCGCCGAAGACCGCGACAACCGCATCTCGCAACTTCTCATCGAGGGCGCGATGCTGCACCTCCAGGCCGACCTCGACTGGCTGGAGCGGTGCCAGGAAGAGCTGGAGGAGCTGGAGTGACCGAGGGCACCGCTCCCGTGACACCGGCACTGCGCGCCGACGGGCTGACCAAGACCCACCACGGCGAGGGGGCGCCCGCGCACGCCGTGCGCGGTGTCGATCTCGCGGTACGGCCGGGCGAGTTCGTGGCGATCACCGGGCCGTCCGGCGCCGGGAAGTCCACGCTGCTGCATCTGCTCGGCGGGCTCCAGCGGCCGGACGCCGGAAGCGTGTGGCTGGACGGCGTGCGCGCGGACGCCTGGAGCGAGTCCCGCTGGGCGGTGGAGCGGCGCCGGCGGATCGGGATCGTCTTCCAGTTCTTCAATCTGGTGTCGAACCTGTCCGTCGCCGACAACGTGGAGCTGCCCGCGCTGCTCGCCGGGGTGGCGCCGAAGCGGGCCCGCGCCGAGCGGGAGCGGCTGCTGGCCGAGCTGGGGCTGGCCGGCAAGGAGCGCAGCATGCCGGGCGAGCTGTCCGGTGGTGAGCAGCAGCGCGTCGCCCTCGCCCGTGCCCTGGTCAACCAGCCGCCGCTGCTCCTCGCCGACGAACCCGCCGGCAGCCTCGACAGCAAGGGCACCCGTGAGGTGATGCGGCTGCTCTCCCGCTTCCATCAGCGCGGCCAGACGATCCTCCTGGTCACCCATGACGCCCGGCTCGCGAGCGCCGCGGACCGGGTGATCAGCTTCTTCGACGGGCGCATCGCCGACGACGCGGAACTCGACGGCACGCCCTCGCGCCGGGCCGGGACATCCGGGGTGCTGGAGCTCAGGGACTGAGATGCGGGCCACCTTGCGCTGGGCGCACTCCGATCTGCGGACGCATCGCGGCGAGGCGCTGTTCCTCGTCCTCGCGACCGCGGGCATCGTCGTGTCGCTGCTGCTCGCGGCCGCCCTGTTCGGGTACGCCACGAACCCCTGGCAACGGGTGTTCACGCAGGCCCACGGGGCGCATGTGTGGCTGCACACCGACTCCTCGGCGGACGCCGGGAAGCTGTCCGCGCTCGACGGCGTCGACTCCGTCGCGGGGCCCTACCCGGCGGCCTCCGCCACGGTCGCCACGCGGGGCGTACGCGCCTCGGTGGAACTGCGCGGCACCTCGGCCCGGCCCGGGATCGGCCGTCCGCTGCTGACCGCGGGCAGCTGGCTGGACCCGGCGACGCCCGACGGTGTCGTGCTGGAGACCCGGCTCGCCCGCGCGCTGCTGGCGGAGCCCGGCGACACGCTCAGCCTGCCCGGTGAGCCGCGCCGGCTCACGGTCCTCGGGGTCGCCGACAGCGCCGAGCCGCGCTACCGGCCCGGCGAGCGGCGCGGCCTGGTCTGGGCGCTGCCGTCCGCGCTGCCCGACCCCGACGGCCAGGTGATCGGCCTGCGGCTGA
The DNA here is from genome assembly GCF_040612135.1 of Streptomyces sp. NPDC006458. Lineage (NCBI taxonomy): Bacteria > Bacillati > Actinomycetota > Actinomycetes > Kitasatosporales > Streptomycetaceae > Streptomyces > Streptomyces sp. NPDC006458. The sequence continues at coordinate 82,038 of NZ_JBEXPR010000023.1, read as the reverse complement.
AGGACCCGTCCGACACGGGGTATGCCGTCCAGCGGGCCGTGACCGTGCTGGGCGCCGGGGCCATCGGCGAGGTCGCCACCTGGCAGCAGGCGCGGGCCGAGGCCCAGAACGACAACCGGCTGCTCGGCCAGGTGCTCGGCCTGTTCGGGCTCGGCGCCCTGCTGGCCGCCGGATTCGCGGTGCACGGCGCGATCGGCACCCGTATCCGGGGTCATCTGCGGGACATCTCCGTCCTGAAGGCGGTCGGCTTCACGCCTGCCCAGGTCGTCCGCCTCTTCCTGTTCCAGCACCTCGCCTACGCGCTGCTCGGTGCCGTGGCCGCCGCCGCGCTCACCGAGTCCCTCGGCAGTCTGGTCCCGGGGCGCCTCGGGGACGCGGTCGGGGTGTGGCAGGGGCTGCCGGGGCAGACGGTGACGCTGTTCGCGGTGCCGGTCGGGGCGGTGCTGTTCATCGCCGCGACGACGGGGCTGGCCGCGTGGCGGGCGGGCCGGGTGCCGCCGGTGCCGGTGCCCCGGCCCGCGGCGCCCCGGGGTGGCCGGCTGTCGGGAGCGGCCCGCTGGGCCCTGGCCGCCCGGGGCGGCGGCAGCCCGCGGACCGGGCCCGGGACCGAGGCGCCCGATCGGCCCCTTACCGGTGCTGATCCGTCCCGGACCGGCGATCCGTCCGCGACCGGTGCGGGCGCGGCCTTGCTGCGTGCCGCGCGCTCCCCGCTGACGCGTCTGCGCGTCTCCCCCGCGCTGGTCCTCGGCTGCCACCGGGCGTTCGCGCGCCACCCGCGTTCCCTCGCCGCGGTCGGCCGGCTGACGCTGCCGCTGCTGCTGATCGTCGTGGCGATGAGCGCCTGGACCACGATGGACCGGTTCCACAGCAGGCCGGAGCAGATCGGCCTGCCCGCCGCGCTGGCCGTCCGCCCCGACGCCTCGCTCGGCGCCGACCGCACCCGGGCACTGCTCGACCGGGATCCGCAGGTGGCCGCCGTGTATCCGGGCGTCGAGGTGGCCGCGCTGGTCCCCGGGCAGACGGAGACCATCGCCCTGCGCGGCCTCGGCACCCGCCGGGACCCCTACCCGTACGCCCTGGCGCAGGGCCGCCCGGCGCGCGGCCCGGACGAGGCCGTGGCCGGTCAGGGGCTGCTCGATCTGCTCGACGTACGGGTCGGCGACTGGGTGCGGATGACCGTCGGCGACCAGCCGCAGATCCTGCACATCGTCGGCCGCTCCATCGAGCCGGACAACGCGGGCCGGGTCATCTCGACCACGCTGGACACCCTGCGCGAGAACGACCCCGGCCTCGGCCCGACCCTCTACCAGGTCCGTATCGCCCCGGGCGCCGACCCGCACACGGTGGCCGGCCGTCTGGCCGGGGCCGGGTCCGGGCACCTGGACGTGCACGCGGTCGTGAACCCGGCCGACGGGCTCTCCCCGTTGCGCGGGGTCGTCCTGGGGCTGATCGCCGTCCTCGCCCTGATCGGTCTGGTGGAGCTGCTGACCGCGATCGGCGGCACGGTCCGCGAGTCCGAGCGCGATCTGCTCGCGCTGAAGGCCATCGGGCTGTCGCCCCGGCAGATCACCGCGATCACGGTCACCGCGACCGGCGGTACGGCGCTGGTGGCCGTGCTCCTCGCCACGGCCCTCGGCCTGCCGCTGGCCCACTGGCTGATCGACGCCCAGGGCCGGTCCAGCGGCATCGGCTCCGGCATCGCCCAGGGCCCCTCCCCGGTGCTCCTGCTGCTCCTGTGCGCGAGCGCGGTCCTGGGCGCGACCGCGCTCGCGGCCCTGCCCGCGTCCCGGTCGGCCCGCCGCCGCCTCGCGGACACCTTGAGCGCGGTGGCCTGAGCGCGGTCCACCAGCCGGACCGGCCGGCTGCCCGAACTGGTCCCCTCCGAGCTCCGGGCCGGGCGTGCGGGAATCCCGGACGCGGTCCGGTGACCGGGGCCGAGCGGCCCGTGTCCGCCGCGCGGGGCGCCGGGCAGGTGCGGGCGGGGGTGCGGCAGGATGAGGGCATGAGCGTAGTCAAGATCAACGTACTGACCGTGCCCGCCGAGCAGCGCGAGGTGCTGGAGAAGCGCTTCGCCTCCCGCGCCCACGCCGTGGAGAACTCCGACGGCTTCGAGTGGTTCGAGCTGCTGCGGCCGGTGGAGGGCACCGACAGCTACCTCGTCTACACGCGCTGGCGGGACGAGGAGTCCTTCCAGGCCTGGATGGAGGGCCCGATGAAGGCCGCTCACCAGGGCGGCGGCCCGCAGGGCGGGGAGCGGCCGAAGCCCGCGGCCTCCGGGTCCACGCTGTGGTCGTTCGAGGTGGTGCAGCAGGCGGCGCCGAAGGGCGACTGAGGAAGCGGATCCTCCGCCGTTCTTGGTGATCATTTTGTGTGGTCGTGGGGCCTGAGCGGAACTGGGCCGGCGTACGTTGGCGCACTGCACCGAACGCCGAACCAGGGGGAATCGTGTCTCTTCAGGACACCACGGCCGCACACGCCCGCAGCGCCGCCCCGAGCTCGAAGCGGGCGTCGGGGTCGGCCAGGGCGTCCCGGAAGAGGCGCCGCACCTGATGCGGCGCTGCCGCGCGGTCTGGGGTGGATGCCCAGGCGGGCCGCGATCTCCGGGGCGGTGCTGTGGGGCGTCTGGAGACAGGCCGACAGGGTGCCGGCGAGGCGGTCGCGCTACTTGGGGGTGAGGGACGCGAGGGGTGCGAGATGCCGGTGTGCCATCAGCGGCACCAGTGCCGGGTCCGCGAGCAGCGGCAGCCGGGCGAGGGACGGGTCGGTCACCGCCGGGGCGTCCGGACCGGCGGCGGCTCCCGCGTCCCGCAGACTCCGGGCCCAGCGCGGCGAGTCGGCGGTCCGCGCGGGCGGTACGGCGGGTCCCACCACCGCGCCGGTCTCGCGCAGCAGTTGCGGCAGCCGGGGTCGGCGAGCAGCAAATGCGGGGCCGGGACGACCGGACAGGGCTGGGCGCTCTCCAGGTCGGCGACCCCGACCTGAACGGACCAGGCGGGCGAGCGGCGCCGTTCTGAGCCTCGTACGTGAACCGCGGCCTGCTCGGCGCCGCCTGTACGGCACGCGGCCGGCGCGCGTCGTCGATCCGGCCGACCGTGACGGACCCCGCGACCGGCCGGGCGGCCCGGCGTACGTGGTGCTCCCGGCCGGTCTGCTGCGCGGGCACCATGTGACCGGCCGGGCGTGGTGGCCGCTCAGGCCACCGCGCCGGCCACCCCGGTACGGCCGTCCGGGACGCCCTCCACGGTGACCACGACCTCGTCGCGGATGTGCTCGCCGAGCGCGCCCGCCATGGCGTCGACGACGGCGGCGACCAGACGGGCCGGGGCGTCCGGGACCTCGGCGAGGTGATAGGCCGCCTCGCGCATGCTGAGGGTGACCACCGGGGCGTCCTTGTCGGTCCGGACGCCACCGATACCGCGCCGGTGCTGCGGAACACCGATGAGGTCGACGGCGACCAGGCGGCTGAAGCCTTCGCCGTAGACCGCGCCGACCGCGTCGGTCAGGGCCCTGATGAGCTTCGGTTCGACCGTTCCGTCCAGGGCCTCTTCGCGGATGTGCACGCTGAAGTGCGGCATGGTGGATCTCCGTTCACGCCGATGGGTATCATGCAGGAGCAATTCGCTTTGCAAGTAAAGCATCTTTGGAATCAAAGGTAAATGCCCCGAGGGAAGGTCCGTCATGACGACGTCCGAGAACGCCCCGGGGAAGGGCCCTGAGGAGCTGGACGACGCCGTGCGGGCGCTGCTGCTGCTCATGCCCCGCATGGTGGGCCGGGCGAAGAAGATCCCGGTCCCCGAGGCGCTGCGGTCCTTCCCGCTGGCACCACGGCATCTGTCGCTGCTGGCCTGCCTGTTGTTCGACGGACCGATGACCGTGAACGAGCTGGCCGCCCGGCTCCAGGTCGCGCCGACGACCGCGAGCCTGCTGGTCGGCGAGCTGAACCGGATGGGCATCCTGGAGCGCCGCGAGGACGAGACGGACCGGCGTCGCCGAATCATCGCCGTCGCGGCCGAGCAGGAGCCCTCGATCACGGCCTGGCTGGCCCCCGGCGCGGCCGCCTGGCGCAGGGCACTGGCCCCGCTGACCCCGGATCAGCGGCGGATGTTCGTGGACACACTGCTCGCGTACGAGGCGGCGGTGGACGAGGAACGGCAGGGCTGACGCGGGCGGCCCGCACCTCGGGGAGCCTCGGCCTCCAGGGTGAGCGCCCCGTCCGGGCCGGGGCCGCGGGCGGCCTGAGGCGCCGACGGTTCCGCCCGGCCCGGAGCTTCGACAGCGCTGTCGAACACCGGCCTCAAGCCCCCAACGGCGCCACCGGACACCGGCCTCAAGGCTCCACAGGCGCCACCGGACGCTCGAAGAACGTCTCCAGCACGACGGTCGCCTCGGTCCCGCTCACGCCCTCGATGGCGTGCAACCGCCGCAGCACGTCCTGGAGTTGCCGCGTCGTGGCCGTCCGCACCTTGACGATCACCGAGGCGCTGCCCGCGATCACATGGGCCTCCTGGATCTCGGGCAGGGCGGCGAAGCGGTCGGCGGAATCGCCGATCCACGCCGTGGAGTGCACCTGGACATAGGCGAGTACGTCGCCGCCGACCGCGCCGGGATCGACCTCGATGGTGGTCCGGCGGATCAGCCCCCGCTCCCGCAGCTTGCGCACCCGCTCGTGCGCGGCGCCGGCGGAGAGCCCCACGGCCTGGCCGAGAGCCGCGTACGACTGGGCCGCGTCCTGCTGGAGCAGGACGATCAACTGCCGGTCGATATGATCCACACTCGATCCCTTCCTTCAGTCAACTCTTGTGACAACCATACAGCGTTCTGTGATACTCATGATCAGCCGAATTCGGTTCAGGGCATTCGGTTCGTACGCCGTATTCCCTCGCATGCTCCGACACCCGGGATGTGACGCCATGACCAGCACCGAGCGCCCTCTGTACGAAATCATCGACGACCGCTTCCGCACCGGCCGCTGCACCGTCGGCGACTCGCACCTGGAGGTCCTGCACGAGGGCTGCCGCTGGGCCGAGGGCCCGCTGTACGTGCCGGCCTGGCGGCAGTTGATCTGGAGCGACATCCCCAACGACCGGATGCTGCGCTGGGACGAGGCCACCGGAGCGGTCGGCGTCTTCCGCACCTCGGCGGGCCACCCGAACGGCAACACCCTCGACCACCAGGGCCGTCTGATCACCTGCGAGCAGGGCAACCGCCGCGTGACGCGCACCGAGCACGACGGCACCGTGACCGTGCTCGCCGACCACTGGGAGGGCAAGCGGCTCAACAGCCCCAACGACGCGGCCGTGAAGTCGGACGGCTCGATCTGGTTCTCCGACCCGGACTTCGGCATCACCTGCGACTACGAGGGCCATCGCGCCGAGTCCGAGACCGGCTCCTGCAACGTCTACCGGATCGACCCGGAGACCGGCCAGGTCACGCTCGTGGCCGACGACCTCGAAGCACCCAACGGCCTGGTCTTCTCCCCCGACGAACGGCAGTTGTACGTCTCCGACACCCGCGCCGGACGCATCCGCGTGTACGACGTGCGCCCCGACGGCACGCTCTCGCGCGGTGACGTCTTCGCCGAGATCCAGGAAGGCGGCACCGGCCGCTTCGACAACCTCCGCTTCGACGACGGCGGCCGGCTGTGGGCCGCCGCGATGGCCGACGGTGTGCACTGCTACGACCCGGACGGCACCCTCATCGGCAGGCTGAACGTCCCCGGAGTGGTGGCGAACATCGCGTGGGGCGGCGCCAAGCGCAACCGTCTGTTCATCGCCGCCGACACCACGCTGTACTCGCTCGTCATGGGCGTCACCGGCACCCACCCGACCGGCCCCGGTCACCGCCCCTGGCTCTGAGCGCCGCCCGGCGCCCGCGCCGCGAGCGCTTCGAGTACGAGCTGACCCTGCCGTTCCTCGGCGCGGAGCGCGGCTCGTGGCAGTACCCGTTCGGCGACCTGCTGCGCGCCGGTGCCACGCTCGCCGCCGGCAGCGACTGGCCGGTGAGCAGCCCGGACCCGCTCCAGGCGCTGCATGTGGCGGTCAACCGCGTCGAGCCCGGCGCGCCGCAGGGCACGCCCGTCTTCCTGCCCGGGCAGCGGCTCGACCTGGGCACGGCGATCGCCGCGTACACGGCGGGCACGGCGTATGTGAACCATCTCGACGACCTCACCGGCAGCATCACCGTCGGCAAGGCGGCCGACCTGGTGGTCCTGGACCGGGACCCGTTCGCGGGTCCGGCAGAGGAGATCGCCGCCACACGGGTGCTGGAGACCTTCGTGGAGGGACGGCGGGTGCACCCGGCGGACGACGCCTGAGCCCCGGGCGGTCCCGGCTCGCCCCGGCGTGACCCGCCGTGCCCGTCTCCGGCGCGGGGCCCGTCTTCGGCCGGAGTACGGACGGCTTCGGCGCGCCGGGTGCACGATGGTGGGGTGGCCGATTACCTGCTGTCCCTCAGTGAGTCGGAGATCGCGCGCTACCGGATGATGGCCGAGGCCGCCGAGCGGCGCGAGCGCGCGTTGTGGGATGCCGCCGGGGCGGTGCCCGGGGCGCGGATCGCCGACGTGGGGTGCGGTCCCGGGGCGGTCTCCGTCCGTCTGGCGGCCGTGGCGGGTCCCGAGGGCGGCGTCTGGGCGGTCGACCGGGACGGCGACGCGCTGACCACCGCGCAGGCGCTCGCGGAACGGGCGGGGGTGAGCGTCCACACCGTCGCCGGGTCCGCCGACGCCACCGGCCTGCCCGCCGGAGCCTTCGACCTGGTGATGCTCCGGCATGTACTCGCCCACAACGGCGGCCGGGAGCAGGCCATCGTGGACCACCTGGCCTCGCTGGCCCGGCCTGGCGGCGGCGCGGTGTATCTGGTCGACATCGACGTGCGCAACTTCCGCCTGCGCGGAGCGCCCGAGGTGCTCCTGGAGCTGGAGGACAGCTACCGCGCACTGCACCGGCGGCGCGGCAACGACCTCAGTGTCGGCGGCCGCCTGGACGAACTGCTCGTCGCGGCCGGTCTGGAGGTCACGGCCTTCGAGGGTCACATCGAGGTCGTCGCTCCCCCGCCCGGTATGCGCGGCCCGGCCTGGGCGGCCCGGGACGCCCTGGTCGCGGAGGGCCTGGCCGGGCCGGAGGACCTCGCCCGCTGGGACGAGGCCTTCCAGGGCCTGGAGCGCGATGCGGCCGACCTGCGCTTCTTCGCCTGCCACTTCGTGGCTTTCGGGCGTCGGCCGTGACGTGGCGGCGCGGCCTTTCGTTCGCGTGCGTTTTCGGCTGACCGGCCGGTGCGGGTGTTCGCGCAGTTCCCCGCGCCCCTTGAGGGCGGTGGCGCTGCGACCCCCTCCCTTGACCGCGTCCGCTTTCAGCCGGCCCGCCGGTGGGGGTGTTCGCGCAGTTCCCCGCGCCCCTTGAGAGCGGTGGCGCTGCGACCCCCTCCCTTGGCCGCGTGCGTTTTCGGCTGACCCGCCGGTGGGGGTGTTCGCGCAGTTCCCCGCGCCCCTGGGGGCGGTTGGGCTGCGGGCTGTGGGTGAGCATGGCCTCTCCCTCTTGCCCTTGATGGCTGTTTGCCGTCAGTCAGGGAGTTGGAGTTCGGTCGGGGCGTATCTGGTGCGGTGTTCGCCGGTGACCAGCGCCCAGTACCGGTCGCCGTAGGACCAGTGCCACCACTCGGTGGGGTAGTTGACCAGCCCGGCCGAGGTCAGGGCGTCCGTGAGGATGCGACGGTTGGCCCGCGCCTCGGCGCTGATGTGCGGGTCGTCGGTGTAGCAGGCGCCGTCGCTCTCCTCGGGGTTCGCGTTCATCGCGGTCCCCATGTCGAGCTCCCGTCCGTCGGCGTCGACGAGGGTGAGGTCTACGGCGGCGCCGGCACTGTGCGGGGCGATCTCCGGTGGCGACACATACCGGCTCGCGGCGCGGCGGATCCGGTCCGGGGGCCAGTCCGGGTGGGCGGCGCGCAGGCCGTCGGCGTACTCCTCGAAGTACCGCCGTTGCAGCGAGGGCGGCCGGTATCCCTCGACGAAGAGCAGCCGCAGACCGTCGGGGAGCTGCGCCTGCGCCTTGACCAGCCGGGCCAGGACACCCTCTCTGAGGTGGGCGAACGCCCCCGGGGCATCCTCCTGACGGACGTCGACGACGAGCGAGCCGTCGAGCCGTACGTCGACGAGCGGCTCGCCGCAGTCGGCGACGGGAATGGCGGCGATCTCCGGGTCTGACATGAGCACGATCTCATCCATGCACGGATCCTCGCCGATCCCCCGCCGCCGCGACCGCCGCACGCTCCGGGTCAGAACAAAGTCCGAACAACGGCCAGTGAGCCTCCCGCCCCCGCACTCCGTGACAGGGCCTCGCCCGGCAGACTGTGCGGATGAACGACTACCACCCGGTGCACCGGGAGCCCACGCCCGAACGGTACGGACGGCTGCGTGTGTGCGCCGACGACCTCGCCGCCGCCGAGTGGATCGGCAAGGGCCCGGCGGAGCAGTGGAGTCTGGGGAAGGTGGCGGGAGTCGCCGCGCCCGGATTCGAGGCCTGTGCGCGAGTGCTCCATCCGGCGTCGCTCGGCGAACGCCCGGTGCGCTGGGCGACGGTGGCCGCCGCCTACGGGCGGGCGGTCGCGCCGCTCACCGACTGGTACGAGGTCATCGGCACCGGCCGGGACTACTACCACGCCGCCGAGTACGGCCTGCCGGGCGTGTGGGACGAGCATCCGGCGGAGGGCCCGACGCCGCCCGAGGTCGCGGACGCGCTGATCCCCGTGCTCGCCCGGCACACGGGCACGGCGGAGCGGTGCTGGTTCGGCCTCTGGAGCGGCTACGGACGCGTGGACTTCGACGACGTGCCCACGTTCGCCACGCCGGGCCGGGACGAGGTGCTGCTCTCCGGGCCGCTGGCCGACGCCGTGTCGCCGGTGTCGGCGGACGAGTTCGCCGAGCTGCCCGATCTGTGGTGGCCGCAGGACCGGGCCTGGTGCGTGGGCGGGGACGTGGACCTGGTCAGCACGTATGTGTGCGGCTCCGCCGAGCTGATCGCCGATGTGCTGGCCGCGTCGGGCCTGGAGGCGCACCCGGTCGGACCGGGCGACCGGGTCGGCTGACGCCGTACCCGGTCGCCGCGGCCCCCTGCGGGGCGTCCGGGGCTGTCAGGGGCGCAGCGGCCCCTCGCAGCGGAAGTCCGCGGTGCATCGAGGTCACGATGATCGGACGGATCACGCGCTGTGCCTCCCGCGCGGATCTGGAGGCGCTGCGGCCGGTGGCCGAGCGGATCGTGGCCGCGGCCCGCGCGCACGACCTCATCGGCTATCTGGAGGCCGACCGCCGGTTCCACCTCTCGCTGCTCGCGCTCGGCGGCAACGACCGGCTCGTCGAGACGGTCGGCGACCTGCGCAAGCGGTCCCGGCTGTACGGGCTGACCGCGCTCGACAAGAGCGACCGTCTCATCCCGTCGGCCGAGGAGCACCTCGAACTGCTCGACCTGATGATCGCCGGGGACGCGGAGGGCGCCGAGCGGTGCATCGCCCGCCATCTCGGCCATGTGCGCTCGCTGTGGGCGCAGGGTGCCCCGGAGAAGGAGGAGCGCGACGGACGGCGCGTGCTCGGCGGAGAGCTGGGCGCGGTCTCCTGACGCCGTCGGGCGCGGCCGCCGCCGGCCGTGACGATGATCACCACGGCGGCGGCTCCGGCGCGTGAAGGTCGTGCGCCCTCCGCCCGGTTCGGGCCTTCGCGCCCCTCGGAACCCCTCGTCACCGGCCGGGGTCCGCTTGTCACCGTCCTGTTCCGGCGACTAGTGTCGCCACGCCTTGGTGAACGGGAAATCCGGTGCGAAACCGGTGCGGCCCTCGCCACTGTGATCGGGAAGTCCGGCTCCGGCCCTCTGGGGCAGCCACTGGGTCCTTGACCCGGGAAGGCGGAGTTCGGGCGGTGGTACCCGTCAGCCAGGAGACCGGCCAGGGCGCGTCAACCATCCACGAGGTGCTGGAGAGGGTCTGCCGGGCCATGCACATAGCCGAGGGTTTTCTGCCTCCGGCGCACGCGATCGCCTGGGGCGTCGCGTCCGCGCCCTTCGTCGTCCACGGAGTGCGCTCGCTCACCCGTGAGGTGCGCGAACATCCCGAGAGCACGCTGCTGCTCGGCGCCTCCGGCGCCTTCACTTTCGTCCTGTCCGCGCTCAAACTGCCCTCGGTGACCGGGAGTTGCTCCCACCCCACCGGCACGGGCCTGGGCGCCATCCTCTTCCGGCCGCCGATCATGGCGGTACTGGGCACCATCACCCTGCTGTTCCAGGCGCTGCTGCTGGCGCACGGCGGTCTCACCACACTCGGCGCCAACGTCTTCTCGATGGCCGTCGCCGGGCCCTGGGCCGGCTACGCGGTGTACCGCCTGCTGCGCCGCTACGACGTGCCGCTGATGGTCGCGGTGTTCTGCGGGGCGTTCCTCGCGGACCTGTCGACCTACTGCGTGACCAGCGTGCAGCTCGCGCTCGCCTTCCCGGACCCGAGCAGCGGATTCCTGGGCGCGCTCGGCAAGTTCGGCTCCATCTTCGCCATCACGCAGATCCCCCTAGCGGTGAGCGAGGGCCTGCTGACGGTCCTGGTCATGCGGCTGCTCTCCCAGTCCAGCAAGGGTGAACTGGCCCGGCTCGGCGTCCTGGTGGACAGCCCGAAGACCGAGGCGGTGGCCCGGTGAAGCGCAACACGAAGATCAACCTCCTGCTGCTGGTTCTCGTCGCCGCACTGGCGGTGCTGCCGCTGGTACTCGGGCTCGGGGACCACAAGGAGGAGCCCTTCACCGGCGCGGACGCCGAGGCGGAGACGGCCATCACCGAACTCGAACCGGACTACGAGCCCTGGTTCTCGCCCCTTTACGAGCCGCCCTCCGGCGAGATCGAGTCGGCGCTGTTCTCCCTCCAGGCCGCCCTCGGCGCGGGCGTCCTCGCCTACTACTTCGGGCTGCGCAAGGGCCGCAGGCAGGGTGAGCGGCGGGCGTCGGAGCACACGACGGCCGAGGCGGCGACGGCGGAGGGCGCCGGGGCGGACCGGGACGCGGCGCCCGCACGGGACGAGGCCGGGCGGGAGCCGGCGAAGGGGCCGGCCGTCGACAGCCGCTCGGGCGCCGGGCGGGACTGACCGCGCGTGCTGCCCATCGACGCGGCGGCGCACAGCAGCCGCTGGCGCCGTCGCCACCCCGTGGACAAGGCGGTGCTCGGGCTCGGTCTGACCGTGCTGGCGATCTCCCTGCCGCCCTGGCCGGGGGCGGCCCTCGTCCTGGTCACCGCCGTGGCCCTGCTGCTGGGTCCGGCGGGTGTGCCGGGCCGCCGGCTGTGGCGCGCCTACCGGGTGCCGCTCGGCTTCTGCGCGACCGGTGCCCTCACGCTGCTGGTCCAGGTCGGCGGCCCCGGCGGCTGGGTGTCGCTCGCGGACGGGGGTGCCGTGCGGGCCGGGGAACTGATGCTGCGCACCTCGGCGGCCTCGCTCGGGGTGCTGCTGTTCGCGTTCACCACGCCCATGTCCGATCTGCTGCCGCGGCTGGTGCGGGCCGGGGTGCCCGCGCCGGTGGTGGACGTGGCGCTGGTGACCTACCGCATGAGCTTCCTGCTGCTGGACTCGGTGCGGCGGGTCCACGAGGCGCAGGCCGCGCGGCTCGGGCACACCACACGGGCGGCGACATGGCGTTCGCTCGCCGGGCTCGGCGCCACCGCGTTCGTGCGGGCCTTCGACCGCGCGACGCGGCTGCAGTCCGGGCTCGCCGGGCGCGGCTACGACGGCACCCTGCGCGTGCTGGTGCCCGAGGCCCGGGTCTCCGCTCCCTTCACGGCCGCCGCGCTCGCCCTGCTCACCGCCCTGATCTCCGTCACCCTCGTCCTGGAAAGGCTCCTGCCGTGAGCAAGCCCCCCGTCGTCGCCCTGCACGGGGTCTCCTTCGCCTACGAGGACGGGCCGACCGTGCTGGACGGGCTGGACTTCGAGGTGCGCGAGGGGCGCGCCCTGGCCCTGCTCGGCCGCAACGGCAGCGGCAAGACGACCCTGATGCGGCTGCTCAGCGGGGGCCTGCGGCCGCGTGCGGGGAGGCTGACGGCCGAGGGGGAGCCAGTGTCGTACGGCCGTGCGGGGCTGACCCGGCTGCGGACCACCGTGCAGCTGGTGGTGCAGGACCCCGACGACCAGCTGTTCGCCGCGTCGGTGGCGCAGGACGTCTCCTTCGGCCCGCTGAACCTCGGCCTGCCCGACGCGGAGGTCCGCTCGCGGGTGGCCGAGGCGCTGGCCGCGCTGGGCATCACCGCGCTGGCCGACCGGCCCACGCACCTGCTGTCGTACGGCCAGCGCAAGCGCACCGCCATCGCGGGCGCGGTCGCGATGCGCCCGCGGGTGCTGATCCTGGACGAACCGACCGCGGGTCTGGACCCCGACGGCCAGGAGCGCCTGCTCACCACCCTCGGCGAACTGCGTGCCGGAGGTACCACGGTGGTGATGGCCACCCACGACGTCGACCTGGCCCTGCGCTGGGCCGACGACGCCGCCCTCCTGACCCCGCAGGGGGTGCGCACCGGCCCGGTCGCCACCGTCCTGGCCCGCACCGATCTCCTCGGCCGGGCCGGACTGCGCCTGCCCTGGGGCATCGCGGCCGCGGGCCTGCTGCGCGCCCGGGGGCTGCTCGACGAGGCCGCGCCCGGACCTCGTACGGCGGAGGAACTGGCGGCGCTGGCACCCCGGTCGGCTTGTCCGGATCCTGAGTGAACCTCCGTCCCGCGGTTCCCGTCTGGCTGTACGACATGCCACCGAGCCGGGCGACTCGCCCGGCTCCGGGCCCGGTCGAGGCGCCGGGCCGGGCGTCCGGCGGTGGCCGGGAACACGCAGAACGGAGAAGACACTTCATGCGTCTGTCCACCCCCCACAGAGCGACTTGCCGGCGGATCGCCGCCGCCACGGCCGTGTGCGGCGCCGCGCTCGCGCTGACCGCCACGTCCGTCGGGTCCGCCCAGGCGGCCGGCGACACAGCGGACCGCGGACGGCCGACCGCGAACATCATCGGCGGTGTGCAACTGCCCGACGGCAAGCACCCGTTCATGGCGGCGCTGCTGTCGAAGGGCCCGGGCAGGCCGGTCGACCGGCAGTTCTGCGGTGGCAGCCTGCTCGCGCGGGACCTGGTCATGACGGCCGCGCACTGCGTGCTGGGCACCGACCCCAAGGAGATCGAGACCACCGTCGGCCGTACGGCGCTCTCCAAGAAGAACCAGGGCCACCTGCGCAACGTGACCGACATCGTGGTCCACCCGCGTTACGCCCGGGGCCAGGAGGCGTACGACGTCGCCTTCCTGTACCTCGACAAGCCGGTCACCGGCGTCGCGCCGGTCCTGCTGCCCACGCTCGGCACGGACGCCCTGATCCGTCCGGGCGCCCAGGCGACCGTCGCCGGCTGGGGCAACGTCAACACCGAGGTGCCGGCCTACCCGGACCGGCTGCGCGCGGTGAACGTGCCGATCGTGTCGCACATCGAGTGCAAGGCCTCGTACCCGGACTACGACAAGAAGGTCAACGTCTGCGCGGGTGTCGAGGGCAGGGACTCCTGCCAGGGTGACAGCGGCGGCCCGATGTTCCGCAAGCTCAAGGGCCGTCAGGGCGTCTACCAGATAGGCGTGGTGTCGTACGGCGACGGCTGCGCCGAGCAGGGCGCCCCGGGCGTCTACACATACACCGGGTCCGCCGAGCTGTGGAAGACGCTGGGCGAGTCGGCCAAGGGCAAGCGCGTGAAGCGACTGCTCGGCCGCTGACTCCGGATCGCGCACCGGGCCGGGCGGGGCTGTCACAGCCCCGCCCGGCTCCTTCTGGTCAGATGCCGAAGGGCTCGGCGTACCGGACGGGGCCGCCCGGCAGTGCCTGCTCGGGGTCGAGGGCGAGGGCCATGAGGGCCTCGTCGGGGACGTCGAAGGTCACCGAGATGCCGTGGGCGGAGGCACGGGTGAAGCCGAACCTCGGGTAGTACGACGAGTGGCCGAGCACCACGACGAACCGCTCGCCGAGCTCCGCGGCCGCCCGCAGCGCCGCCCGGACGGCCGCCGCACCGGCACCGGTGCGCTGGTGCTCCGGCAGCACGGCCACCGGCGCCAGGCACAGCGCCGGCACCTCGCCGATGTGGCAGCGGGTCAGCAGCGCGTGGCCGACGGGGGTGTTGTCGGGACCTGCCGCCACGACGGACAGCCCCTCGATCCATGCCTCGTCCGTCCGCAGGGCGTCCACGAGGTCGGCCTCCATCGGGGTGTCGAAGGCCGCGAGTACGATCGCGCGGACGGCGGGGACGTCCGCGGGGGTCTCGGTGCGCGTGATCCAGTCGTCGCTCATCGCGGGATCCGTTCCAGGGTGTCGTACCAGGACATTGCCCGGCCGACCCTATCTCCGCGGGACCCTGTGCCGGTCGGCGGCCGCCGTGGGTCCGGCTCCGCTCCCGCCCGTCAGGCCCGCACCGGGCCCAGCACCGTGAACCGCACCGGCTCCAGCGACACCTCGTCCCCCTCCGACACCACGGTCCCGACTCCACGTCGCCGACATCGTGACCGGACGGGACGAACCGCGGCTCGGACGCGGGGTGGACCGGAGGTGTCAGCCGAGTTGCCGCTGCAGCCAGGCGACGGCCTCGGGCGTCACCGGGTCGGTGATGTCGTCGAACTCGTGGTGCTGCTTCAGGAACTTGGCGACATAGGGGCAGACGGGCACGACGCGCATGCCCCGTGCCCGCACATCGGTCAGCGCCTCCTCGACCAGCCTGCCCGCCAGTCCCTGTCCGGCGAAGGCGTCGTCGACCTCGGTGTGGAAGAACACGCGCTGCCGGTCGCGGTCGCGGTAGGCGGTCAGGCCCGCGCGGACGCCGTCGACATGGATCTCGTAGCGGTGGCGCACGTCGACGGGCTGGACGGTGACGGTCGGGGTGTCGCTCATGGGGCGGTTCCTCTCGGGGTCGGGTCGGGTCGGTCGGGGCGGCTGGACGAGACCGGTCCGGAGCCGGGGCGTCGCGGGGCCGGCGTCAGTGGCGGGGCGGGTTGCGGCGCGGGGTGATGGTCGCGTGGGGCAGTGCGGGGGCCGGGAGGCGGTCGCCCGGGTAGTCCGCGACCGCGCCGAAGCGGTCGGAGTGGTTCTCCCAGTCCTCGCGGGCCCGGGCGATGTCGTCGTGGCCGCGCCCGATGAAGTTCCACCACATCACGATCTCCTCCTCGAAGGGCGTGCCGCCGAGCAGGACGATCCGGGCCGGGGCCGCGGACTCGTTGTGGAGATTCAGGGCCGTGGGGCCGGGGTGGACGTAGCCCAGTTCGGCGCGTTCGAGGACGGTGTCGGCGACCCGGACGCTGCCCCGGTCGACCAGGACGCCGTGCTCGAAGCCGGGGTCCACGGCGAGGGTGAGGGCGGCGTGCGGGGCGAGGACGATCTCGGCGCCGAGCAGCGGGGTGAAGGTGGCGACCGGCGAGTCCGATCCGGCGAGGGAGCCGAGGAAGACACGGATCTCGGCGCCGTCGGCGTGCACGGGCCCGGGGGCGTAGTGCTGGAAGTCCCGCCCGGTGTGCCGGTGTTCGTGCGGCAGGGCCACCCAGAGCTGCACCCCGTGCAGGACGGAGGTGCGGTCGGTGGAGACCTCGGAGTGGGCGATGCCGTGGCCGCCGGTCATCAGGTTCAGCTCGCCGGGGCGCACGTAGGCGTGGCTGCCCAGGCTGTCGCGGTGCTCGATCTCACCGGTGAACAGCCAGCTCACGGTCTGCAGTCCGGTGTGCGGATGCGGCGGGACGACCATGCCGCCGGTGGCTGACACATCGTCCGGGCCGTAGTGGTCGGCGAAGCACCAGGCGCCGATCAGGGTGCGCGCCCGCTGCGGCAGGGTGCGGCGTACGGTCATCGCGCGCGGGCCGCCCAGGGGCACATCGCGAGGAGTGAGGACGTCGACGCGCGGTTCCACCGCCGGCGCTCCGGCCGTGTCGGTTCCGCAGCGCATCTCGACAGGTCCTGTTTCGATGTTGCTCATCGGAACACCTCCACGCATGTTAGTTTACCTTTAAACAATACTTGCCCGCGCAGCTTAACGCAGCTCAGCGGCGCACGGCACCCGAAGGAGCACCGGCTTGAACAGCAGCCCCGAACCCGAGGCCGAGCGGATCTACGTCGACAAGCGGACCCCGAAGGCCTACCACGCGCTGACGCAGACCGCGGAGGCCGTACGGGCGGCCGCCGCCGAGGCCGGGCTCGAGCGCAGGCTCGTGGAGCTGGTCAACCTCCGGGTGTCCCAGATCAACGGCTGCGCCTACTGCCTGCACGTGCACACCCGCGCCGCGCTGCGCGCGGGCGAGACGAACCAGCGGCTGGGCGTGCTCGCCGCCTGGCGCGAGACCGAGGTCTACACACCCGAGGAGCGCGCCGCGCTCGACCTCGCGGAGGCGACGACCGCGGCATCCGGTACGGCGGCACAGGACACCGCCTACGCCGCCGCACGCGAGGCGCTCACCGAGGACCAGATCTCCGCGGTGATCTGGGTGGCGATCACCATCAACGCCTTCAACCGGGTCTCGATCATGAGCGGGCATCCCGTACGGGCCGAGCACTGATCCACATTCGTACGGCCGCACGGCACCTGTGGCCTCGTCGCCTGTCCCCCGCCGCGTTCGGTGCGCCGAGGGGCACGGCGTGTGCGCTCCCGGTGAAGCGCCCCGCGTGAACCGCGCCCGGCACTCGTATCGTGATGCTCACCGGGCTGGAGTGCGTGCACCGGCCGCCGCTCGGGGAGTTGAGCGGTGCGGAGGCGGCCGCGTTCCTCGCGGGGCTGGTCGGGGCGGAGCGCGCCGGGGCCGACCGGGCCGCCCTGGAGGACGTCGCCCGGCACTGCGGGCATCTGCCGCTCGCGCTGCGCGTCGTCGGCAACTGGCCGTCCACCCAGACTGGTTGGACCGGACGGCGACTGTCGGACCGGCGGCGGCTGTCGGAACGGCGGCTGGACGCGTCGGCTTCCGGCGACCCCGGCTTTTACCTTTCGCACCGTCAGCTCACCTCCTCCGCCGCCCGGTTGTTCCGGTGCCTGGCGCTGGTCCCGGGCCCCGGCATCGCGGCTCCCGGCGCGGCGGAGCTCACCGGCCAGGAACTGTTCGACGCCGAGGACACGCGGGAGGGAGCTGGTCGAGGGCCGGGCCGCTGGGCGCGGAGGGCGACCGCTGCCGGCTGGCACGACCTGCGGCGGCTGTTCGCGCGCGACCGGCTCGCCGCGGAGGAGAGCCCGCGGGAGACCGAGGTGAACCCGGTCCGGTCGCGCGGCGGGGACGCGGGCCGAGGGCCGAGCCACGGCGCTCAGCGGCCGTACGCGCGGCGCAGGTTCTCGAACGCCGTCGGGTGCGGGCGGTCCGTCAGGAAGTCGCGGACGCGCCGGGCGCACTCGGCAGCGGTGTCGCGGCCGGTGTCCACGTCGATGTCGTGCGGACCGTGGGAGTGGATGTGCGGGTACTGGAGGGCGGCGAGACCCCGCTGCCGGTCGCCGCGTTCGGCCTCGCGGCGCTCCAGCTCGGGCAGCGGGCAGCGGACCGCGACCAGCACGGTGTTCTCGGGGTCGAGCACGTCGAGCAGGTCCAGCAGCCGCCAGCGGCGGCTCAGGGGGTGATCGACGACGAGGTTGTTGCCGCCCGCCGCCATCCCCGCGACCGCCCGGTGGAAGCCTTTGCAGGTCCGGTCGATCTCCGCCTGCAGGCCGCCTTCGGGGACGACACCCCCGCGCAGGGCGTGGAAGGCGTCCACCGGCAGATGGAACCAGGTGCCGTCAAGGACGGCGAGCAGTTCCCGGGCGATGCTCGACTTCCCCGAGCTCGACGCGCCGTTGAGCAGGATCACCGTGCCGCCGACGGGGGTGCCGGGGATACGGGCGTACTCGGGGTCGTCCGGGTCGTGAGTGGTCCGCGGGCCCCGCGGATCGCGGACGGACTGCGCGGTCATACGGTCGTCCTCTCGCCGAAGGCACGGACTCGGGCCCGCGCGGGCGCCGGGGCGGTCCGCCGGGGCCGTCGTGATCATCGTATCCACAACCCGGCGCACGGCCGTCGGGTCCCGCTGTCCGCCCCCACCACCCGCACGCCCCGAACACCGGGACGGCATGATCACCCGATGGTGGATTCACCCCGCCCGAGGTGTCCCACACCCTCATGCTGGCCGGGGGCGGCGTACGACCGGCGTCGCCTCAACAGGTGCTGATGGGCGGGGACATGACGCGTCGTGACGGGCTGGACGAGCAGGCGGTCCTGGTGGTGGCGGGCCTTGCCGAGCTCGCCGTGAGCACGGTCGGAACGGCACTGGGCACCGTACGGGGACTGCTGCTGCGCCCGGACCGCTCGGAGCTCGCCGCCGAGGCCCGGCAGGACCTGGCCGCGCGGGGGCGGCTCGCGCTGGACCGGTACGCCGCCGCGCCCCCGCACCTGGAGGTGCTCGCGCGGCACGCCCTGACCCGGCGTGGCGGCGACGGTGACTGACCGGCACCGCCCGGCGGCCTTCAAGCGGCGCGTGGACGAGGTGCTCGGCCGGTTCGTGGCCGAGGAGTGCGAACTGCTCCTGGACGTCGACCCGGACCTCGTGCCCGTCGCCGCGCAGGTCGAGGCCGCCACCGCGGACGGCAAGCGGCTGCGGGCGGCGTTCTGCTACTGGGGGTGGCGGTCGGCGGGCCAGCCCGACAGCGACGCGCTGCTTCGGGCGGCGGCCTCGCTGGAACTGGTGCACGCCGCCGCCGTGGTCCACGACGACCTCATCGACGACAGCCCGCTGCGGCACGGCCGGCCCACCGTCCATCTCGCGCTCGCCGAGGCCCTCGGCGGGCGCCGGGACGCCGCGGACGCGGCGCGCTCGCTCGCGCTGCTCGTCGGCGATCTGCTGATGTCGCTGGCCGGGCAGTTGTTCGTCACGAGCGGCCTGCCCGCCGCGTATCTGGCCCGGGCGCGCCCGCTGTGGGGGACGCTGGCACGGGAGCTGATCGCGGGCGAGTGCCTGGAGATCCTGCGCACGGACGCGGCCCCCGACACGGCCGCGTCGCTGAAGGTCATCCGGTACAAGACGGCCAAGTACACCGTCGAACAGCCCCTGCTCATCGGCGGCGCCCTGGCCGGAGCGGGCGTACGGCTGCGGGAGGGGTTCTCGGCGTACGGGCTGCCGCTGGGCGAGGCGTTCCAGCTGCGGGACGACCTGCTCGGCCTGTTCGGGGACCCGGTGCACACGGGCAAGGCGCCCCTCGACGATCTGCGCGGCAGGCGGCCCACGGCCCTGCTGGCGGAGACCCTGGCGGCTGGCCGGGGACACCGAACGCGAGGAGCTGCGCGCCCTGTTGGGCCGGGACGGGCCGGACGAGGACGGGGCGCGGGCGGTGCGTGAGCTGATGCGCCGGCTCGGGGCGCCGGACCGGATCGAGCGGATGATCGGCGCGCGGGTCGAGGAGGCCGGCCGGGCGCTGCACGAGTTGGACCTCCCCGGCCACGCGGCCGGCGCACTGGCCAGGCTCGCCCGGTCCGCGACGGACCGCCTGCACTGACCCGACCCCCATGAGGAGCCCGCGATGACGACGACCCGCACCGAGACGTCCATGGACGCGCTGCGCCGCACCGGCGACGAACTGGCCGACGCCACGGTCGCCGCGCTCTTCGAGCGGGGCGAGGTGGGGAAGTTCAACACCCTGATGCGGTACGTCTCGACGGCCGGGGCGCCCCTGCCCGAGGGGCTGCCGGACGTGGCGGTCGACTACCTGCGCGCGACGAGCGCACCGCCGGCGTGGGTGGACTGGGGCGAGATGGAGAAGGCGCGGCTGTTCTTTGCCGACAACAATGTGCACATCTCCACCGCGCTGTCCTTCGCGTCGATGCCCGCCTGCTACGTCGTGCCGCACGTGGCGAAGCTGCTGTCGGCCACGCATTCGCTGAAGTACCCCGCCAAGCGCATGGCGGAGACCGGCCAGTTCACGGTGTACCTGATGCGGCCCGACGCCTTCGAGGCCGGGAGCCGGTTCGTGCCCGCCGCGCAGAAGGTGCGGCTGCTGCACGCCTCGATCCGTCATCATCTGCGGCGGGAGGGACGCTGGGACGTCGACGCGCTGGGCGTGCCGATCTGCCAGGAGGACATGATCGGCGGGCAGATGTTCTTCTCGCTGGTCGTCCTGGACAGCCTGCACCGGCTGGGCGTCCATATGAGCACCGAGGGTGCCCAGGCGTATTTCTACGCGTGGCGGGTGGTCGGCGCGATGCTCGGCGTCGACCAGGACGCCGTGCCGAAGGACCTGGACGACGCCCGGCGCTTCCTGGATCTGTACATGGTCCGGCACATGGGTCCGTCCGCGGAGGGCGCGGAGCTGACCCGGCAGTTGATCGACCTCTACGAGGAGGTCGTCCCCGGCACCTTCTTCGACCCGATCGTCTCGGCCCTGATCCGGCATCTGGTCGGCGACACGTGCGCGGACTGGCTGGAGGTGCCGCGCACGGCGTGGGACACGGTGGTGAAGGCCGTACCGCGTCTGCTCGGGGTGCTGGAGGCGATCGAGGACCGCTCGCCGCTCGGCGCGTGGGCCCTGGACCGTCTCGGGCATCTGACGACCGTGTTCGAGCTGTCGTCGCTCACCCGCGGGCGCGTGATGCACTACGCGATCCCCGAGCAGTTCAGGAAGGACTACGGCGTCGGCACCTCCGTCGCACCGAACCGCCGCTGGACGCCGCCCGCCCCGACGGTCGGCGTGTGAGCCGCAGGCGCCTTGGCGCTCACGCCCGCGCTCGCCCCCGGTGCTCGCGCTCACCCTCGCTGATCACGCTCAACCCCGGTGCTTGCCGGTGCTCGCGCTCACCGCCAGTGCTCGTGCTCACCGCCGGTGCTCGCGCTCGTCGCGCGGACGGAATACCATATTCCGGGCAACGGGTCAAGACATGCATGTGCAAACATCGAATGGCCTCGACACAGCCAGACTTGTCTCGCTCGTTTCCTTGAATCATTCGTGTTTATGAGGGTAGGTTCGGCCTCATGACCGCATCGGGGACACCGAACACCGCCGAGGAGCTGCGCGGTGCCGGCCTGCGCGTGACAGCCGCACGCGTGGCGCTGCTGGAGACCGTGCGCAGCGGTGATCACCTGGGCGTCGACGCGATCGCGGCGGGAGTCCGCGACCGTGTGGGCCATATATCCCTCCAAGCCGTCTACGAAGCCCTGCACGCGCTCACCTCGGCGGGACTCGTCCGCCGGATCGAACCGGCCGGCAGCCCGGCCCGCTTCGAGGGACGCGTCGGGGACAATCACCACCACGTCGTGTGCCGATCGTGCGGCGCTGTCGCCGATGTCGACTGCGCGGTCGCCGAGACACCCTGCCTGACCGCCTCCGAGGACCACGGTTTCCTCATCGACGAGGCCGAGGTCATCTACTGGGGCCTGTGCCCCGACTGCTCCCCCACCCCCAGTTCCTGAGCACGTGATCCGCTTAGAACAGAAGGATTGGCATGTCTGAGAACCACGAAGCAATCGTCACAGACGCGAAGACCGAGGCCGGAGGCGGCTGCCCGGTCGCGCACGGACGCGCTCCGCACCCGACGCAGGGCGGCGGAAACCGCCAGTGGTGGCCGGACAAACTCAACCTGAAGGTCCTTGCCACGAACCCCGCGGTCGCGAACCCCCTCGGCGAGGAGTTCGACTACGCCGAGGCCTTCCAGAACCTCGACCTCGCGGCCGTGAAGCGGGACATCGCCGAGGTGCTCACCACCTCGCAGGACTGGTGGCCGGCCGACTTCGGCAACTACGGCCCGCTGATGATCCGTATGGCCTGGCACAGCGCGGGCACCTACCGCATCAGCGACGGCCGCGGCGGCGCCGGCGCCGGACAGCAGCGCTTCGCCCCGCTGAACAGCTGGCCCGACAACGCCAGCCTCGACAAGGCCCGCCGCCTGCTGTGGCCGGTGAAGAAGAAGTACGGCCAGTCGATCTCCTGGGCCGACCTCATGATCCTCACCGGCAATGTCGCCCTGGAGACCATGGGCTTCACGACCTTCGGCTTCGGCGGCGGCCGCGCGGACGTCTGGGAGGCCGAGGAGGACGTCTACTGGGGTCCCGAGACCACCTGGCTCGACGACCAGCGCTACAGCGGTGACCGCGAGCTGGAGAACCCGCTCGGCGCGGTCCAGATGGGCCTGATCTACGTCAACCCCGAGGGCCCCAACGGCAACCCGGACCCGATCGCCGCGGCCCGCGACATCCGTGAGACGTTCCGCCGCATGGCGATGAACGACGAGGAGACCGTCGCCCTGATCGCCGGTGGCCACACCTTCGGCAAGACCCACGGCGCGGGCCCCGCGGACAGCGTCGGCCCGGACCCCGAGGCCTCCCCGATGGAGCAGCAGGGCCTCGGCTGGAGGAGCACCTACGGCACGGGGGTGGGCAAGGACGCCATCACGTCCGGCCTGGAGGTCACCTGGACCACCACCCCGACCCAGTGGAGCAACGGGTTCTTCAAGAACCTCTTCGAGTACGACTACGAGCTCAGCCAGAGCCCGGCGGGCGCCCACCAGTGGGTGGCGAAGGACGCCGAGGCGATCATCCCGGACGCCTTCGACTCGTCGAAGAAGCACCTGCCGACGATGCTCACCACGGACCTCTCCCTGAAGCTCGACCCGATCTACGAGCCGATCTCCCGCCGCTTCTACGAGAACCCGGCGGAGTTCGCGGACGCGTTCGCGCGCGCCTGGTACAAGCTGACCCACCGTGACATGGGCCCGAAGTCGCTCTACCTCGGCCCGGAGGTCCCGGCGGAGACGCTGCTGTGGCAGGACCCGCTGCCGCAGGCGGAGGGCGAGACCATCGACGCCGCCGACGTCACGGCGCTCAAGGCCAAGCTCCTCGCCTCGGGCCTGACGGTGTCCCAGCTCGTCTCCACCGCGTGGGCGTCGGCCTCGACGTTCCGCGGCAGCGACAAGCGCGGCGGCGCCAACGGCGCGCGTATCCGGCTGGAGCCGCAGCGCGGCTGGGAGGCCAACGACCCCGACCAGCTCGCCCAGGTGCTGCGTGTCCTGGAGGGCGTCCAGCAGGAGTTCAACTCCGGCGCCAGGAAGGTGTCGCTGGCCGACCTGATCGTCCTCGGCGGCACCGCCGCCGTGGAGAAGGCCGCCAAGGACGGTGGCGTCGACATCGAGGTGCCCTTCACCCCGGGCCGGGTCGACGCGACCGACGAGCACACGGACGCCGAGTCCTTCGCGGCCCTGGAGCCGACGGCGGACGGCTTCCGCAACTACCTCGGCAAGGGCAACCGCCTGCCGGCCGAGTACCTGCTGCTGGACCGCGCCAACCTGCTGACCCTGAGCGCCCCGGAGACGACCGTCCTGGTCGGCGGTCTGCGGGTGCTGGGTGCCAACAGCCAGGGCACCTCGCTGGGCGTCCTCACGGACACCCCCGGTGTGCTGTCCAACGACTTCTTCGTCAACCTGCTCGACCTGGGCATCACGTGGAAGTCGACCTCCGAGGACCAGACCACGTTCGAGGGCCGTGACGCGGCCGGTGACGTGAAGTGGACGGGCTCGCGCGCCGACCTCGTCTTCGGCTCGAACTCGGAGCTGCGTGCCCTCGCCGAGGTGTACGCGAGCGACGACGCGAAGAAGAAGTTCGTGACCGACTTCGCCGCGGCCTGGGTCAAGGTCATGGAGCTCGACCGGTTCGACCTCGTCTGAACCCTCTGACCCGACGGGGTCCGACGCACGAGCTCCGACGTCCGGGTCGGCCCACAGGGGCCGGCCCGGACGTTTTCGTGTCCGCTCCCGCGGCCGGTCCGGGCGCTTCCCGCGTCCGGTCCCCGCGGCCCGATCCGGACGTTTCCGTGTCCGGTCTTCACTGATTCACCACGCTGCCCCCAGGAGCCGTTCACGGCTTGGATATGCTCCAGGCTCCCGAAACGCACCACTGGGGGGAACACCTCATGCGCATACGCACGTCCGCGGCCGCCGTCGTCACCGTCGCCGGAGCTCTCGCGCTCACCGCGGCCGGCCCCGCGAACGCCACCGAGTACGCGTCCGCCGTGAAGATCAAGGGCATTCAGTACGACGCTCCCGGCCGCGACTCCAACAACTGCACCACCGGCAACACCAAGGCCGAGTACCTGACGCTCAAGAACTACTCGCGGACCGCGACCGTGAATCTCAAGGGCTACAAGGTCAAGGACGCCACCGGCAACACCTTCACGTTCCCCGCCAACCACTACCTGGAGCCCGGCGACTACGTGAAGCTGCGCGGCGGCCGGGGCCCCGACTCCGACCGGAACAACGTCGTCTACCGCCAGAACTGCAACTTCATGTGGAACAACGACAAGGACACGATCTACGTGATCAAGTCCTCCGGCAGCCGCGCCGACGCCCACGCCTACACCAAGTCCGCCAACGACGCGGACGGCAACGGCTACATCAACTACCACGGCTGACGTTCCGTCGAGCCGTGTGCGGGCCGGCTCCCGGTCCGGCATGATCTTCGCGCGGCGCCGGGCCGCCGCCGCGCGAGGGGACCAGGAGGAGCCATGACCCGCGCATCCCGTACCGCCGGTCCCGAGGCGGCCGAGAGCCCGGTGCCCTCGGCCGCCTACTGGGGTCTGTTCGCCGCCTGGGCCGTCCACGACGTCGAGGAACTGCTCACCATGGCCCGCTGGTCGCGAACCGCGGTGCCCCGGCTGAGGGAGCGCTTCCCGCGGGTGCCGGACACGGTGTGGAGGCGGCTGGACACCGACCAGGCCCAAGTGAACGCGGCGATCGGCCTGATGGCCGTGATCATGGCGGCCGCCGCCGCGGACGGCGCCCGCACCCGGGGCACAAGCGCCTTCTACCGCACCGTCCTCACCGGCTTCGGTGTGCACGGCCTGGTGCACCTGGCCCAGTCCGCCGCGTGGCGGGGCTACACGCCCGGTGTGCTGACCGCCCCCACGGTCGTCCTCCCCTACAGCGCATGGGCCCTGACCCGGCTGCGCCGCGCCGGCCTGCCCTCGGCCCCGGCCTCCCTCGGCCTCGCCCTGCTGCCGGTCGCCACCGGCGTGGTGCACTCCGCGGCCCGCCGCCTCACCCGCCGACATGCGGCCGCGTCAGGCGCCGACATGCAGGTACGCCGCCCAACGGGTCGGTGACGCCAGGTACTTGTCCCGGATCTCGCGGACCGCGGCGTTGAGGGCGTGCGCGGTCGCCGTGGTGTCGGGCGGGCGGGTGCCGTCGGCGGTGAGGGACCGGTAGAACGATCCGGACATCGCGGGAGTGTCGGGAGCCCGCCAGAGCGTGCCGACGACGCTGCGGAATCCGGCCAGTTGGAAAGCCGCGGCCAGATGCATCGGCTCGTCGGGCATCGCGGCGTGCGGTTCGGCCGTACTGCAGGCGGAGAGGAACGCCACCGCGCCGTGTTCGAGGGCGACGTCCTGAAGGTGGGCGGCGGTCAGGGTCTCGCCCGTGTCGAGATGAAGGCCGCCGCCACGCAGGATGCCCCTGGAGGAATCGTGGTCGCCGTGGCAGGCGAAATGGACCAGAGCGTGCTCCCGCAGGGCGGCCTCGACCTCCCGGAGCCGGGACTCCTCGCCGCTGACGACTCGTGAGGCGGGCAGCACGGCCCGTACGGCCGCGGCCTCCTTCGCCGCCTCCGGCAGCGGCGGCAGCCGCGGGCTCTCCGCCCCGGTGACGACGAGCGCGCCCCGGCGGAGCGCGGAGCCGGCCGGTGGCGGGGCGTCGCGCAAGGAGTGGGCCAGGGCGGCGAGGGTGGGGGTGTAGGAGGGGACGACGCGGTCGACGACGGTCCGGGGGCGGGGTCGGGTGCCGTCCTCGGCGGGGCTTCCTGGGCGGCTGCCGTCGCCGGCCGTGCCTCCACGCCCGCCGGGGCCCTCGCCCGGAGCGGCGGCGCCCGCCGTGTCGTGGTGGTGTCCGGCCGCGTGCAGCGGCAGTCGCAGCACGGGGCCCACCGGACACCACCACAGGCGCTCCGGCGCGGTGCCGTCGGCGGGGACACGGTCCAGGACCGGGCCCGCCAACTCGTCCCAGAGCCAGGCCAGTACCGCGTGGATCCTCTCCTGCGCGGACTCTCTGTCGTCCATGGAGGTCGCCACGTCCAGGGCCTGGGTGAGCGAGGCCTCCAGTTGCGCGGTGCGTTCGCGGACCGCCGCCTCGGACAGGCCCGGCAGCGGCAGGTGTTCGATCGGTCGCGCCGGGTCGGCCGGGACCAGCAGCGCGTCACCCCGGTCCTCGTGCGTGAGGACCAGCACCACCGGCGCCCCGGCCATTCGCGTGCGCAGCTCGGACAGGGGCTCGGCACGCGTCAGCGCCGTGAGCTCCGGGCGCTCCGCGAGACGCCGGAGAATGCGCTCCTGCTCGGCGGCGAGCCTGCGGGTCTCGGCCGCCCAGCCGGGACGCGGGTCCTTACTGCTGCGGCTCACCTCCACGACGTGGCCGGACGCGTCCTCCCTGCTGGTTCTGGCCTCGATGGCGGTGACGTTCGCGTACAGGTCGGCCGCGCTCAGCTTCGCCTCGATCTCGTCGAGGCGCTGCGCGGCCTGCGGCTCGATGCGCCGGATGGCTTCTCGGTGGCGCCGGACGGCGAGGGTCTGGCCGTAGAGGATGGCACGGCCGTTCTCCAGCAGCTCCACGGCCCGTTCGGGGGCTCCCGTGTCGAGGGCGGCGCGGGCGGCGCGGACCGCCAGGGTGGGGGCGATGCTTGCGGTGCCCTTGCGCACCGCCCCGGACAGGGACCGGCGGGCCATCCTCGGGATCTCCGCCTCCAGGAGGCTCTCCAGGACACGCAGGGCCAGCTGTGGATCGCCGGAGCTCTGGGCGAGGGCCGCGCGCTGTCCCTGTGCCTCCAGCAGGCGTTTCCCCCCGGTGTCCGGATCGAGGGCCACGGTCTCCCAGAGCTCCAGGGCCTCCGCGCACAGCGCCCGGGCCTCCGGGGACCCGGGGTCGGTCAGCGCGTGCAGGGAGGTGCAGGGGCGGGCGAGCAGGATGGTGCGGGCGATCCGGTGCGGGTCGTCCGGGGTGGTGCGGACCAGCGCGTCGCGGGCCAGCCGGACGGCGTCCGCCAGAGCCTCCCGGTCGCCGGTGCGCTCGTACGTGAGGTGGCGTACCTGGCTGATGGACCTGAGGTAGCGCGGCCGGTCGGGGTGGTCGGCGGGCATCAGCGCGAGGCCGTGCCGGTAGAGCCGCTCGGCCTCGGTCAGCCGCTCCGGATCCTGCGCGTCGCCCTCCTTGAGGAGGTGGGTGGCCAGGTTGAGCAGCAGTTCGTGCTTGCGGGGATGGTCCTCGGCGAGGGCGTCCGCCGCCTGACGGGCCAGCTCCAGTCCCTCCGCGGCCGCCTCGGGGTCACGGGCCTGCTCGGCGAAGTCACGCAGGGCGCCGGCCAGGTTGGACATGCGGTAGGGACGGAACGGGGCGTCCTCGGGTGTCAGGGCCAGTGCCTGCCTGCGCACGTCCAGTGACTCCGGGAGCAGGGTGGCGTCGGACAGGACGGTGGCGGCGGCGATCAGGACGTCGGCGAGCCGCTCCAGATGCCGGGGGGTGTCCGGGTCGTCGTCCGGCAGCGCCCTTCTGGCCCTCCGGGCGCTGCTGAGCGACTCGTCGGCGAGGTGGACGCGGTCCGGGGACTCGGCCGCGAGGTGGACGGTGGACTGCGCCAGGGCGATCAGCGCCCGGGCGGCGAGCCGATGACCGGTGGAGGTGGCGTCGACGGCTCGCAGCGCCCAGAGGCGGGCCTGTTCGGGCGAGGCCTCGTCACTGCCGGACGCCCAGAGCCGGAACTCCGACTCGGCGGCCACGACGAGGGCTCCGGGCCGGTCCTCGTGTCCGCCCGGCACCGCGTCGATCAGGGTCAGGGCGGCGCTCCTGCGGTGCGCCGGAGGGGCGTCGGGATCGTCGACGGTACGCCACACCTCGTACAGGCCCGGCTCCGCGTCCTCGGCCGGCGCGGGCGGCGTCGGGCCGTCGAGTACCGCCCCGACCGCGGCCCGGCCGGCCCGTGCGACGGCGTCTTCCTCCAGCTCGGTCCGCCAAAGGCGGTGTTCCTCCAGTCGGCGGTCGTCGTCGCTGGTGGCCCGGACCAGGGAGTCGGCCGCCCTGAGGGCCTCCAGCAGGGTCTCCTCCGAGCCGTCGTCCCGCGCCTGCCGCCGCAGCAGGTCGACCAGCTCGCGCGCGGGATGCAGATGCGGCGGCTGTTCTCGACCGGCCGCCTCCACGGCTCGGCGCAGGTCGGCGAGCGCCCGCGCGGCGGCGGCGGGGTCGAGCGTCTCGTCCTGCAACCCGGCGGCGCACCGGGCTTTGAGCAGCAGGCGGTTGGCGAGGTGGGGATCGTCGTGCTCGGGGTGGCGGACGGTGCCCGTCACGGCCAGCTCGGCGCTGTGCTCGCCCTCCTCCAGCCAGGAGCGGTGGGCGCCGAGATCGGCCAGGCCCAGCATCAGTACGGCGCGGTCGCTGAGCAGGGCGGCCTTCTCGCGCCGGGTCGTCGTGTCGTCCTTCAGCCAGCGGATCTGAAGCTCCAGGACGGTGTCGAGCGCCTTGAAGTCGTCCTCTTCCTCGAACCGGGCCATGAGGAAGAGGAGTTGGTCGATCCGGGCGGCGCCCAGGGTGCCCTTCTCCTCCTCGGGCGCGGCCGGGGCCGGCCTCTCGCGCCGGCCGAACCAGCGTCGCCGGCCGGGGACGGGTGAGCCGTCGGCGACGCGGGCGCGCAGGGTCGACGGAAGCGGCGGCAGGTCCGGGGGCAGGGCGGTGAGCCGGGCGGCCAGGCTCAGGGCGGCCCGGTACTCCTGGAGGCCGCGCACCCCGGGCAGATGGAGATAGCGGTACCAGCGGATCAGCGCCAGGCGCGCCGTCTCGGCCGGGTCGGCGCCGGGCTCCGGCTCCAGGACGGCGTCGGGCAGCGGCGGGATGTCCCGTCCGTCCCCGGTTCGCAGGTAGCGTCGCAGATCCTCCATGGTTTCACCCCCGTACCCCGCACAACGTCCGGCCTGGCTCTGCGGTTCCCCTCAGTATCGTGACCACCACGGTCGGTGGCCGGTAGTAGCGTGTCGGGACATTCGTGCGGCGTGGTACGGGGAGGAGCCGGGATGGACGTGATCGCGGAGCGATTGGCGCGGTTGTGCCCGCAGTCGGGCGGGGACGCGCTGCGTGAGCGGGCGGAGCGGTACGGCGTGGGTGACGCGCTGGAGCGGGTGCGGGCCGCCGCCCGGTCGGGTGAGCGCGGCAGGTCGCTCGCCGCGGATCTCGACGCGCTGGACGAGGCGTTCGCCCGCAACGGCATCGACGGACTCACCATCGGTGTGCGGGTGTTCGAGGCGCTGCGGGGCGGGACCGCCCATCCCGCGGTGACGTTGTGGGGCTGCCCGTCCCCGGCCGGCTGCTCGCGCCTCGAACCGCAGGAGGGGGCACAGGCCGACACGGCACCGCTCTGCGGTCTGACCGGATCGGCGCTGGTCTCCCGTACGTTCCGGCTGTGAGTGTCGTACTGGCGGAACTGGGCAAGCAGTTGGCGGGCCGCTGGGCCGTGCTGCTGCTTCTGCCCGGTGCGTTCTACGTGTGCGCGGCGACGGTCGCCGTGCTGCTGGGGCACGGTCACGCCTTCGACCCGGGCCCGCTGACGGCGTGGCTGGACTCGGTCGCGGCGGCTCCGGCCAGCGGGCGGTTCGGGACGGTGCTGATCGGGGCGGCCGCGTTCACCGCGGCGGCGGCCGCCGCGGGTCTGGGTGCTTCCGCGGCGGCGCAGCTGGTGGAGCGGGTGTGGTGGGCGTCGGGCGAGGAGCCCGGCCTGCGCAGGCTCACCGCCCGTCGCCGCAGGCGCTGGGACCGTGACGAGGAGGCGGTGTCGGCGGCGCTGCGGGACTTCGCCGCGTCGGGCGGCGGTCCGGCGGCCGCGCGGCGGCTGCGGGCGGCGATCGTACGCCGGGACGCCATCAGCCCCGAGCCGGCCGCGCGCCCCACCTGGGTGGGTGACCGGCTGTACGCCGTGGACCAGCGGGTGCACGCCAGTTATCACCTCGATCTGTCGGCGGCCTGGCCCCGGCTCTGGCTGCTGATGCCGGACGCCGCGCGCGCGGAGCTGGTCGAGTCGACGGCCGCGTGCGCCGCGGCGGCACGGCTCGCGGGGTGGGGTGTGCTGTATCTGCCGCTGGCGGCGGTGTGGTGGCCCGCCGCGCTGCTGGCGGCCGGTGTGCTGGTCACCGCGCGGTACCGGGCGCGGGGTTCGGTCGCGGTGCAGGCAGATCTGGTGGAGGCGGCCGTCGACCTGTACGGGCGTGAGCTGGTCGTGCAGTTGGGGTTCGCCTGTGACGGGCCGCTCGACCGCGAGGCGGGTGCCCGGGCCACCTCCGTGATGCGCAAGGACCGTACGGACCGCTCACGCCTCGAAGGGTGAGGGGGCGGGCTTGCTCTCGAGGCCGATGGCGGTGGACACCGTCACCTGGGGGCCGTCGGCGAGCCGTACGGAGAAGCCCGGTGTGCGCCGGAATCCTCGTCTGTGCGCGCGTGGATGCGGGACGCTCTGGTGGGCCGTGGCACTCATCAGCCGGTCGTGGCGGGCCTGGTCGCGGGTGGACATCAGACGGCGGTCCACGGTCAGGGACGGCGGTGCGCTGAGCAGTGGCCAGTGCTCGTGGTGGACGAACACCCGCACCCTGAGCCGCTGTTCGCCCAGCTCGCGGTCGGCGCGCGCGAGGTGTTCGGCCAGGGCTCCGACCGCGTCGGCCACCTGGTCGGCCGGGGTGAGCAGGTCCTGGTTCTCGTCGTACGGCATCTTCAGGTCGTGCGGTCCGAGGACGTGGCAGGCGATGTCCAGGTCGTCGTCGCGCAGCACCTCGCCGGGGCGGTGTTCCGTGCGGGCCTCCCGGTGCGTGCCGAGCGCCATCTCGGCGCCGTAGCGGCTCGCCGTCAGGGCCACCGGGAAGAGGCCGGTGTAGCGCAGCAGTCGCGCGCAGCCCAGCAGCACCTCCGCCACCGGCCGTACGTCCGCGCCCGCCTGTTCGAGGGCCTCGCGGTCGCGTCCGAGGCGGCGCAGGACGTTCGCGTAGCCGGCGCGGACCGCGTGGGTGCCGGGGTCGTCCGGCCCGAAGGTGGCCTCGCAGGCGGCGAGCAGGGCGGGGTACTCGCTGACCGCGGACTCCAGGTCGCCCTGCAGCACCTGCACGGTCAGGAAGTTGTTGGCGGCGTTCAGGGTCAGCGGGTGCTGGGGGCCGAGCAGGTTTGCGCGCTCCTGGACCACGGTCGCCAGCAGGCCGAGGGCCGGCTGCCAGTCGCGGCGGTCGCGCAGCACCAGGGCCAGGTTGTTCATGCAGGTGAGGGTGAACAGGTGGGTGCGGCCACGGCTGTGGGCGAAGCCCTCGTACGCGCGTCGGTACTGTGCCTCGGCCTCCGCCAGCCGTCCCGCGCGGTGCAGGGCGCCCGCGAGGTCGTGCCGGGCCGCGGTGGTCTCCAGGGCGAGCGGTCCCTTTCCTGCCTCCAGGCGTTCCACACGGGCGAGCAGGTCTTGTAACGACTGTTCCGGCACGGCCGGTTCCTCCTTCGTTCCGGGCGGTTCCATTGTGGCGGGCCGGTGCCGTCGTGCCCACGCGCGCGTGTGGAGGTTCCGTCGAAGGAGGCAGGCGGCCCCGGAGGCGGCCGCTGGTGCGCGGCGGTCCCCGGGGCCGGTCGTGAGGTGGGTCAGTTGGCGTCGATCAGCTGGTGCGGCGGGACCTGCACGGTGCGGGCGCCCGGCTCACCGCCGAGGACCACCTTGCGCAGGGCGGTGTTGTTGTTGACGTCGCTCTCCTTCAGGCGCTTGGCCGGGTGGGCGATCACCTGGATGTAGTAGGTGCCGTTCGGCAGGTCGGTGATGTCGAAGGACTGGCCGGGGCGGTACTGGGAGTAGGTGTCGCCGGAGCCGACGTCCAGGACCTCACGGACGGACAGGGAGCCGCGCCCGAGGAGGCCGCCCGGCTGCTCGCCGCCGACCTGCCCGAGCGCCCACGCGCGCTGGAGGCGGCGTCCGCCGCGTGGGGTT
This sequence comes from Streptomyces sp. NPDC006458, assembly GCF_040612135.1. Lineage (NCBI taxonomy): Bacteria > Bacillati > Actinomycetota > Actinomycetes > Kitasatosporales > Streptomycetaceae > Streptomyces > Streptomyces sp. NPDC006458. Next base: position 50,083 of record NZ_JBEXPR010000023.1, on the reverse strand, counting down.
CCCGGGAGACGCCTCAGGCCGCGGCCCTGCCGTGCACACCGGCGCTGCTGGACGCGGTCCGCCGCCGCCTCGCCGAGCCCGGGCTGTCCGGGAACGAGCCCATCCGGCTCGCCCTCCTGCTGGCCGGCTGGGGCCCGGGGGCGGCCGCCGCGGTGCCCGAACTGCTCGACGCGCTGCCGGGGATCGCCCTCGCCGGGCCGATCGCGCTGGCGGCCGTGTGCCCCGAGGACGATCGGGTCCGTGCGCAGGTCGTCCGCCGTCTCGACAGCGCGGCCGGACACAGCGGGGGCGGGCGGCTCGCCGCGGCACGCGCGGTGCACCGCCTGACCGGGCGGACCGACGCCTTCCTGACCGCGATCCGGGCCGAACTCCGCGGGGGACACGAGATACGTGCGGCAGCCCAGGACGCGGCCGGGCTCGCAGAGGCCGCGCGCGAGCTGGTGCCGGAACTGCGGGCCGCGCTCGGCGACCCGTCGCTCGACCGGAACATCCCCCGCCTGGACGCGGACACGGCACTGGCCGAGGCGCTGTGGCGGGTGACCGGCGACGCCTCCGAGGCCGTGACCGTCCTCGGCTCGGTGCTTGCGACGGCCGACGAACCGTGGCACGACTGGCCCGTCATCCGTGCCGCGCGGGCGGCGGCCCGGCTCGGCCCCTCGGCACGGCCCCTGCGGCCTCTCCTGGAGCAGATGCTCGGCACATCGGTGACGGCGCCGGCCGCCGCGCTCGCGCTGCTGTCGGCCGCGTCCGCCGGGCAGACCTTCGGCGGCCGTGACCGCGGCGCGCTCGCCGCCCTGCTTCTGGACTCGGCCGAACGCGACGAGGACGCCGGCACGGCCCTCGAAGCCCTGACGGCCCTCGGCGCCGCCTCTCTCCCCGACGAGGCCTTCCGCAGACTGGCCGCGCTGTCGGAGCGGGACCTCAGAGTGGTCCGGTCGGGGCTGGAGAGCGACATCGTCCGCAGGGACGAGGATCTGCGCGCACGGGCGCGGGCGACCCTGGCCGGGCTGGTCGCCGAGCGGGGTGCGGCAGAATCCGGTTGATGTCCCCGCGGGGCCGGGTGTGGAGTCGGCTGCGAACGGCCGCGGGCAGACCACCGGGAGGGGTGGATCCGGATGTGCGTCCTGGACGCTGCGGCGAAGCAGGCGGAGGTCGACGGCCTCCTGCGGCGGTACCCGCACCTGCGGGGTGCCGCCGGCGGTCACGGGGCGCAGCCCGGGCAGCGGGACGCGGCGTCGGTGGGTGACCACACGCCGACCGGCCACCCGGGCGGGACCTCGCTCGTCCACCCCGCCCTCCGTGGCTGCGAGGACGTGCCCTGGGGCGACATCCCCGGGTGTCCGGCGGACATACCCGCTGTACTGCACGGGCTGCTCGACCCCGCCGCCGCGCCCGACGCCGCCAGGGTCCTCACCAATGTCTTGGTGGCGGGCCTGTTCCACCTTGGTGAGGCCATGCCGTACGCGCTGCCCTTCGTCCTGCGCCTGGCGGTCGAGCCGCGGGCCCTGGAGCGGGCACGGCTGCTGGATCTCGTCCTGGTGGCGGCCGAGCTGTGCCGGTCGGTGGACCCGGACAACCCGCGCGAGGTGCTGCTGCTCGGCCACGAGGCGGACCATCCGGAACGCGCGCGGTGCCGGACGGTCTTCCGCGAGCAGGCGGCTCTGGTGCGCGCCCTCCTGGACGACCCGTCGGTGGCACGGGAGCCGGCCGACGCGGAGGACCGGGCGCTTCTGGAAGAGGTCGCGGGTGGGGGGTGAGCGGCGGCCGGGGCGGGCTGAGCGACCCGGGGCCTACGCGCCGGCACATCATGGGCCCGGCCACGCCGGCAGGCGCGACCGGGCCGGGTTCGGTGGTGGTGCGTCAGCGGCGCGCGGCCCCCGCACGCCCGTACCGGCGCTCGAACCGCTCCACGCGGCCGGCGCTGTCCACGATCCGGTGGGTGCCGGTGTAGAACGGGTGGCTGGCCGACGACGTCTCCACGTCGATCACGGGGTAGGTGGCGCCGTCCGCCCATTCGACCGTCTGCGCCGAACGCGCGGTCGAGCGGGTCAGGAACGCGACGCCCGCCGCACGGTCCCGGAAGACGACCGGGCGGGTCTCGGGGTGGATTCCGTGCTTCACGGGGTGTGCCTCCTCATGGCTGTTCATGGCTGCTCATGGCTGCTTGTGCCGGCTCATGGCTCGGTCGGGCCGATGGTGACCACGCGGCGTCAGCGCACCTCGCGGAACGCGACATGCCGGCCCGCCACGGGGTCGTACTTGCGCAGGGTCAGCCGGTCGGGGTCGTTGAGACGGTTCTTGCGCGTCACGTAGGTGACGCCGGTCCCGGCCGTCGACCGCAGGGTGATGACGGGACGCGTGGTGGCGCGTGCCATGAGGTCCTCCTTCCGCCCACACCGCAAGCCATTGGCTTGCGCATGTCAGCTACATGGGGTCCAACAACACCCCCCGCCGACGCATTCCCGTAGCCCCGGAGCACCGTCGAACGGCTGAGCCATTCAGAAACGACACCGCTCAATGGCACGAGCCCGATCGGTTGGACTTCACGATCACGCGGGGGCAGGGTGGGGCACGTCCCCGAACACGACGGACCCCTCATCGCACCACCCGGAGAGCACCCGATGAACCACATCGCGGACCCCGATCGCTACAACGGCACCATGCGCTACCGCCGCACCGGACGCTCAGGACTCGACCTTCCCCTGCTGTCGCTGGGCTACTGGCACAACTTCGGCGACGACATGCCCTTCGAGACCCAGCGCGAGATCGCCCTGCGCGCCTTCGCCCTCGGCATCACGCATCACGACCTGGCGAACAACTACGGTCCGCCCTACGGCGCCGCCGAGATCAACTTCGGGCGCCTCATGCGGGAGGACCTCAAGCCGTACCGGGACGAGCTGGTGATCTCCACCAAGGCCGGCTGGGACATGTGGCCGGGCCCGTACGGGCAGGGCGGTGGCTCGCGGAAGTACCTGCTGGCCTCCCTCGACCAGTCGCTCAGCCGGATGGGCGTGGACTACGTCGACATCTTCTACTCGCACCGGCTGGACCCCGGCACGCCCCTCGAGGAGACGATGCGCGCGCTCGACACCGCCGTCCGCCAGGGCAAGGCCCTCTACGTGGGCATCTCCTCCTACGACGCCGAGCGCACCCGGGAGGCCGCCCGCATCCTGCGTGAGCTGGGCACTCCGATGCTCATCCACCAGCCGTCGTACAGCATGCTCAACCGCTGGATCGAGACGGACGGGCTGCTCGACGCCGCGCGGGAGGAGGGCTTCGGCGTCATCGGCTTCACCGCGCTGGCCCAGGGCATGCTGACCGGCCGCTACCTCGACGGCGTGCCCGACGACTCGCGGGCCGCGCAGGGCAAGTCCTTCGACTCCGGCTGGCTCACGGACGACATGGTCCAGCGGCTGCGCGCGCTCAACGACATCGCGGCCCGTCGCGGCCAGACGCTCGCCCAGATGGCGCTCGCCTGGGCGCTGCGCGACGAGCGGGTCACCTCCCTCGTGGTCGGTGCCTCACGCGTGGCGCAGCTGGAGCAGAACGTGGCGGCCCTGGAGAACCTCGCCTTCAGCGCCGAGGAGCTCGCCGAGATCGACAAGTACGCCACCGACGGCGGCGTCGACCTGTGGCAGGACGCCCGCCTGGGCAACCTGGGCTGACGCCCTACACGCTCTCCCCCACCGCCGGACGGCCCGCCCCACGCCGTACGGCGGCGCGCTGCCGCCACCAGGGCAGCAGCTGTACGACGCCCCAGGCCAGCTCGACCGTCAGGAACAGCCACAGCACGCCCGACATCCCCGCCGCCAGCGCCGAGGCCAGCCCCAGTGAGAACAACGTGCGGGCGACACCGTCGTACAGGCCGTGCACCGGGAGGGTGCGACGCAGGCGCAGTACGGACCACACGACGACCACGGACCCCATGAGGTTGGCGTAGAGGACCTGCGCGGGCTCGCGGGCGGGCAGTCCGCCGAGACCGAGTGCCTCCCCGGCCCACGAGAGGGCCGTGTGCACCAGGGCGTAGGTCCACGGGGTGACGAACCCGGCGGTGACGACAAGGTCGTACCAGGCGCTGATACGAACGAGACGCAGATATCGGGACTGAGCAGGGGTCATGGTGGGACTCCACAGGTGTGGGAACGACGACGCCTCATGCTCAGCGTTGGAGTACTGTCCAAGGTCAAGTCCACATTGGGGTGAAGTGAGTGCGCATCGGTGAGTTGGCCGAACGGACCGGTCTGAGCAAGGACGCCATCCGGTTCTACGAGCGGCTCGGTCTGGTGACCGGGGAGCGACTCGGCAACGGCTACCGGGACTTCCCGGAGGAAGCGGTCACCTGGCTGTACTACGTCCGCACGGCCCAGACCCTGGGATTCACCCTGGCCGAGATCCGCCGGCACCGCGAGGAGCTGCGCGAAGCGCCCGACACCGCCGCGGCGTTGTCCGCGCTGTTCGAGGACAAGATACGTGTCATCGACAGCCGGATGGCCGAACTGGCGTCGTTAAGGGCCGACTTGAGCGAGAGAGTCGGCAACGGTTGCCCCCTGCGGGCGGGGGCGCTCTGACGCGGCCGGCCCGGCCGCCTGGATCGGCGGCCGGGCCGGCTTCGGGCCGGAGCCCTCACGACGTGGGCGACAGTCCTCAGGACGGGGTCAGCAGGGCCTCCAGCGCGGTCGCCGTCCCAGGATGGCGGGCGAGGAGCGCAACGCCGGTCGGGGCCGGCTCGTCCCATGTGCCCTCGCAGCCCAGGAGAGCGGCGAGAGAGTCGCAGGCCGCCGGGTGGGCGGCGAGCAGGGACAGGGCGGCCGGGCTGCCCGGTCGGCCGGACCCGAGCGCGGCGGCCGGGGCCGCCTGCGCCCGCCACGGGGGGACCCAGGTGTCCAGGGCGTCCAGCCGTCCGGGGAAGATCCGCCCGGCCTCGCGTATCAGCAGCGGAGCCAGTTCGGAGCCGCTGGAGCGCAGGCTGGTGATCAGGCTCGGCAGCCAGGGCAGCAGGACCGGGTCGGGGAGTTCGGCGAAGGCGTTCGAGACGGCCTCGACGACGAAGTCGGTCAGCTGCGGCACCGGCTCCAGCGCGTGCAGGAACCCGCTGAGGTAGCGCGGGTAGGCGGGCACGACCAGGGGGTTGCCCAGGAGATCGGCGCAGCGGGCGCGCAGTTCGTCGCGGGACAGCCGGCCCAGCTGGGTCTGGGCCGCCCAGAGCAGGGCCGTCTTGTCCGGCTCCCGCGGGTGGGACTGGGCGACGGCCAGTTCGAGCTGTGTGCGGTCGCAGCCGAGCGACAGGGCCAGGCTCTCCATGCTGAACAGGAAGCCGAACATGGCCGCGACCTGGCGGACGGTGGCGTCCTCGTCGGTGAACGCGGTCGGCAGCAGTGTGCAGTAGTGCGCGTGGCCGGTCTTGACGAAGGACTCGACCCAGCCGGGCAGCACGGGTTCGTTGGTGCGGTAGTACGCGAGGAGCCCGCGGACCCGGCGCAGCACCTCGGGGGCCCCGTCCACGCTGCGTTCCTGCGCCAGCACCTCCAGGGCGCGGGTGCCGAGTTCGTCGGCGAGGCGGCGGCTGCGCAGATGGAGGACGGCGTCCTCCACGGCGCGGAGCACGGTCGCGGCCGTGGCCTTCGGGTCGTACGCGGTGCGCCGCAGCCGCTGTTCCAGGACCTGCTCGATGCTGACGCCCTCGTAGCCCAGCTCGATGAGCGCCCGTTGGTGGGTGCCCAGGGCGAGGTCCCAGGACTCCTGGATGGACTTCTCGCCGAGCCGCCGTTCGCCCATGATCGGGCGGGCGGCGCCGTGCGGCATCAGGTACTTCAGGATCCACAGCACGTCGGAGCATTTCGCCAGCTCTGGCTGGGAGGCGATGTCGAGCAGGGCCCGCTGGACGCCGCGCTGCTGGAGCCGGAGGTTCAGCGGCGCGAGCCGGTCGTGCACGTCGCGGGCGAGCGGCGGCAGGGCGTCGTAGCCGACCTGGCCGATGCGGTCGCCGCCCATCATGATCTCGGCGAGCCTGCGGACGTCGCGCCGGCCGGGCACGCTCTCCTTCTCGATGCAGGTGACGGCCGCGTCCTGGAAGTCGTACGGCGTCGGTTTGGCCCGGTCGCGCATCCCGGCCAGCAGGATGGACGTCTCGAACACGGCGATGGCGTCGGCGGTCGAGGCGAGGTAGCCGTTGCGGCGGGCGGCGCGCACGATCTCCACCGACCAGCCGAGCAGTTCGGCCTCGTCGAGCGGGTCGAGCACCGGCGGGCGTTGCAGGAAGCCCGTCAGACGGTCGGCGGGCGGGGTGTCCGCCATGGGTGCCGGGGGCGCCGCGGTCCTGGCCGGCTTCCTGGTGCCCGCCTGTCCGGCCAGCCGGTACGGCTTCACCCGGGTGCGCTTGAGGTTCTTCGCCCATTCCGTCGCCGCGATCGACACCGAGCCCGCGGCGAGGCCGAACTGGGCCTCGATCGCCGCATGGCTGGACGGGATCAGTCCGTACTGCCACTTGGTGTCGGTGCGCGGCGAGATCTCGAAGCCGGCGCTGCCCCCGACGCCGAACTCCTCGACGCGGCTGGCCGCGTGGAAGGCGCCGCAGACGTACAGGCAGTCGGCGGGGTCGGTGCCGGTGCCGGCGAGGTGCTCGCGCATCCGCGTCCACATGTAGCGCTCGCGGTCCTCGTCGACGCGGACCCGCCGGGAGCCGCCGGGGGCGAGGCGGCGGAAGAGGCTGCCGATGAGGAACATCACCTGCCGGTAGGTGTCGTGGTCGCTGCCGCCGAGCGGCAGCTCCACGTACTGGTGCCACCACTCCGACCAGTGCCGCACCTTGCCGTGCCGCAGCAAGTGCTCCTCCAGTTCGGCGAACCTCGGGCGCAGGTCGCCGATCTCGACGCCGACGGCGTCGCCGTGCAGCGCGGCCTCCTCCTCGGCCGGCGGCGCGTCGGGGTCGGCGCCGTCCGGTGCCTCCGCCTCGGGTTCCTGCCACTGGAAGACGTGGTCGCTGGAGCGGTCGACGAGGACGAGTTCGACGCCCGGGGTGTCCAGGGCGTACGCGATGGCCTGGTACTCGGCGGACGCCTCGGTGACCGGGGCGACGACGGACAGCGGGGCCCAGTCGGCGGGGAAGCCGTCGACCTCGGTGGCGAAGGCCTGCACCGCCACCGGCAGGCGGCAGTTGCGCAGTTCGGTCAGCAGCGGGGCCATGTCCTCACACAGCTCCAGGTAGACCACCTTGGGCTGCTTCTCGCGCAGCCGGCGGGCCATGGCGAGGGCGGAGGCGGGTGAGTGGTGGCAGACCGGGAAGATCTCCAGGGGTTCACGGACGGCCCGGTCGACGTCGTCGACCATGCCGAGGAGGATGCCCTCCAGGGTGCGTGGGCCGTCGGCGAACGTCGTGGCGGCCTGCTCCAGCTGGGCGCGCAGCGCCGTGAAGGTGGCTTCGCTCATGACAGGGTCGCGATCGCGTCGCGGCCGCCCTCCAGGAACTCCGGCCAGGATCCGCCCTCTTCCTTGCTGCGCGGTTCGACCACGCCGTGCAGGTACTTGTTGAGGATGGCGAGGTCCTCCGGTTCGCGCCGGGCGAGCGATCCGACGAGGGAGGAGGCGAGGGTGTGCGCGGTCAGGGTGCGCTCGCCGAAGAAGTTGCCGTGCAGGACGGCGTCCTCCAGGACGCCGATCTGCTCGGCGGTGGACAGGGCCGACTCCAGCTTCTCGTCGTCGCTCGCGGCAGCGGCGGAGGAGGCCCGCAGGTCGGCGAAGCTCTGCAGCAGGACGTCCAGCAGGGTGGGCGGCACGTCCAGCTCGATCTGGTGGCGGCGTAGCAGTTCCTCGGTGCGGAAGCGGACGATCTCCGCCTCGGCCTTCTTGTTGCTGACCACGGGGATGCGGACGAAGTTGAAACGGCGCTTGAGGGCCGAGGAGAGGTCGTTGACGCCCCGGTCGCGGGAGTTGGCGGTGGCGATGATCGAGAAGCCCGGCTTGGCGAACACGATGTTGTCGCTGTCGAGTTCGGGCACGGAGATGTACTTCTCCGACAGGATCGAGATCAGCGCGTCCTGCACGTCGCTGGTGGAACGGGTGAGTTCCTCGAAGCGGCCGATGGCACCGCCCTCCATCGCGGTCATGATCGGCGAGGGGATCATCGACTCGCGGGACTGGCCCTTGGCGATCACCATCGAGACGTTCCACGAGTACTTGATGTGGTCCTCGGTGGTGCCCGCGGTGCCCTGCACGACCATGGTGGAGTTGCGGCAGATCGCCGCGGCCAGCAGCTCGGCCAGCCAGCTCTTGCCGGTGCCGGGGTCACCGATCAGCAGCAGGCCCCGGTCGGAGGCGAGGGTGACGATGGAACGCTCGACGAAGCTGCGGTCGCCGAACCACTTCTGCGAGACCTCACGGTCCAGGCCGTCGGCGCGCTCGGAGCCGAGGATGAACAGACGGACCATCTTCGGCGACAGCCGCCAGGAGAACGGCTTGGGGTTGTCGTCGATCGACTCCAGCCAGTCCAGCTCCTCGGCGTACTTGAGCTCGGCGGGGGCGCGCAACAGGTCGGACATGGGAGGGCCTTTCTCCAGGTATTCGGATGCTCTGAATGCATTCGGAGGCGCTAGGCGAGGAACGTCTTGAGTTCCTGGACGAGCTTGCGGATGTGCCCGGATATCACCGGGGTGCCCTGGTCCTTGAACCGCTCGCGGAACCAGGGGTTGACGCTGCCGCGCCCGGAGCTGGTCACCGAGCCGACGGGGATGAACTTCACGCCGGAGCGGTGCAGGCCGGCCATCGACTCGAACAGCTGCTCGCCGCGCCACTCGTAGAAGTCGGAGATCCACACCACGACGGTGTTGCGCGGCTCGGCGACCTTCGGCTGGGCGAGGGCCATGGCGACCGTGCCGTCGGTGCCGCCGCCGAGGTTGGTGCGCAGCAGCGTCTCGAACGGGTCGTGCACCCAGGGGGTGAGGTCGAGCGCCTGCGTGTCGTACGCGACGAGGTGGACGTCGACCTTCGGCAGCCCGGCGAAGATGGAAGCCAGGATGGTGCAGTTGACCATCGAGTCGACCATCGAGCCCGACTGGTCGACGACCACGATCAGCCGCTGGGGCGTCGTCTTGCGGGCGGTGTGCCGGTAGTAGAGGCGGTCGACGTAGAGCCGCTCCTCCTCCGGGCTCCAGTTGGTGAGGTTCTTCCAGATCGTGCGGTCGAGGTCGAGGTTGCGGAACACCCGCTTGGGCGGCACCGAGCGGTCCAGGGCGCCGACCGTGCTCTTCTCGACCTGGGTGCGCAGCACTTGGGCGACCTCGTCGACGAAGCGCCGGATCAGCGCCTTGGCGTTGGCGAGGGCGACGCCGGAGAGGTTGTTCTTGTCGCGCAGCAGTTGCTCGATCAGCGACATGCTCGGGGTGAGCTTCGCGGCGAGCTGGGGGTCGGCGAGGACCTCGCGCAGGTGCATGCGCTTGACGAGGCCGGCCTCGATGGAGCCGAGTTCCGGCCCGATCTCCGGGATCAGCCGGCTCAGGTCGGGGGTGCGGCGGCCGCCGCCGGTGCCGGTGGGGCTCACGCCCGGTCCGGCGGTTGCCCGGGCGCCAGGGCCGTGTCCGCCGGTCCGGCCGCCGCGCAGCTCGCCCGGCTTGCAGCCGAGGGCCCGCTCCAGCCACGCGGCGTCGGCCTGCCAGCGGGCGAGCTGTCCGGCGGTGACCGTGCCGGAACCGCAGTCGAACACGTTCAGCAGCACCTTCGACACCAGTGCCGCGCGGCGTACCTCGGCGGCGCGGTCGCGGTCGCCGTCCTCGTCCTCCGGCACCATCAGGCCGTCGAACTCCTCGGCCAGTCCGGGGTGGCGCTGCACGAGGGAGTCGACAGAGGTCTGCGGGTCGAGCAGCGCGGCCGGCAGGCCCATGTCCTCGACGACGGCGAGGCTCGCCGACTCCAGGGTCTGCTGCTCCTCACGGTCGAACAGCCGGGCCAGCAGGCGCCAGTAGAGCACCTGGCGGCGGTTGTCGTGGGTGGTCGTGGCCGCTGCCTGCCCGGCGGCGGTCGCGGCCTCGGTCGTCTCCTCGGCGGTCGTGGGCTCGGTCATTTCCGCAGCAGCCTTCCGGCGCGCTCGCGCAGCACCTTCACGGCGTCGGTGGCCGCCTTCTCGGCCCTGACGCCGTTCTTGTCGGTGGTGCCGCCGGCCCAGGCACCCGCGTGCAGGGCGACGGTCTTCTTCCGTACGGTCGTCTCGACGGCGAGCGGCTGGACGGTGAAGGTGTCGTCGTCCCAGCGCAGCAGACCGATGCAGGCGGTGGAGGCGGCCACGGTCTCGGGGGTGAGCGGTCCGGCGGTGGGGATGCGGTCGGTGTCGACGGCGAGCGGGCCCGAGGGCAGGTCGAACACCGTGGCCTCGCCGTCCTGCCGGGTGGTGTAGCCCTCCAGGAAGACGGGGACGGCCAGGCGGGCCGGGTGACGGTCCAGCGGCGCGGTGGCCGGGACGCTCGCGGTGGGCAGGGCGACCCGGGCGGTGGCGAAGGCGTCGGCGGCCTCACCGGGGCGGGCGTGCTCCTCGCTCCAGATCAGGTCGCCCTGCGCGGTGACCGGCATGGCGTCGAGGTCCATCGCACGGCCCTCGCCGAGGGCGGCCAGCAGGGACATGTGGGGCCGCAGCAGCTGCCAGACGCCGGCCTCGACGACCGTGTCGGGCTTGGGCACCGAGACGGCCGCGCGCAGCAGACGGGGCGGGCCGCCGTCCATGGGTTCGAGGACCGCGTGGACCTGGGCCTGGACCGCGGTGGCGTGTTCGTGCAGGTCCACGCCGAGCGGCAGCAGGCGCCCGGTGGCCGTGCCGGGGGCGGGCGCGTCGGTGGCGCCGGGCAGGGCGAGGAGCAGGGCACGTGCCCACAGGTCGCCCCAGCGGCGGGCCGGGACACGCTCCAGCGAGGCACCCGGGCAGGAGGCGGCGAGTTCGGCGGCAAAGCCGTCGAGCAGGGTGGCGAGGCGGCGCAGCGAGGTGTCCGGGAGCATCGCGGAGACGATCTGGGACGCGCCCGACACCAGGTCGTGGTCGATGCCCTGCCAGCCCGCGCGGGCCAGGTCGGAGAGCCAGGAGCGGGCCGCGGCGAGGAGGTTGGGTGCCTGGCCCTCGCCCGGCGCGGTGGGGCCGGTGGTGTCGTCCGGGGTGCGTCCGGTCAGCTCCTCGGCCCGGGCGGCGAGGGCGTCGTGGGCGGAGCCGAGCAGCGCGGTGCGGGCGGCGGCCAGGGCGACGAAGTGGTCCTCGCCCGCGCCGCCGGCGGCCGCCTTCTCGGCCGCCTCCGCCACCCGCGCGGCCAGCGGGCTGCCCGCGACGGCGTCGGCGAGTCCGGTCAGGCCGGCCGACTGGTCGGCGCGCGGCCTGAGCAGGCCCGCGGTGAGCATGCGGTCGAAGGCGTCGACGACGGCGAGCGCCTCGTCGAGTCCGTCGATCGGCGCGGCCACCAGGCCCGCGGCTTCGAGGTCGCTCCCCGGCTCCTGCCCCCTGGTGGGCGGGAACCAGTGCATCTCCGGCAACGGCTCGGTGCCCGGCGCGAGTTCCAGGTAGGCCAGGTGGCGCAGGAAGCGGCTGAAGACGGGGGCCGCGGCGGCCTTGCCGTCGGCCGCCGAGGGGCGCGTGGCGGTCATCGCGTGGGCGAGGGAGCCGGCGTTCGGCTCGCCGTCGGCGAGGTCGACGCGCAGGTAGCGGGCGACGCGCTCGGGGCCGTACTGGAGCACCGCCTCGGTGATCAGCGCCCGGATGTGGTTGCAGAACGAGCCGCGGGCGCCGCCGCAGGGGCGGTTGTTGTTGGTGCTGCACGCGAACGCGTACGTCCCGGCCGCCACCGAGGACACATAGACCCGCTCGATGTCCGAGCCGCTGGACACCACGCCCTGCAGTCGTCCGTCGGCCAGTTCGACGAACGGCACCTTGGCGAGCTTGCGCGGCCGGGCGGGCCGCACCACCCGGGCCGTGCTCGACTTCTCCCAGTCGGACAACGCATCATCTCCTTTGCGGGCACACCACTTGGGCACGTGAGATCTCACGTGCCGACACCTTCCGGCGGGAACACGACCGAACATAGCGGCGCCCACTGACAACGCGGTCTCCGGGCGCCCGCCCGCCCCCACCGCGCCCGAGCCGCCCTCACCCCCGCTCGGCGAGGCCGTGATCGTCCGGGACACTTTCGCATCTGATGGCACGTCAACAGCCGCTTGGGGCGGGCGCGATGACCACCCGGCCGGGTATGGGCACGGAAACGATCCGCCCAAGGGCGCTTCAACGCCGGATCACGGTTCACCCAGGCGACGTCATCATTCGGCAAGGGCGGCCGGACAGCCGGCCGTACGGCCGTACGTTCGAACGCCGTGACCATCGATGCCACCTCCCCCGCCCCGTTCACCCCTCCCGCCCGGCGCGCCCTGCTGTGGGCCGGGCTGACGGGAGCCGCCGCGCTCACCGTCACCGCGCCCGCCTCGGCGGCCGCGCGACCGCCCGCTCAGCCGCGTCCCGGAACCCCCGCGCAGGCGCTGCGCGCGCTGGCCGCGGGGAATCTGCGCCGGCGCACGTACCGGGACGGCACCCCGACGAGACACCGGCGGTGCGGCAGGCGCTTACGGCCGGGCAGCACCCGTTCGCCGTGATACTCGGCTGTGTGGACTCCAGGGTGCCGCCGGAGCTGGTGTTCGACCAGGGGCTCGGGGATCTGCTGACCGTGCGGGCGGCGGGCGAGGTGCTGGACGAGGCCGTGCTCGGCAGCGTCGCGTACGGGGTGCTGGAACTCGGCATACCGCTGGTGGTGGTGCTCGGGCACCAGTCGTGCGGCGCGGTGCGGGCGGCCGTGGAGGCGGAGCGGACCGGGGAACCCCTGCCGGACCACATCCAGTACCTGGCCGACCAGATCCGCCCGGCCATCGATCACCGTGTGGAGGGCGACGCCCGCGTCGACGCGACCGTCGACGCCCAGGTGCGGCTCGTCCGCTCACGACTGGCCTCGGTGCCCGACCTCGCCGCGCGGGTGGGCCAGGGGCGGCTCGCGGTGGTGGGCGCGGTACGAGCTGAGCAGCCAGTTGGTCCACCGCGTGCGCTGACCCGAGCCCGGTGGAGGGTGAGCGCGCCGTGCGTGTTCCGTTGGTCCGCCGCGTGCGCTGACCCGCGCCGGGAGGGCGGCGTCGGCTCAGGACGCCTCGACGAGTGCGGCGAGGTTGGCGAGGGCCATGCGCGTGCCGGCCTCGTTGTCGCCCGGCGGCACGGCGTCGGGGACGCCCTCGTGCACCATGACGACCTCGGTGCCGCCGTCCTCGGTGGCCGTGAGCACGGTCGTCATGGTCATCGTGCCGCGCAGGGCCGGGTCGTCGGTCTCGAACGCGAGCTCCTCCACCACCAGCCGGTCGCGCTCCAGCCGCACGAACCGGCCGTGGTAGGTGTCGGTGCGGGCGCCCGACTTGCCGGTGGCGTCGGAGTGTTCGTAGGTGAGCGACACCCGGAAGCGGCCGCCCTCCCTGGCGTCGAACTCGTGGACTCGGCCGCTCATCCCGTCCGGCACCCGCCAGCGCCCGACCGCGTCCGCGTCGAGCAGCGCGCCGTAGACGGCAGAGGGCGGGGCGTTCATGTGCCGGGACGTCCGTGTCACGTACATGAGGTCAGCCTAGGGCGCGCTCGGCGGGCGAGCGCCCGGGGCGGCCTCCGTCACTCCATGAGCCCCGCGGCGAGCACGGCTCCCAGTTCCCAGCATGCCTGGAGGTCGTCCTTGGACGGTTCGCCGGTCACGGTCACGGCATCCGCGGCGCGTCGCCAGCCGAGCCCGGTGGTGATCGCCTCGACGGCCCGCACGGCCCCGGTGACGTCGTTCCCGCCGTGCACGTAGTACCCGAACGGCCGACCGCGCGTCTCGTCCAGGCAGGGATAGTAGACCTGGTCGAAGAAATGCTTGAGGGCGCCGGAGACGTAGCCCAGGTTCGCCGGGGTGCCCAGCAGATACGCGTCCGCGTCGAGCACGTCGGACGCGGTCGCGGACAGCGCCGACCGCCGCACGACCCGTACGTTCTCGATCTCCGGCGCCGTCGCACCCGAGACGACGGCTTCGAACATCGCCTGGCAGTTCGGGGAGGGCGTGTGATGAACGATCAACAAGGTGGCCACGCCCCGAACCCTGCCTCGCGCCGGTACCCCCGCGCAACCGGCGCCGGGCCGGGCCCGGGTGACGTGGTGGTGCCGCTGCCGCCGGTCAGCCCACCGCGACCGGCGAAAGCTCGGGTCGCTTCGCCCGACGCCCGTCCCCCGAGGAGCGTCCGCGCAGGCGGCGGCCCAGCCAGGGGCCCAGGAAGGAGGCCGCCCAACGGACCTCGGCGGCGACGGTGCCCCGGCCGGTGGGCGCCGGGAGCGCGGTCGGCAGCGGGTCGGTCCACGCGCTGTCGCTGCCGGGCAGGTCCAGGGCGTAGGCCATGGCCGCGGCGATGCGGTCGTGGCCCAGCGGACTGGCGTGCAGCCGGTCCGCGCTCCACAGGCGGGGGTCGCTGACGACCGTCGCGGTGGCGGTGTCGGCCACGATGACGTCGTGGCGGCGGGCGGCCTCGCGGATGCGCTCGTTCAGGGCGACCACCCGCGGGGCCAGGCCCCGGGCCAGGGGGGTGATGCGGGAGGGGTCCGGGAAGGTCAGGGTGGCCACCTGAGCGCCCTGTGCCGTGAGGGCGGCGAACATCGCCTCCAGGTGGCCCGCCACCTCGTCCGCGTCGAAGCGCGGGCGCAGCAGGTCGTTCACCCCGGCGACGACCGTGGCCAGGTCCGGGCGCAGGGCCAGGGCGGGGGCGAGCTGCCCGGTGTGGATCTGGCCCGCGAGGCGGCCTCGGACGGCGAGGTTGGCGTAGCGCAGGCCGGGGTTGTGGCGGGCGAGCCGCTCGGCCAGGCGGTCGGCCCAGCCGCGCAGCCCGGTGAGGTCGTCTCCGTCACCGACGCCCTCGGTCTGGCTGTCCCCCAGGGCGACATAGCGGGTGTACGGGGCGGTCATGAGGGGTTGCCTTCCTTGCCGTGCGCTGCGCTCACGGCGCGCCGCTCTCATCTCTGCCGGACGTCCGGAGACACTCCATGATACTCATCTAATTGAATACCTTCAGAAGAGATTATTGGATGCCGCTCCCGTCGGCGGAGGACGCGGCGACCGCGCTCCCGGTGCCCGCCCGGTACCCGCCCCCCGCGCCCGCCCGGTGCCCGCCTCCCGCGCCCGCCCGCTGTTCCTCCGCGCCGCGTGCCGGTATTCGCTCCAGCACCCCGCCCGCGAAGACGTCGTACAGCGGCAGCGTCTCCAAGTGGACGTACCCGATGTGGCAGTCGCACACGGCCAGCGGGCAGGCACGGGGCCGCAGCGCCTCGCGGTAGGAGCCGTCGTAGAGGTTGCCGAGCTCGGCGGGCACGAAGTGGCAGCGGCGGACCGTGCCGTCGCCGTCCACGGAGATCACCGACTCGCCGGTGCGGCAGGGCAGACCGGCGCTGGTGTGCGGGTGGCGGCTGTACGGGAAGAGGGGGTCGAGGTCGGTCCACCGCCGGGCCGCCGCGTCGTCGTAGAGGTGGCCCTCGGCGGCGTTGACCCACAGGTACACGTGCTCGGGGAGGTCGGCGCGCAGCCGGCGGGCGTGCTCCAGGTGCTCCGGCAGGCCTACGATCCCGACGCTGAAGCGGACGCCGGCCCCGGCCAGTTCACGGCACTTGGCCAGGAAGCGGTCGTACGGCGTCTGGCCCGGGTGGTACGTGCACCACAGGGCGAGGGTGTCGCGGTCGGCCTCGGCGAGCCAGTCGGTGCGGCAGCTCAGGTTGGTCTGGATGGCCACCCGGCGCACATGCGGACGGTGGGACAGCTCGGTGAGGGCGCGCCGGTACCAGGAGCGGACCAGGCCCTCGCCCCAGGGCGTGAACAGCACCGACAGCCGGTCACCGGTCTGTGCCTCGGCCCACCCGGCGAACCGCTCCAGACAGGCCCGGTCCGTGCGCAACTGCTCAGGGGTGTCGCGCCGCTTGGCGAACGGGCAGTACGGGCAGTCGTAGTCGCAGGACGCGAGCGGACCGCGGTAGAGCAGGGTCAGGTCCATCGCGGTCACTTCCGCTCGTAGGCGGCCATCGCGGCGCGTACGGCCGGGGAGAACAGCTCGGGCCCGATCGCGTCGGAGTGCGCCAGGCCCTCCGGGGTCAGGCGCAGCACGGGCCCGTCCGTGTCCTGAAGCCAGCCGCGGGCGGCGAACGCCTCCAGCTCGGCGCGGAAGCCGTCCGTGGGCGGCCGTCCGAAGCGGGCCCGGTAGTCGGCCGTATCCAGGCCGTCGGCCTGGAGCAGCGACTGGAGCAGATGTCTGCGCCGGGCCTCGTCCGCGTCCATCCGGCGGCCGTACTCGGCGTGCGCGAAGTCGGCGGCCGGGCGGGCCACGTAGTCGTCGATGATGCCGCGTATCTCGTGCATGCCGACGGCGTAGTCGAAGGAGTAGTGCAGATCGGCCGTGTAGGAGCGGGCGCCGCAGCCCAGGCCGATCATGCCGTCGGTCTGGCAGGCGTAGTCGTCGGCGCCCTGCGGCGGGGCGTCGGCGCGGCGGAACATGCGCATGGACTGCTGGGTGTAGCCGTGGGCGAGGAGGTGGTCCCGGCCGAGGCGGTACAGGCGCAGGCGCTGGGCGTCCCAGGCCGGGTCGTGGTCGTCGGCGCGGCGGCCCAGGCCGGTCAGGGGGCGGATGTAGAGCGGGTAGAGGTAGAGCTCCTCGGGCCGCCAGGCGAGCGCGGCGTCCAGGGACTTCAGCCAGCTCTCCTCGGTCTGGCCGTCGATGCCGTAGATCAGGTCGATGTTGAGGACCGGCAGGCCCGCGTCCCGGACACGGCCGAGCGCGGCCTCGACGTCGGCGCGCCGCTGCGGGCGTACGGCGGACCGCGCCTCGGTGTCGTCGAAGCTCTGCACGCCCAGGCTGAGCCGGGTGGTGCCGCGTTCGGCGAGGACGGCGAGCCGGTCGGCGGTCGCGGTGGCGGGCGAGGCCTCCACCGACAGGGGGACGGCCCTGAGGTCGGCGCCCATGCGGCGCTCGGCGATGTCGCACAGCCGCTCCAGCTCGGCGGCGGTGAGGAAGGTGGGTGTGCCGCCGCCGAAGGCCGCGGTGGCGAAGCGGACCCGCTGCCGCTCCCCCAGCGCCTCCCGTACGGCCGTCGCCTGCCGGTCCAGGGCGTCGAGGTAGGCGCCGGTGAGGCCGTCCGGGGCGCCGATGCGGGTGAACAGGTTGCAGAAGCCGCAGCGGATCTCGCAGAACGGGATGTGCAGATAGAGGGAGAGGGCGTCCTTCGGCTCCGCGTCCCACAGGTCGCGCAGCAGGGGGCGGTCGGGCAGCTTCCGGTAGGCGGTCTTGTGCGGGTAGGCGTAGACGTAGCTCTGGTACGGGCGGACGGGCGTGGTCACCGGGCGGCCCCCGCTTCGAGGAGGAAGTGGGCGTACGGCACGGTCCACACGGACTCGTGGCCGATGCGGTGGCCGGTGTAGCCGTCGTCGCCGTAGGCGGTGCCGTGGTCGGAGCAGACGATGGCGAAGGCGGGGCGTCTGCTGCTCACGGCGGTGAAGAGGCGGCCGATGTGCCGGTCGACGTACTCCAGGGCGGCGGCGTGCGTCGCGCGGGAGTCGCCCGCCTCGCGGGTGGCGCCGGGCAGATGGAACCAGTTGGGCTGGTGCAGGGCGGCCACGTTGACGAACAGGAACAGCCTCTGCTCGGCGGGCAGTCGGCGGACGATCTCCTCGGCGCGGGTGACCTGGGCCTCGAAGGAGGTGGGTGAGGTGACGCCGAACTCCGGCTCCCAGTGGGACTCCTGGAACAGGCCGGGCAGCACGGAGCCGAGCGGGCCCTGCTTGTTGAAGAAGCCGACACCGCCGAGGCAGACCGTGCGGTAGCCGTCCGCGGCCAGCGCGGAGACGAGATCGGGGGTGTCGTAGACGTACGTCCGCTCGGCCGTGGTCTCGCTGCCCGCGAAGCTCGCCGCGAACAGGCGTGGGTGCTGGCCGGGGGCGGCCGGGGTGGGCAGGAACCCGGCGAAGATCGCCTGGTGGGAGGCGTAGGTGAAGCTGCCGGGCGCGTGCCGTCGCTCCCAGCGGCCGCCGGGCAGACAGCGGGCGAGGTTGGGGATGCGCCCGGCCGCGGCGAGCTCGGCGGCCACGTCGTGGCGAAGCGTGTCGAGGGTGACCAGGAGCAGGTCGTGGCTGCCGACTATCTCGTTCATGTCGAGGGGCGTGTCGGCGTGGGGTTCAGGCGCCGGCATGGGCGGGTTCCGTTCTGTGCGGGTGGTGCGGTGCGCGGCGCCGTATGAGGGCGGCGACCTGCGCGGCGTACGTGTCGAGGCCCTCGGCGCCGCTGCCGGGCAGGCCGGTCAGCCGGGGCAGCAGGTCACCGAAGGCGTTGACCTCGCCGACGGCGGCCCGGCGCCACCCGGTGGCGGGCAGCAGGTCGACGCCCACGCACAGGGTGCGCGGGAAGCAGGCGGCGGCCCGCTCGCACACCTGAAGGACGTCGGCCCAGCGGGCGCCGGCCGTCTCGAAGGCCTGCCGCGCGAGGTCGGTCTCGCCCCGGCTGCCGCCGAGGTGGAGGTTGGTCATGGGCGAGGCGCTGGTGCGCACGACCGCGTGGGTGGCGCGGCCGTCCACCACGACGACCCGGAGGTCGGCGGCCCGGCCGCCCTGGGAGGCCTTGGGCAGCCAGCGCTCCAGGTGCAGGCCGTCCGGGGCGAGGGTGTCGACGATGGCCGCGATGTCCCGCTCCCGGTCGTAGCGGCGCACCTTGAGGGAGTTGAACAGGGCGCCCTCCTCGGTCAGTTCCACCGAGGTGGTGGCCCTGATCCGGCCGCTCCCGGCCGACTCGACGGCCAGCACCCCGGATCCCGAGGAGCCGTGCGCGAGCTTCACGAACAGCCGGGGCATGCGGTGCTCGCGCATCAGCGCGCGTACGTCGTCCCAGCCGCGCACGGGCGCGCCGGCCGGGCCGGAGGTGGGCGAGTACGGCACGGGGACGCCCGCCTCGCTCAGGACGCCGTGGCAGCGGCGCTTGTCGAACAGCACCGCCAGCTCGTCCGGGTCGTCGAGCCGGACGCCGCCGCGCAGAGAGCGCACGGCCGCCACGAAGGCCGTGTGCCAGCGGGCCGATCCCTCGACCCGGGTGGGGTCCTCGGCGCCGCGCAGCAGCCGGTCAACGTCCGCGTTCTCGCCGGGCGAGTCGAGCCGTACGACCTCCTCGGGCGCGAAGCCGGCGCCGCCCTCGCTCAGTACCCGTGCCCAGGGCACGACCCGGGGCGTGGGCAGACCGGCCGCCCGCACCGCCTCGGCGAACAGGGTCACACGCCGGTTCTCGGGGTTGCCGACGACGGCGACACGCGCGAGGCCGCCGTCATTCGCCGACGGCGACAAAGCGGGCCTCCGGGTCGTGGGTAGAGCGCCGGGACGGTGCCAGGGAGAGCCGCACTCCGTGCGGTTCGAGGGCCTGGCGCAGGCGGTCGGTCAACTCCTCGCTCAGATAGTGGTGGTCCAGGTCGAGCGACCGGAGGTGGGTGAGCGGCTGCCCGGCGAGGAGCGCGGCGCCGCCCTCGTCGCCGAGGGTGCCCATGCTGAGGTCGAGGCTCTCCAGTCCGGCGACGACGGGCGCGGCGGCCAGGGCCGCGGCTATGTCGTCCTGGATGTCGCTGTTCTGCAGGCCGAGATGGCGCAGCCCGGGGCAGCGGCCGAGCCCGGTCAGCAGGGGGGCGATGTCCTCGGCGGTGCAGTCGCCGCCGTACCAGGTGGTGCCCAGCCACAGTTCGAGTCGCTCCAGGGCGGGGAACTCGCAGGCGCCCAGGGCCCGTACGGGCTCCGCCGGCAGTCCGCCGGACTCGATCCACAGGTCGCGCAGCCCGTCGTGCCGCAGGGGTTCGACGGTCAGTCCCTCGCCGCCGCGCACGCCGAGCTCGCGCAGGCCGGGCCAGGCCCGCAGCACCCGGGTGACCTCGCCCTGCTGGATCCAGGACAGCTCCATCTCCTCGGACACCAGGTCGGCCAGGAACACACCCCGCAGGTGGGGAAGGCGCTCGGCGTCGGCCGTGATCAGTTCGAGCACCGGGTCGATGCTCCGCGTGTCGTAGTCGTCCCACCAGGGCCCGATGACCAGGGCGGTGACGTCCTCGCCGGGCACCTGGTCCAGGAAGCGCCGCCAGATCGGCTCGAAGGGGAACTCGCAGTCGGTGCTGATCCGCCAGGCGACGGAGGCGGCGCCGGGCAGGGGCCGGCCGCCGGGCACCTCCTCGGCCGGGAAGGTGTGGACGGGCAGGTCGTGGAAGTCCTGGAGATGGGACGGGTAGTAGCTCGGCACGGCGTGGTCACTCCCCCACGGCCACGAAGCGCCAGACCGTGCCGTCGTCCTCCTCGTCCTCGTCGGCGTCGTCCTCGTCGAGGTCGAGCTCGACACCGGCCGTTTCGAGGGTCTGGCGGAGGCGGTCCTTGAGGGGGGCGCTGAAGTAGTTGTGGTGCAGGTCGAGCTGCTTGAGGTGGGTGAGCGGCTGGCCGCCGAGGAGGGCCGCGGCGCCCTCGTCGGTCAGGACGCCCATCGACAGGTCGAGCACCTCCAGCCGGGCCACCACCGGGGCGGAGGCGGCGGCCGCGGCGATCTCGTCCTGGATCTCGCTGTTGCGCAGCGCGAGATGACGCAGGCTCGGCAGGCGGGTGCCGGACAGCAGGGGTTCCAGGTCGGACACCTCGGTGTCGGCGCCGTACTCGGAGGTGCCGAGCCACAGGTCGAGGTGGACCAGCGCGGGCAGGTCGCTCGCGCCGACCCCGCGCACGAAGCCGACGGGCATGCCGCCCGTCTCGGCGGTGAGCTTCCTCAGCCGGTCGTGGCGCAGCCCGCTCAGTCCCAGGCCGGTGCCGCCGCGCACCCCGAACTCCTCCAGCTCCGGGAAGCCGGTCAGCAGTTCGGTGACATCGCACTGGTTGATCCAGGAGATCTCGCACTCCTCGACGACCATGTCACCGAGGAAAAGGGCCCGCAGCGCGGGCAGCCGGTCGCGGGCGGCCAGCAGCGCGGCCACGACGGCCGAGGGGTCGGTGTCGTACGCCTCCCGCCAGGCGCCGACGATCAGCGCGCGGACCTCGGTGGTGTCGACCTGGGCGCAGAAGCGCGCGAAGGCCGCCTCCCACTCCTCGTCGGCGTCGTACACATCGCTGGTGACCCGCCAGGCCACGGCGTCGGCCGCGGGCAGCTTCGCCTCCTCGTCCGGCCCGGGGAAGGTGAACGCGGGCAGGCCGTACAGCTCCTGCAGGTGGTCGCCGATGGTCATGCGCGCTGCTCCTGACGTGATGGTCGAGATCCGTGGTGCGCCAGCAGTTGTATCAACCCGCGGTGACAACGCGGGGCGCGGGCCCGGGGCCGTTGTCAGTGGTGGCTCGTACTGTCGCAGTCATGGCCGGTGCGCCGCGCACCGGGCCGGAGGGGAGAGCCGTGTACCGGCAGGGAGATGTGCTGATCGTGCCCGTCGCCGAGGACGCGGTGCCCTCGCATGTGGCGCGGGCGCCGAAGGAACGGCGCGACGGCCGGGGCCGGCTGGCTGGCCCTGGGCGAGGTGACCGGCCACGCCCACGCGGTCGTGGGCCCGGGTGAACTGATGCGGGAGCCGGGCCCGTTCGGTCCGATGCTGCTGCATCTGCCGGAGGGCGGCCGGGTGGTGCACGAGGAGCACGCGGCGATCGCGCTGCCCAAGGGCTGGTTCCGGGTGATCCGGCAGCGCGAGTACGTGCCGGGTTCCGTGCGGATCGTGGCCGACTGAGCGGGCGGGAGCGGACGGGCGGAGGCCGGGGAGATGACGGGGAGGAGCGCGATGAGGGCAGGGGACGTGACGGGTTCCGGGACGGTGGACGAGGTCGTGGACCGGGTGGGGAGGGCGGCCGTGGACGACAGGGGCGTGCCGGTCCTGGCGGCGGCGTCCGCCCCGGACGAGGTGGCGCTGTGGCGGGAGTGCGCCGCGGCCGCGGTGCCCGCGGACCGGGCCGAGGCCGAGGCGGGTGTCCGGCTGGCGTACCGGCGGGCGGGGCTCGCGGAGCCGGAGCGGGTGGTGTGGGCCGGGTCGCCGCGTGAGGGTGTGGAGCTGGTGCGCTCGCTCCGGGACGCGGGACCGAGCGTGCGCTGTCGGCTACGCCGTCGGGTCGGGGTCCGGGGAGCCGCTGAGGGCGTGGGCGAAGGCGCGCAGCGTGGTGAAGTCCGGGGTGCGCAGGCCGTGGCGGGCGTCTATGCGGTGCAGCAGGGCGCTGGCCGGGTGGTGGTCCGCCACATAGGCGCGGTCGGCGTCCCGGAGTTCGTCGTCGACCCAGGCGAACGGGCGGCCCGCCGCGTGCGCGAGGACGTGGCGGGTCTTCCAGAACGTGCCCTCGGGACCCTCGTCGAACATCCCGGGCCAGTCGACGAACGGGAGTTCGGGCAGGCCGAGGACGGGCGCGATCAGGGTGTTGGCGTCGGCGCACCAGGTCGTGGCCCACACCAGGTCGTACAGCTCGCTCAACTCCCTTAGGCGTAAGCCGTGTTCGGGGTTGAGCCAGACGCGCAGGGGCTGGAGCCGGTGCCGTTCCCAGGCGGGGTGCCGGGCGAGCCAGCCCTCGGGAGCCATGCGATGGGTCGTGTAGCCCTCGGGTCGGCGTTCCGGCTTGGCGGCGTACGGGTTCAGCGGGCCGTCCACGTCGAGGTAGAGCAGCGGGCGTCGCACGGAGCGGTTCCTCTCCCGGGGCGGATCACGGTGGATCGGGGGGTGGTGCGGTTGTGGTGCGGGGGCGGTGCGGTGCGGTGCGTCGGGACCGTGCGGCGCGGCGGGTGTCGCGCTGCCCCATATCCTGCCAAAGGACTTCCGTCGCGGGGGCGTTCACCCACGACGACCCGCACCGGGCCGCACCGGGCCGCACTGGGCCGCACTGGGCCGCACTGGGCACCGGCCCCGCCCGGCCGCCGGCCAGGGCGGACCACCGTGCCCCCGCCCGCCGGTCGCACCAGGTGCCGTACGCCGCCTCTCACCGCCACTCGCCTCGTACCCTGGACGGCATGATCCGCCGCAGCGACGCGCGCAGTGACCACGAGGCGCCCGAGGCCGCCGTCGCCCGGCTGACCGGGCGGGACGTGACCGGGGCGCGAAGGGTGTCGGGGGCGCTCACCGAGGTCGCGCGCGCGGACGGGACCGTGGTCATGGTCAAGCGGGGGGACGGTCCGGACGCGGTGCGGGCGGAGGCGGCCGGACTGCGCTGGCTGGCCGCCGCCGGGACCGTGCGCGTCCCGGCGGTGCTCGGCTCGGACGACACCTGGCTGGTCACCGAACGCGTGCCGACCGGCACGGCGACCCGGGAGGCCGCCGCGCGGCTCGGCCGGGGCCTGGCCGCGCTGCACGCCGCGGGCGCCCCCGCGTTCGGCGCGCCCCCTCCGGGAGGGCCCGGGGACGCGTACATCGGTCCGGCGCCGATGCGGAACAGCCCCCGGGACGACTGGCCCCGCTGGTACGCCGAGCAGCGGGTGCTGCCGTATCTGCGCCGGGCGGTCGACGACGGCACGGTCCGCGCGGCCGAGGCGGGCGTGATCGAGACGGTGTGCGAGCGGCTGCCCGCCCTCGCGGGACCGCCGGAGCCGCCCGCCCGGCTGCACGGCGACCTCTGGAACGGCAATGTGCTGTGGGGCGCGAACACGGCGAACACGGCGGACGCAACGGCCACGGCGTACGCAACGGCCACGGCGGACACGGCGGAAGCAACGGCCACGGCGGACACGGTGGAAAGGGCGGAAAGGTCGGAAAAGGCGGACTCGGCGGAAGGGACGGGCACGGTCGCCTGGATCATCGACCCGGCCGCCCACGGCGGGCACCGCGAGACGGATCTGGCGATGCTGCGGCTGTTCGGCTGCCCGTACCTGGACGACGTACTGGAGGCCTACCGTGAGGCCGCGCCGCTCGCCCCCGGCTGGGCCGAGCGCGTCGGGCTGCATCAGCTGTTTCCGCTGCTGGTGCACACGGTGCTGTTCGGCCGGGGCTACGCCGAGCAGGCCCTCGCCGTGGCCCGGTCGGCGCTGGCCCGGTAGACGGCGGAGCCTCGGAGCGCTCGGCGTCGGCCCGGCGACGGCCCGGCGACGCGGCCTGCCGTCGGCGTTCTCCGAGCCCCGCCCAGGTGCGCTCCCTGGCCGTACAGAGGCATTCTGGCTGTGTCCCTGCGCGGCGGGGCATCGATGAGGTAAGGGCCGATGACTGGGAGCGCCGAGAGCGGGAGTGGGATGCCGGGACGGCTGGCCGCGCTGCTCGCCGAGGTCGCGACCGAGGCGATCAGCACGGTCCGCGGCACCGTCGCGGCCGTCTACCTGCCCTCGCAGGCCCCGGGGGTGCTGCGACTCGCCGTGCTGGCGGGGCTGCCCGGCCCGCTGTTCCGGCCGTGGTGGCGGGTGCATGTGGACCGGCGGTTCCCGGTCTCGGAGGCGTTCCGTTCCGGGGTGCAGGTGCTGCTGCCGAACGCGACGGAGACCATGCGCCGCTTCCCCCAGTTCGCCGCCGCGCTGCCCATCCCGCTCGGCTCGATCACGCTGCCCGTCACGGCGGGAGCGGAGCCGCTCGGCGCGCTGACGACACTGCGGCCGGCCGTCGCCGACGTCACCGAGCTGCTGGCCGAGCGGGACCGGCTGGCCGCGCTCGCGGACGGGCTCGGCCGGCAGCTGAACGCGCTGACGCAGTCCGGCATCGCGATCGTCTGGGAGGACGACCCGCTGTGTCTGCGGCCGCCGCCCGCCAGGCTGAGCTCCGCCCGCGTGGGCCGCTTCACCTGGGACCCGGCCGCCGACCTGGTCACCGCCGACGACGGCGCGCGGACGCTGCTGGAGCTGGCGCCGCAGGACCTTCCCGGCCCCGCCGAGGCACTGGTACGGGCCGTGGACCACGGGGACGCGCTGCGGCTGATGGCCCTGCTGCGGGAGACGGCCCGCGGCCGTACGCCCGACCGCCCGCTGCCCGTGCGGATCACGCACGGCGCGGTGCGTCTGGTCGATCTGCGCCCGGCCTCCGGTGCGCGGCTGGTGGCCGGTGTGGTGCTGGAGGCGGACCCGGTGGCCGACACGGTGGCCGAACGCCTGCCCCAGGGCGTGTTCTGCCTGGACCGGCTGGGACTGGTCGTCTACGCCAATCCGCGGGCCGCGCACCTGCTGGGCGTGGACCGCGAAAGGCTCGTGGGGCGACCGCTGTGGGCGGCCGTGCCCTGGTTGCAGCAGCCGGTGTGCGAGGACCATCTGCGGGCGGCGCTGCTCGCCCTGGAGGCGGTGCACTTCCATGTGCGGCGGCCGCCGGAACCCGGCCGGCAGTCGTACGAGGGCGACTGGCTGGCCTTCTCGGTGCGGCCCGGCCCGGACGTCCTGACCTGCACGGTCGTACCGGCGAACCGGTCGATGGACGCCCCCGTCCCGGCGGCGGAGGAGCTGCTCGCGCCGACGCACGCCCCTGGTCCGCCGACACCGCCGACACCGGCCTCGGGGCCGCCGACGAACCCGCCGGCGGCGCCGACCCATGCCCCCGGGCCGACGCCGCACGAGCCGGCCACCTCGGCCGCGCTGCCGTCGAACGCGGCCCTGCCCCCGCTGCCCACCCGCACACGGCCGGCCGACGCTCCCCCGCCCGCCCCGGAGCCCGCCTCCTCGGCCGCCCTGCACTACCGCCCCATCACCCTCGCCATCGCGCTGACCGAGGCCGTCACCGCGCGCCAGGTCTCGGCCGTGGTGATGCAGGAGCTGCTGCCCGCCTTCGGCGGCCGGCGGCTCGCCATCTACCTGGTCCAGGACCGGCATCTGTACCTGGCCTGGGAGACCGGCTTCCCGGAGGGCTTCCTGGCCCCCTACGACGGGGTGGGCCTGGACACCCGGCTGCCCGGCGTGGAGACGCTCACCACCGGTCAGCCGTTGTTCTTCGACTCGATGGAACAGCTCGCCGCCGCCTATCCGGGCATAGCGCTGGACGCCTCCGAGGGCGCCCGCGCGTTTCTGCCGCTGATCGCCTCGGGCCGCCCGGTGGGCTCCTGCATCCTCGGCTTCGACCGGCCCCGCAGCTTCGCCCCGGAGGAGCGCACGGTGCTCACCGCGCTGGCCGGGCTGATCGCGCACGCCATGGAGAAGGCCCAGCGCTACGACACCGAGGCGGCGCTCGCCCGCGGTCTGCAGCGCGCCCTGCTGCCGCGTCGGCTGTCGGTGCATCCGCTGCTGGAGACGGCTGGGCGGTATCTGCCGGGGACCGAGGGCATGGACGTGGGCGGGGACTGGTACGACGTCGTCGAGGCGGGCGACGGGATGGCGCTGGTCATCGGCGATGTGCAGGGGCACGGTGTGCAGGCGGCGGCCACGATGGGCCAGCTGCGCAGCGCGGTCCGGGCGTTCGCGCTGGACGACCGGCCCCCGGAGCAGGTGCTGAGCGGCACCAACCGGCTGCTCATCGAATTGGACCCCGGCCAGTTCGCGAGCTGCTGCTACGTGTGGCTCGACCCGGCGACCGGTCTGGCCCGGATCGCGCGGGCCGGACACCCCCCGCCGCTGCTGCGCCACCCGGACGGCCGCACGCAGGTGCTCGACACACCGGTCGGCGTCGTGCTCGGCGTCGTCGCCCATGCCACCTACCCGGTGACGGAGGTGCGGCTGGAGCCCAACGCGATCCTCGCGCTCTACACCGACGGGCTGGTCGAGCGGCCCGGCCATGACATCGACGACGGGATCGGCGCCCTGCGGGTCGCCCTGGCCAGGGTGGGCGCACCCGCCGCGCGGCCCGACGGGCGGTCCCTGATGTCCGTCGCCGACCGGCTCACCGCCACCATGCGGCACGCAGCCGACCGGCCAGACGACATCGCCCTGCTGCTCGCCGCGCGCCGGGGCGGGGACGGGGGGCCCGGATGACCGCCCGGCGGCGCACAGGGACCGCGCGCGTCGGGCCGTCGGCGCGGACACCACCGGCCGCCGGCATCCGTCGTTACGCCCCTCGCCTCACGGGCCGCGGGAGTGTAGACATGGCTCATGGTCCGGCTTGTGGGGCGGTCCGGGACGCGGCCGGCCCGTCGTCTCGCGGGCGGGCGCGCGCACGCCTCGGCCCGTCCGATGCGTGAGCGGGGCGTCCGGCACGCGGCGGGCCGCCCGTCGCCGCGCCGGACCCGCGGCGGGGCCGGACACGTGCGTCCGGGGCGCCTCGCGGCGCTGCGGGCCGCGCTCGGCGTGCGCAGCCTGGCCGGACAGGTGTTCGTCTTCCAGTTCGTCATCGTGCTGCTGCTCGTGGTGGCCGCGGTGATGGCCCTGGTGCTCCAGAGCCGGGTGGACACCACGACGGAGGCCCGCAACCGCTCGGTCGCGGTGGCCGAGACGTTCGCCAACGCGCCGGGCACCGCGGCGGCGCTGGCCACCCGCGATCCCACGGCGATTCTCCAGCCGCGCGCCGAGGCCGCGCGCGAGGCCTCGGGGGTCGACTTCATCGTGGTCACGGACGCCGAGGGCGTTCGCTACACCCATCCCAATCCCGACCGCATCGGCAAGAAGTTCGTCGGGAACATCGAGCCCGCGCTGGCCGGCGAGGTCGTGGTCGAGGAGATCGACGGCACGATCGGCCGGCTGGTGCAGGCGGTCGTCCCGGTCAGGGCGGGCGACGGCGCGGTGGTGGGCCTGGTGTCCGCGGGCATCACCACCGAGCACGTGGGCGGCACGGCGAACGAGCAGCTGCCGCTGCTGCTGGGCGCCGCCGGGGTCGCGCTGGCCCTGGCGCTGGCCGGCACCGCGCTGGTGAGCAGACGGCTGCTGCGCCAGACGCACGGGCTGGGTCCGGACGAGATGACCCGGATGTACGAACATCACGACGCGGTCCTGCACTCGGTGCGCGAGGGCGTGATCATCGTCGGCGCCGAGGGCGAGCTGCTCCTCGCCAACGACGAGGCGCACCGGCTGCTCGACCTGTCCGCCGACGCGGAGGGGCGCCAGGTGCGCGACCTCGGTCTCGACCCGGACACCGCCGAGCTGCTGGCCTCGGCCCGGATGGCGACGGACGAGGTGCACCTGGTCGGCGAGCGGCTGCTGGCGGTGAACCAGCGGCCCACCGATCTCGGGGGCAGCCCGGCGGGCAGCGTGGCCACCCTGCGCGACTCCACCGAACTGCGTGCCCTGTCCGGGCGGGCGGAGCTGGCGCGTGAGCGGCTGGACCTGCTGTACGACGCGGGAGTGCGCATCGGCGGAAGCCTGGACGTGACCCGCACGGCCGAGGAGCTGGCCGAGCTGAGCGTGCCCCGGCTGGCCGACTTCGTCACGGTGGACCTGTTCGGCGCGGTGCTCGACGGTGAGGCGCCGCAGGCCGGTACGGAGCTGCGCCGCACGGCCTCCAGCGGCATCCGCGGGAACGCCCCGCTGTACCCGGTCGGCGAGCGGATCCGGTTCGTGCCCACCTCCCCGCAGGCCCGCGCGCTGAACTCGGGCGAGTCCGTCCTGGAACGGGACCTGAGCGCGGCGCACGGCTGGCAACGGCAGGACCTGGAGCGGACCGGACAGGTGGTGGAGTACGGCATCCACTCGCTGATCACGGTCCCGCTGCGCGCGGGCTCGCTGATCCTGGGCCTGGTCACCCTGTGGCGCTCGCAGAAGCCCGAGCCGTTCGACGACGAGGACCAGGCGCTGGCGGAGGAGCTGGTGACTCGGGCGGCGGTGTCCATCGACAACGCGCGCCGGTTCACCCGCGAGCACACGATGGCGGTCACGCTCCAGCGCAGTCTGCTGCCGCGCACCCTGCCGGAGCAGTCCGCGCTGGAGATCGCCTACCGGTATCTGCCCGCGCAGGCGGGTGTCGGCGGCGACTGGTTCGACGTCCTGCCGCTGTCGGGGGCACGGGTGGCGCTGGTGGTGGGCGACGTGGTGGGTCATGGGCTGCACGCGGCCGCGACCATGGGCCGGCTGCGCACCGCCGTGCACAACTTCTCGGCCCTGGATCTCGCGCCGGACGAACTGCTCGGGCTGCTGGACGAACTGGTCGCCCGGCTCCAGGACGAGGCCGCCGAGGGCGGCGGCGCGCTGGTGACGGGCGCGACCTGCCTGTACGCGATCTACGACCCGGTGACCCGGCGGTGTGCCATCGCCCGCGCGGGCCATCCGCCGCCCGCGGTGGTCCGGCCGGACGGCGGGGTCGAGTTCCTGGACGTGACGGTCGGTCCCCCGCTGGGGCTCGGGGGGCTGCCGTTCGAGACGGCGGAGGTGGAGCTCGCCGAGGGCAGCCGGCTGGTGCTCTACACCGACGGGCTGGTCGAGGACCGGGGGCGGGACATCGACGTCGGCCTGGAGCTGCTGCGCGAGGCGCTGGAGCACGCGGGTCCGTCGCCGGAGGAGACCTGCCGGACGGTGCTGGACGCCCGGCTGCCGACCCGGCGGGGTGACGACATCGCCCTGATCGTGGCGCGGACGCGGGGGCTGCCGACGGACCGGATCGCCGAGTGGGACGTCCCGGCCGAACCGGCGGCGGTCGCCCGAATGCGGGCCGCGGTCACCCGGCAGCTGGCCGGGTGGGGCCTGGAGGAGCTGGCGTTCGCCACGGAGCTGATCCTCAGCGAGCTGGTGACCAACGCGATCCGCTACGGCGCGGCGCCGCTCCGGGTGCGGATGCTGCACGACCGCACGCTGATCTGCGAGGTGTTCGACAGCAGCAACACCGCCCCCCATCTGCGGTACGCGGCGATGACCGACGAGGGCGGGCGCGGACTGTTCCTGGTCGCACAGCTCTCCGAGCGGTGGGGCACGCGCTATGTCGCCGACGGCAAGGTCATCTGGGCGGAACAGCCTCTGCCGTAGGGCGCGGGCGCCCTCGCCCGGGGTCAGTCCGGGGCACTGGGGAGCAGGCGCGGCTCGATGCGCTCCTCCACGGCTTCGCCGCCCTCGGCGCGCACCACGTAGGCGCCCTTGCCGGGGATCTCGGTCACGGCCTCGACCAGCCGGGTGCCGCGGTAGACGAGGCCGACGCCGTCGTCCGTGCAGTGGGCGACCGGAAAGGTGCCGTCCGCGACGAGCCGGTGCATCAGCGGGCGCCGGCCCTCGTCGGAGTCGTAGTGCACGCCGTTGCCGTACGGCAGGAGGCCGAGCGCGTCGGAGACGGGGCGCAGTTCGGGTCCGTAGGAGTCCGTCGTGCCGCCCTGGAACCAGCAGATGGAGCCCGCGCTCACCCCGCTGAGCACGACCCCGGACTCCCAGGCGCGGCGCATGACGCGGTCCAGTCCGTGCACCCGCCACACGGCCAGCAGGTTGGCGACCGAGCCGCCCATCACCCACACGACGTCGGCGGCGAGGACCTCGCCCTCCATGTCCTGGAGGTTCGGCATGGGGAACAGCTGCAACGGCATGAGGTCGAATCCGGCTTCCCGGGCCGCCTCGGCCATGCGGGCGGCCATGACCTCGGAGTCGCCGACCGCGGTGCCGACGTACAGGATGCGCGGACGGCGCCCGTGCACGCCGGAGAGCTCCACGGCGTGGTGGACCAGGGAGTCGAACAGAACCATGGTGCGCCGGCCTCGGCGGTGGCCGCCGGAGGTCGCGAGGATGGTCGGTTCCGGAGCTGTCATGTACGCGATCTTATCCACGGACGCGCCGCTCGGGGTCAGCCCACGTCCCACAGAAAACGATGGGTGTGTATGCCGAAGTACGGGAAGGAACGCACCTCTTCGACCCCTTCGAGGGGCCGTACGACGTCGTTGACGAAGTCGAGCAGCTCGCGCGGGCCGGGGGCGACGACCTCGGCGAACAGGTCGAAGCCGCCGGAGGTGAGCACCGAGTAGACCACCTCGGGGCGTTCGGCCAGGGTGTCGGCGACGGTCCGCGGGTCGCCGTGGACGCCGATGCCGAGCAGCGCCATGGCCTGTCCGCCCATCGCCATCGGGTCGGTGACGCCGACGACCTGGACGGCCCGGGAGTCCGTCAGGCGCTGCAGCCGCTGGCGGGCCGCCGACGCCGACAGGCCGACCCTGGGGCCGAGTTCGGCGTAGGCGATGCGCCCGTCGGTCTGCAGTTCGCGCAGGATGGCCCGGTCGATGTCGTCCATGGTGTTCCTTGTTCTCCCTTTTGCGGGTTCGGCCGGATCACCCTAACCTCGCCCGACCGCACCCCAGTTCGGCCGACTCGGGGGCGGCCACCGGGTTCCGGTCAACTCCCTTGCGCCGATGGCCTGTTATGCGTACTGGTCAGTATCCGATGGCTGTGACTAGCGTGGTACGCGCCTTCTCCGTCCCCCACGTCTGGAGACCGCTTGACCGTGTCCGACCGCATCGCACTCGATCCGCTGGGCGCCGACATCCCCGGCGAGAGCGCCCGACTGCGCGCCCTCGGCCCGATCGTGCCCGTCGAACTGCCGGGCGGCATCCCCGCCTGGGCCCCCACCCGTCACGCCACCCTGCGGGAGCTGATCCTCGACCCACGGGTGAGCAAGGACGCCCGGCGGCACTGGAAGCTGTGGTCGGAGGCGGCGCGACAGCCGTCCTGGAGCTGGGTGATGAGCTGGGTGGCCGTGGTCAACATGCTCTCCACCTACGGCACCGACCACGCGCGGCTGCGCAGGCTCGTCGCGCCGAGCTTCACCCACCGGCGCACCGAGACCCTGCGACCGCGCGTCGCGGAGGTCACCGCGGAGCTGCTCGACGACCTGGCCGAGGACG
This sequence comes from Streptomyces sp. NPDC006458, assembly GCF_040612135.1. Taxonomy (NCBI): domain Bacteria; kingdom Bacillati; phylum Actinomycetota; class Actinomycetes; order Kitasatosporales; family Streptomycetaceae; genus Streptomyces; species Streptomyces sp. NPDC006458. Next base: position 18,461 of record NZ_JBEXPR010000023.1, on the reverse strand, counting down.
GGGCCGACGGCGAGGTGGTGGATGTGAAGGCGGGGCTCGCGCATGCGCTGCCCATGCGGATCATCTGCGAACTGGTCGGTGTCCCCAAGCAGTTGCAGGACGGCGCGGGCCGGCTCATCGCCGCCATCATGGACACCTCCGACCAGAGCCCGGAGCAGGCCGCCCATGTGCAGGAGCAGATCGGCACGGTGCTGGGCGCGCTGATCGCCCACCGCCGCGAGAACCCGGGCGACGACATCACCACCGAGCTGATCCGGGTGCGCGACGAGGACGGCGACCGGCTGAGCGACGAGGAACTGCTGCACACACTGCTGCTCGTCATCGGCGCGGGCTTCGAGACGACCGTCAACCTGATCGGCAACGCGGTGGTGGCCCTGCTGCGCCACCCCGAGCAGCTCGCGGCCGTGCGCCGCGGCGAGATCGGCTGGGATGCGGTCGTCGAGGAGGCCCTGCGCGTCCATCCGTCGATCGCCTCGCTGCCGCTGCGGTTCGCCGTCGAGGACATCACGGTCGACGGGGTCACCGTCCCGGCCGGGGACGCGATCATCACGACGTACGCCGCCGCGGGACTCGACCCGGAGCACTACGGCCCGGACGCCGAGACCTTCGACGCCCGGCGCGGCACGGACGACCACCTGGCCTTCGGCGTCGGGGTCCACCGCTGCGTGGGCGCGCCGCTGGCCCGCCTGGAGGCGCTCGCCGCGCTGCCGGCGCTGTTCGACCGCTTCCCGGCGCTGCGGCTGGCCGACGAGGAGCTGCGCCAGGTGCCGTCCTTCGTCGCCTACGGCTGGCAGGAGGTGCCGGTACGGCTGCACGGCTGAGGTGACGGTCCGGCTGCACGGCTGCCGGTGCGGCGGACGGCCGAGGCCGGACCGGGAGCGTCCGCCGGACACGATGGCGGGAGGGAGTCGCCGCGAGGGGCCGACCGGTCCCCCGTGCCGGTCGTGCCCCCGCGGCTCTGCGAACCTACGTGGACGACCGGCCGGTTGTGAACCGTGCCGATGCCCGATCGGACGGCGGGAGGACTCACCTGTGCACAGGTGAGTCCGAATGACCCCGGTTCGCGGCTACGCGGCCGGCAGCACGGGCGGCGCGAGGTCGCCGACCGCGAGGTGGGCGAGGACGACCTCGTAGAGATCGCCGCCCGCCGCGAGCAGCTGCCGTTCCATCACGGGCTCGGCGGCACGCACATGGTCGCGGACGGTCTGGGCGTGCACACCGAGGTGCTGTGCGGCCCGTTCGGCGTTGCCGCCCGCGGCGAGCCAGGCACGCACCGTGCGCCGCAGGTCACGGCCGTCGCCCTCCAGCCGCCCGAGCAGGTCCTGCGCCCAGGTGCGCAGCGCGGGCCCGGTCAGCAGTCCGGCGAACGGGTCCTGGGGCATGGCGGCGTCCGCGCGCGGTGCCTCGGCCAGTCCGGCCTGGACGGTGAGGCCGAGGTGGACGGCGGCGCGTACGGCGACGTCGGAGAAGTCGGTGCCCAGCAGCCCCTCGACGCGTTCCATGCGGGCGCGCACGGTGTTGCGGCTCACCCCGAGCAGCTTCGCCGCGCTGACGGCCGTGAACTCCAGGCCCAGACGGGTGGTGGCGAGCAGATCGGCGCGGGTGTGGTGGGCGAGGCCGTCGAGCGGGCTGAGCAGCCGGGCCGTCCAGGTGTGCAGCGCGCCGGGGTCCATGAGCCGCTCGGGGCGGGTGCGTTCGGCGTACACCGCGGCCCGGTCCGGGCGGAAGCGGGCGACCGCGAGCGCGCTGACCGCCTGCCCGTAGGCGAGGGCGGTCCGGGCGAGGCCGTGCCGGGCGCTGCCGCCGAGGAAGGTGTCGTGACGGCGGCCCGCCAGGTCGCGCAGCCGGGCCCCGTCCGCCTCGCCGGGCACGACGACGATGACATGGGCGTCGACGGCCGGGCAGCGCACGACCAGCGCCCGCTCGCCGGTGACGTCCAGACACTCCCCGACCAGCCGGTCGCGGTCCTCGGGCGTGGTCTCGGCGACATAGACACAGGCCGTGTCGGTGTCCAGCAGGCCGGGCCACAGACCGGCGGCGACCCGGCGGGCGGCGACGATGTCCTCGACCATGAGCAACTGCAGGATGGCGAGCCGCAGATCGGCGGCGGCCCGGTCGAACCGGCGGGCCGCCCGGGCCCTCTCGCCCGCGCCCAGCAGCAGTTCGACGACCGAGGCGGTGTGGGTGACGACGTCGGCGGTCCTGCGGTCGAAGGGCGCGGAGCGGCACACGGCCAGGACGGCGTCCGGTTCCGGCCCGGTCCGGACCACGCGGACCAGCCGCTGATGGCGCCCGGCCTCCTCCAGCGCGGCGGAGGCGATGCGCCCGGCGGCGACCTCGGCGGCCAGCGTCTCGTCCGTGGTGACCGGCCGCCCGGCGAGCAGGGCGCCGTCGTACCCGCGCAGGCAGACGGTGCCGTCCACCGTCCTCGCCAGCCAGTCGACGACCCGGCCGAGATCTCGGCCCGTCGGACGCAGATGCTCCAGCAGTTCGTCCGCCCAGACGGACTGCCCGTTCTCCAGCCCCTCGCGGCCGGCCATGCCGCTTCCTCCTCGCCTGTCGTGCGGCCCCCGTCGGCTGGGACGTTACCTCAGGGGCCTGGGCCCCCGCGCCGGCCGGACCCGGCGGGGCTGCGCGGGGGGCCTTCGCGCGAGGCATAAGCTCGGACGATGGCGAAGTACTACGACGTGCACCCCGACAACCCCCAGCCGCGCACCATCGCCCAGGTCGCCGACAGTGTCCGGGCGGGCGCGCTCATCGCGTACCCGACGGACTCGTGCTACGCGCTGGGCTGCCGCATCGGCAGCCGTGACGGCATCGACCGGATCCGGGCCATCCGCAAGCTGGACGACCGGCACCATTTCACCCTCGTGTGCCAGGACTTCGCCCAGCTCGGCCAGTTCGTGCGCGTGGACAACGACGTCTTCCGGGCGGTCAAGGCCTCGACGCCGGGCAGTTACACGTTCATCCTTCCGGCGACGAGGGAGGTGCCGCGGATGCTCCAGCACCCGAAGAAGAAGACCGTCGGCGTGCGCATCCCCGACCATGTCGTCACCCAGGCCCTGCTCGCCGAGCTGGGCGAGCCGCTGCTGTCCAGCACCCTGCTGCTGCCCGACGAGGACGAACCTCTCACCCAGGGCTGGGAGATCAAGGACCGGCTCGATCATGTGGTGGACGGCGTGGTCGACTCCGGTGACTGCGGCACCGAGCCGACCACGGTGATCGACTTCTCCAGCGGCGAGGCCGAGATCGTACGGCACGGGGCGGGCGACACCTCACGGTTCGAGTAGGGCCCCGGGACTCACTGCCTGGGTCTGGCCGCGCTGCACCTGGACGGCGACGTCGGCCACGACCCGCCCGCCTTCGCGCTGTCCGTCGTCCTCGCCGTCGTCGGGGCGGGCGCCGCGCTGTGGGTCGCGGTCACCGTCCGCGGCTTCCGGGCGGCCCTCGGGGCGAGCGTCGTCATGGGCGTGGCGATCACGGGGACGTACTACTCGGTGATGGCCGCGGTCACCGTCGAGGTGCACGGTGTACCGGGCGGCACCTGGGCGGGCGACCCGGCGTCCGCCCAGCTGTTCCCCACGCTGCTGGGTCCGGCCGTCTTCCTGGCGCTGGCGAGCGTCATCGTGCTGCTCGACCCGCTGCTGGTCCTCGGCGACGGCGACTGGAACCGCACCGCGGCCAAGCACACCCCGCAGCGCGAGAACCCGGCCCCGGCCTCCCTGTTCGAGCCGACCGCCCGGTCCCGGGACGGCGGCTCGGCACGCCGTCGGGGGCGCTGAGAGCCGCCGTCGGGCCCGCTGAGCCGCCGTCCCGCTCGCCGCAACCGCGAGCCGCGAGCCGCGAGCCGTGGCGCGCGGCACCGGGCCGGTCACCAGCGGCCCACCTCGGTCCCCGTGATCGGCTCGGACGGCTTGCCGTTCACCCCGACCGGCACCTCGCCCGTGAGCATCACGCGGTGCATGGTGCGCGGGAACCCGAGATGGGTGTTGTCGCCGGGCGCGAGGTGGATGGTGGCGCGGTTGTCCCAGAAGGCCACGCTGCCCGGCTCCCAGCGGAAGCGGACGGTGTACTCGGGGCGGACCGCCTGCTCCAGCAGCATCTCCAGGACCGCGGCGCTCTCCGCGCGGGAGAGGCCGTCGATCTGCTCTACGTAGTAGCCGTTGACGAACAGCACCCGCTCACCGCTCTCGGGATGGACCCCGACCAGTGGGTGCAGGGAGGCGACCTGATGGTCCAGCAGATGCCGGACGTAGGCGTCGTCGCCGGGCCGCGGCTGGTACCCGACGCCGAGCCGGTGCTCGGCCCGCAGTCCGTCGACGAACTCCCGTACGGGCGCGGACAGTCCGGCGTACGCGGCCGCGAGGTTGGCCCAGGTGGTGTCACCGCCGTACGGCGGAACGGTCTCGGCCCGCAGGATCGTCGCGGCGGGCGGGTCGACGCGGGCACCGTGATCGCAGTGCCAGCCGCGCAGCAGGGTGTGCCTGCGCCGTCGCAGCCACTCCTCGTGCTCCATCCCGAACCGCCCGCCCAACTCCAGCCGGTCCGCGGTCGTCTCGATCTCCGGCACGTCCGCCGGCGACGCGCTCCCGCGCCGGGGCAGCACCACGGGTTGCCCGAACCGGCGCGCGAACGCCACATGCCCGGCGTGATCCAGGCGCTGCCCCCGGAAGAACACCACCTTCCAGCGCAGCACGGCCGCCCGGATCACCCCGACGGTCTCCTCGCTCAGCTCCTCCATCAGGTCCACACCGCTGATCTCGGCCCCGATGTACCCGGCCATCGGCCGCACCTCGGCCCCGGCCGTCTCCCGCTCCACCATCCGCCCTCCGCTGATCGCCACTGCCGACCAGCCCGATGGTGTCAGCGATCAGCGCGCCGGGCCACAGGGCCCCGGCATCGGGCCCCGGCCTCGGGTCAGAGGGTGAACTCCCTGATCACCACGTTCCGGAACAGCGCCCTGCCCTCGATCGTGAAGAGTGACAGGCCCGTGTCGATCAGATACGGGAAGGCCACCGAGGAGTGGGTGTGCCGGCCGTCGTCAACGAACATCTCCACCGACGTGCGGTCGACCAGGACGCGCAGCCGCACGCGGCGGGCCGACGGGTCGAAGGGGCTGTGACTCTCCTGCCAGCGGCCCGACGCGTCCGGGTTGACCGTGCCGCGGCGGTTGAGGAAGGCGAAGTCGCGGTAGACCCCGGCGTCGATGTGACGGCTGCCGTCCGGGGAGCGGCGCAACTGCAGACCCGCGCCGGTGAGCTGGTCCCAGGTGATCTCGCAGCTGATCTCGTAGGCCCGGCCCCGGTAGTCCAGGACACGGCTGCCGTCGACCTCGATGTCGCCCAGGCGCAGCGTGCGCGAGACATGCGCGTCCAGAGCCACGACCGGCTGCGAGGCCAGGTGGTAGGTGCCCGACGCGGCCCGTTCCAGGGTCACTTCGCGCACGATCGAGTCAGTGCCGTTGAAGCCGTCGGTGTCGATGGTGGGGGTGAAGTTGGCGTAGTCCCAGTTGTTCAGCCAGCCGATCGCGTACCGCCCGCGCGGGTCGGGCGCGCCGCCCGCGTCCCGCTTCTCGAAGGTCACCGCCCCGTACCAGTCCCAGCCGTGGTCCAGCCACTGCGGGTCGGGAGAGTCGGCGGTGAAGGCCGAGCCGTCGAAGGCGCCGGTCCAGTACGCGTACGTGTTGGGCAGACCGCTGCCCTTGCCGTTGGCACTGGCGCCCAGTACCCACTTCACCGTGCCGTCGTCGGCGGTGATCCGGAACAGGTCGGGGCACTCCAGCACGCCGAGGCCCTCCTCGACGAAGTCGCCGGCGTAGGCCCAGTTCCTCAGGTCCGCCGAGTGGTAGAAGCCGATCCGGTGGTTCTCGGCGAGCGCCATCACCCAGCGGCCACGCTCCTCGTCGCGGATCACCTTGGGGTCGCGGAAGTCGCGCACCCCCGGGTTCGGCAGCACCGGGGCCGTGCCGGAGTTGGTGAAGGTGCGGCCGCCGTCGGTGGAGTAGTACAGGTACTGCGCCTGGGTGTTCGCGCTCTCCACCGGCTCCATGGTGACCAGGACGACGACGGCCCCCGCCCCGAACCCGGCGGTGTTGTCGGTGTCCACCACCGCCGAGCCGGACCACACGTCCCCGTTCGGCGTGGTGTCCTTGGGCACCGCGATCCCCCGGTCGGTGAACGCCACCAGGTCCTTGCTGGTCACCAGCCGCCAGGCGGTGCCCGCGTTGGTGCCACCGGCGAAATAGTCCGGGTTGTACAGGTAGTAGTAGGCGTACTCGCCGTCGATCCAGACCGGGCGCTGCGGGTCGTTCTTCCACTGGTCGGGCACCGTGAAGTGGTACTCGGCGCGGTAGCTCGCGCAGGCGGCGGGGCGCTGCCTGGACCCCGCCTCGGCGGGCACGGCCGGCAGCAGCGCCGCGGCACCCCCCGCCGCGGATCCGGCGAACAGCGCTCTCCTGGAGGTTGCGGGCATCACACATCGTTCCCTTCGTCGGGACGGCGGCTCGCCGGACACGGGCGAGGCGGTGCGGGTGCCGGTCGATACGGGGTGGCCGAGACGACCCCGCCCGGCCGAGTCGTCACAGCTCCGGCCGAGACGACCCTGCCCGGCGAGTCGTCCGGGGTCCGGCCGAGAGGACGCCGCCCGGTGGACCGTCAGGGGTCCGGCCAGGGCGACCCCGCCCGGTGGACCATCAGAGGTCCAGCCGAGCCGACCCCGCACGGTGGACGGTCAGAGGTCCAGCCAAGCCGACCCCTCCCAGCGGACCGACAAAGGTCCAGCCGAAACGCACTCGCCCGGCGGACCCTCACACGTCCGGTCGAGACGGCCCCGACCGGCGAGCCGTCAGGGGTCCGGCCCAGACGACCCCGCCCGGGAGTCGTGAGGGGTCCGGCCAAGACGACCCCGCCCGGTGGACCGTCAAAGGTCCAGCCGAAACGAACTCGCCCGGCGGACCCTCACACGTCCGGTCGAGACGGCCCCGACCGGCGAGCCGTCAGGGGTCCGGCCCAGACGACCCCGCCCGGGGAGTCGTGAGGGGTCCGGCCAAGACGGTCTCATGACGGTTCCTCCGGGAAGAGGGAGAGACGAGACCCATCCGAAGCCTCGATGGCCGGACACCCTCGCCCCGGCGGACCGCCACGGGTCCAGCCGAGACGACCCCGCCTCCCCAGGAGTCCGGCCAAGACGACGCCGCCCGGCGAGGCGTCACGGTCCAGCCGTAACGGACCCGCCGGGCGGATCGCCACGAGTCCTGCCGAGAACGACCCCGCCGTGCCGGTCGGTGCGGGTCGCGCCGAGGCGGCGGCCCGGCCGGGTGGGGCCGCGGCCGCCCTCAGCCGGCCTGTCCGCGCAGGGCGGCGAGGGCACGGTCGGCGTGGATGTTCATGCGCAGCTCACTGCGCACGACCTCCAGCACCGTCCGGTTGCGCCCTATGACGAAGGTGACCCGCTTGGTGGGCGCGAGGCTGAACCCCCGCTTCACACCGAACCGCTCCCGGATCGACCCGTCGGTGTCGGACAGCAGCGGCATGCCCAGGGTGTGGCGCCCGGCGAACTCGGCCTGCTTGTCCACACTGTCCCCGCTGATCCCGACGGGTCGCGCGCCGACCGCCGCGAACTCCGCGGCCAGGTCCCTGAAGTGGCACGCCTCGGCGGTGCAGCCGGGGGTCATGGCCGCGGGGTAGAAGAACAGCACCACCGGCCCCTCGGCCAGCAGCTCCGACAGCTTGCGCGTCGCGCCCGTTTCGTCCGGCAGTGCGAAGTCCTCGACGACATCGCCGACTTGGGGATGTCCAGCCATGCTTCCTCCTCCGGTGGTCTGTCGCGCGATCGTACTGGACGGTAGGTGCGGATGGAGGGGCGGCCCCACGCATCAAGCCGGCCGCAGGGATGGCGGCGAAATTGGCCCCCCATGGCACCGGACCGGTCCCGGATCGGCCCGGTGCCGCCCCGCCGAGACGCCGTTCAGGGGAAACCGCCGCCCGGCGCGTATGCCGGGGCCCGGACCCGTCGACACCATAAGCCGTGACCCTGCCGCTGATCGCCCCGATGCTCGCCACGCCCGGCACCCTGCCGTCCGCCGCGCAGGACACGCGCTGGGCCTACGAGACCAAGCAGGACGGCCAGCGTGCGGTGGTCTACCTCCCCGGGGACGGCAGCGTGCTGCTGCGCGCCCGGTCCGGCGAGGAGATCACCGCCGCCTACCCCGAGCTGCGCGGGCTCGGCCCCGCGCTCGGCGGCACACCCGCGGTCCTGGACGGTGAGGTGCTCGCGCTGGACGAGGGCGGCCGCGCCGACTTCCAGGCCCTCCAGTCGCGGATGGGTCTCGCGCACGCCCCGGCGAAGGCGGCCCGCAAGGCGGCCGAGGTGCCCGTGCACCTGGCCCTGTTCGACGTGATGCATCTGGAAGGCGACTCGCTCCTGCGCCTGCCCTACCGGCGCCGCCGCGGTCTGCTGGAGGGACTGGCGCTCCGGGGGCCGTACTGGTCGACGCCCGCCGCCCTGGTCGGCCACGGCGAGGAGGCCCTGCGCGCGACCCGCGCCCACGGGCTGGAGGGCCTGGTCTGCAAGCGGCTGGACTCGCTCTACGAGCCGGGCGTGCGCTCCCGGTCCTGGATCAAGATCCGCAACATGCGGGGCGTGGACGTGATCGTCGGCGGCTGGCTGCCCGGCAGGGGCCGGCTCACCGGCCTGCCCGGCGCGCTGCTGGTCGGGCAGCGCCGGGCGGGCCGGCTGCGGTACGTCGGCGGCGTGGGCACCGGCTGGAGCGAGGCCGAGCGCACCGAGCTGGCCGGGCTGCTGCGGGCGGACGCCACGGACGTCTGCCCGTTCGACCCGGTGCCGCGGGTCCGGGACGCCCACTGGGTGCGGCCCCGCCTGGTCGGCGAGGTCCGCTACAGCACACGGACCCGCTCCGGCCTGCTGCGCCAGCCGTCCTGGCTCAGGCTGCGACCCGACCTCACCCCTGAGGAGTCCACGGCGGACCTGCCCGACGACGTCGTCTGACACGGCTTGTCGATCTGTCCTTCACCACTGTGACGCCCGCGACCTCTTGGCGCGTGCGGAAATCGGCGGCAAGCTGAACTGCCTTTCCCCCCACAGCCGTTCGGCTGCGCCCGCATCAGAAGGAGGACGCAGTGTCGCAGAAGTCCACTCGCATCCGCAGGAGATGGCTCACCGGTCCGGCCGGAGCCGCCGCCCTCGTCATCGCCTTCCCCGGCACCGCCCTGGCCGCGCCTCCGCAGGCGCTGCCCGCCGACGCGGACGGTCTGGAGCGGACCTTCCAGCCCGCCTACGACTACGACACCGACGGCTGCTACTCCACGCCGGCCATCGGTCCCGACGGCACGGTCAACGGCGGCCTGAACCCGACGGGCGCCCTCAACGGCCAGTGCCGTGACTCCTGGGACCTGGACAACACCAACGGCTACTCGCGCTACAAGTGCAACAACGGCTGGTGCGCGATCCTCTACGGCCTGTACTTCGAGAAGGACCAGGCCCTGTCCGGCAGCAGCATCGGCGGGCACCGGCACGACTGGGAGCATGTCGCGGTCTGGGTGCAGAACAACCAGGTCAAGTACGTCTCGACGTCCAACCACGGCTCGTTCACGGTGCACAACGCCTCGCAGATCCGCTTCGAAGGCACGCACCCGAAGATCGTCTACCACAAGGACGGCATCAGCACCCACTGCTTCCGCGCGGCCAACTCGGGCGACGAGCCGCCGGAGAACCACGAGCACATCTGGCAGTACCCGGCGCTGGTCGGCTGGAACGGCTACCCGGCGGGCATCCGCGAGAAGCTGGTCTCGTACAACTTCGGCAGCGCCAACTTCGGCCTGAAGGACGCCAGTTTCGCCTCGCACCTGGCGTCGGCGAAGCCGTCGGGGATCACCTTCGACCCGTACGCCTGAGCCGCACGGCGGCCAGGTCCCGGCCGCGCCAGGTCCCGGGGGCTCGGTCCGCGTCGGGTGTCGGTCGCGGACCCGGCCGCCGCCCACCGCCCACCGCCCACCGCCCCGCCCACCGGCCACCGGCCACCGGCCTCATGGCACGGGACGCCTCCATTCTGGCGGGCCGCCCCGGACGGCTGCCGCCGAACGGGGGGATACGTCGGATGCGGCCCCGCGGGGGCACTATCGTGTGCGCATGTCCGTTCCCGAACTGATCCGGATCGTCTCCCGTGACTCGCCCATGGCGCTGGCGCAGGTGGAACGCGTACGCGCCGAGCTCACGGCCCTGTACCCCGGTGTGCGCACCGAGGTGGTGCCGGTGAAGACGACCGGCGACAAGTGGCTCGGCGACCTGTCGAAGGTCGACGGCAAGGGCGCCTTCACCAAGGAGGTCGACGCCGCGCTGCTGGCCGGGGAGGCCGACCTCGCGGTGCACTGCGTCAAGGACGTGCCCGCCGACCGGCCGCTGCCCGCGGGGACCGTGTTCGCCGCGTTCCTGAGGCGCGACGACATCCGTGACGCGCTCGTCCATCCGGGCGGCCTCACCCTGGACGAACTGCCCGACGGCACCCGCATCGGCACCTCCTCGGTCCGCCGGGTCGCCCAACTGGCCGCCACGCACCCGCAGTTGGAGTGCGTGCCGTTCCGCGGCAACGCCAACCGGCGGCTGGAGAAGCTCGCCGCGGGCGAGGCCGACGCCCTGCTGCTCGCGGTGTCGGGGCTGGAGCGGATCGGCCGTCAGGACGTGATCAGCGAGGTGCTGTCGCCGGAGGCGATGATGCCCCCGATCGGCGCGGGGATCCTCGCGCTCCAGTGCCGTCAGGGCGACACGGAGCTGATCGACACGGTGAGCGCTCTCGGCGATCCGGCCACTCATCGCGAGGCCACCGCCGAACGGATGTTCCTGCACGTGCTGCAGGGGCACTGCAACAGCCCGATCGCCGGCTTCGCCGAGGTCGACCGCAGGGGTGAACTCTCCCTGCGTGCGTGCGTGTTCACGCCGGACGGCAAGACCCGGCTGAACGCCCACGAATGGGCGGGCCCGCTCGACCCGGCCACCCTCGGCACCTCCGTCGCCGTGGCGCTGCTGCGACAGGGTGCCCGCGAGATCATCGACGGCATCCCGCACTGACCCGCGCCAGGAGCTGGGGCCCGCCTCAGGCGGTGCCCTCCTCCGCCTGGTCGCGCAGGAAGTTGCTCACCTGGTGGGCGACGCCGCAGCCCTGGCCGGGGTGGGCGCCCAGGACGTCCTCGTCCAGGCCGAGGCCGCCCACCCACATGCGGCGTTCGGCCCACTCCTCGTCCACGCGCAACTGGATCTGGACGTCCACGCGGTCGAGCGAGTCCTCGGGCCCGGCGGCGAACAGCACGGCCGTCGCGCGGCGCAGCGGGTAGACGTCGAAGCCCTCGATGAACTGCGAGTTGCGCCAGTCGATGAAGACGCTCTCGCCGTCGGGGCCGATGCGCACGTCGATCTGACCGTCTTCCAGGTGGATGCCGAACTGCCCCGTGCCACGGTTCTCGACGGTGACACGGAGGCTGAAGTAGGTCAGCCCCTCGGCCGCGTCGTCGCGTCCGCGCGGCGGTTCACTCCGCTCAAGACGGTGGACGCGGACGCGCAGACCGGCATGCTCGTCGTAATCCTGCCAGTCCCCGACCACGTTCGGCTCGCACACAATGCACCTCTCGACTTCCAAGGGTGCTTCCTATCCGTGCGCCGATCGCACTGTCAAATGAGCAGAATGCGCTGTGGCCAGGGATTTCCGGGCCTTGATCGGCGATCAAGCGCTGCGCAGGAAGAACTCGCCGGACGGGCCCGCCGGACCCCGCGGCCGCGTGCCGCACATCACGTTCCGCCCTGATCGTCCCGCGCCCGCCAGGTCGTGACACCGCGTGGTGTCACGTACCCGCCGCGCCGTACCGCTGTGCGGTCGTCCGGTCGCCGACCGTACAACTTTTCACGAAACAGGTTTCGTCCTTTTCGTCACGGGCATCTGTATCACGTGCTTCGGACCGGAGGCACGACCGTGGGACACCGCGCGTCGGCCCCCGGCGTCTCCGTGAGCCCCCCGCGCACACCTCCCACGGTGCCCCCTACGGCACCCACCACGCTTTGGGAGGTGCGCCTCCGTGAGTGTCACCAGCAGAACGAACCAACACCCCCACGACGACGCCCCCGACACCGCCGCCGACTTCGACCGGCTCAGGCGACTGCCCGACGGGGCGGAGCGCGAGAACCTGCGCGACGACCTGGTCAGGGCCTGGCTCCCCATGGCCGAACGCATCGCCATCCGCTTCCGCGGCCGCGGCGAGAGCCTGGAGGACCTCTACCAGGTGGCGGCCCTCGGACTCGTCAAGGCCGTCGACCACTACGACCCCGCACGCGGCCACGCCTTCGAGGCGTACGCCGTCCCGACCGTCACCGGCGAGCTCAAACGGCACTTCCGCGACCACATGTGGACCCTGCACGTACCCCGCCGCGTCCAGGAACTGCGCAACCGGGTCCGCCGGGCCGCGAAGGAACTCTCCCAGACCACCACGGGCCGGGCACCGACCGTCGCCGAGATCGCCCGGCACACCGACCTGACCGAGAGCGAGGTCCGCACCGGGCTGGAGGCCCTGGACTGCTTCTCGGCCCTGTCGCTGGACGCCGAGCTGCCCGGAACGGACGGCTACGCACTCGGCGACGCCATCGGCGGGCCGGACCCGGGCTTCGAGCTGGTCGTGGACCGGGTGGCCGTACGGCCCTGCCTGCAGGCCCTCCCGGAACGCGAGCGCACCATCCTCTACCTGCGCTTCTTCCAGGGCATGACACAGAGCTCCATCGCCGAGCAGCTCGGCATCTCGCAGATGCATGTGTCACGGCTGCTCAGCGGCTGCTTCGCACACCTGCGCGAGGAGCTGCTCGCCGAGGCCGGCTGAGAGGCGGCCGATGAGGATCGCCGCCCTCTCACCCGGACGGACTACCGGGGATCTGGGTCGGGCCGTGGCGGTCGAGCGCCGCCTCGAGCTCGGCCCGGATCTCGCCGGGGATGTCGCCCGTGCGCCCCCACAGCAGGATGAGCTCGGCGACCTGGCGGAGCTTGACGTTGGTGTGCTGCGAGACCTCCCGGAGCACCGTCCAGCCCTGGTCGGGGGCGACCCGTCCCATCGCGACCATCATCCCGATGGCCTGGTCCACCACGGCGTGTGAGGTCACGGCCTCCTTGAGCTGCTGGACCTCCTCCTGCAACTCAACGATCCGGTCCGTCTCGCCAGCGGGTTCAGCCGGTTCCTGTACCACGCGTACATCCTCCGCCCGGAGAGCATCCCGTGCCAACGGTTCCTCGGCAGGCGCCCGGCACGGATCCGGTTGGACACTGGGAGGAGACCGCGGGCCGTCGGCCCACGACACCCAGGACGAGTGCCATGAACCACCATCCGACCCCCTCCGCCCCGGAGGTCGTCACCACCCAGCACGTGTTCGGCGCACCCTGTTGGGTGAGTCTGACCAGCCGCGACCTGCCGGCCACCGAGGCCTTCTACACGGCCGTGCTGGGCTGGCGGTGGCGGTCGGCCAAGCTGGGCGACAAGTTCCGGATCGCGCTGGCGGACGCGGCACCCGTCGCGGGCATCGCGGCCGTGGCCGCGATGTGGCAGATGGCGGTGGCCTGGACGCCGTACTTCGCGGTCGCGAGCGCCAACGAGGCCGCGGCCCGTGCCCAGGAGCGCGGTGGCACCGCGGCCGTCGGCCCGATCTCCTTCCCGCCCGGCCGGGCGGCGCTGCTCGCCGACCGCGACGGCGCCACCTTCGGGATCTGGGAGGGCGAGCTGTTCACCGACTGGGAGACCTGGCGCCGCGCGGCCCCCGCCTTCATCCGGCTGCACACCCGTGACGCCTTCGACTCGGCGATCTTCTACGGCGAGGTCCTGGAGTGGGCCTCGACCCGGCCCGGCGGCTGCGAGGTGCACTACGAGGGCGACGAGGTGGTGCTGCGCAGCCGGGGCGATGTGGTGGCCCGGATCGAGTCGGGCGCGCTGGAGGCCGCTCCGGACCCCACGATCCGGCCGCACTGGCAGGTCCACTTCGCCGTCGAGGACGTGGAGGCCTGCGCACGGGCCGCGGAGCTGCACGGCGGCAGCGTCCTCGGCAAGAACACCGAGAACGCCGTGCTGCGCGACCCGGACGGCGCCCAGTTCACGGTGACGTCCCACCTGACGCGCTGACGCGCTGACGGACCCGACGGGGTTCCGCCGGGCCGCGCACAAGAAGGCCGCCCAGCACAGGAGAAGCGGGAGCCGCCTCGCACAGGAGAGGCGGGGCGCCGGCGCCCCCGCCTCCTCCGTCACCTCACCGCACCCGTACGGCTCACCCGCCCCGGCGTGACGGCCGCGACAGCAGCACCAGGCTGCGGGAGCCGACGGTCAGCACGGTGGCCGCCTTGTGCTCCGTCTCGTCGGGTACGCCCTGGGGGTCGGCGGTGTCGATCAGCGCCGACCAGCGCGCCCCGTAGGCGGCGCCCGGCAGCGTGAAATCGACCGGCTCCCAGTAGCTGTTGAGCAGCAGCAGGAACGAGTCGTCGAGCACAGGCCGGCCCTGCGGGTCGGGCTCCGCGATCGCGTCACCGTTGAGGAAGACGGCGACGGAGTGGGCGTCGGAGCGCCGCCAGTCCCGCTGGGTCATCCCCCGGCTGTCCGGCGCCAGCCACACCAGGTCGGGCAGCGGCTGCCCCGCGTGCGTGAGGGTCTCGCCGCGGAAGAACCGGCGCCGCCGCAGCACCGGGTGGGCGGAGCGCAGGGCGATGACCCGCCGGGTGTAGTCGAGCAGCTCGCGCTGCTCCGCGGTCAACCGCCAGTCGATCCAGGACAGTTCGCCGTCCTGGCAGTAGGCGTTGTTGTTGCCGCGCTGGGTGCGGCCGAGCTCGTCGCCATGCAGGAGCATCGGGATGCCCTGGGACAGCAGCAGCGTGGCCAGGAAGTTGCGCTGCATCCGCCCGCGCAGCTCCAGCACGGACGGGTTCTCGCTCTCGCCCTCGGCCCCGCAGTTCCAGGACCGGTTGACGCTCTCGCCGTCCCGGTTGGCCTCGCCGTTGGCCTCGTTGTGCTTGTCGTTGTACGACACGAGGTCGCGCAGCGTGAAACCGTCGTGCGCGGTCACGAAGTTGACGCTGGCGCGCGGCCTGCGCCGGCTGTGCTGGTAGAGGTCGGAGGAGCCGGTCAGCCGGGAGGCGAACTCGCCGAGGGTGTTCTCGCCGGTCCGCCAGAAGTCGCGCACGGTGTCGCGGTAGCGGCCGTTCCACTCCGACCACAGGGGCGGGAAGTTGCCCACCTGGTAGCCGCCCTCGCCGACGTCCCACGGCTCGGCGATCAGCTTCACCCTGCTGATGACAGGGTCCTGCTGGATCAGGTCGAAGAACGCCGAGAGCCGGTCCACCTCGTGGAACTGCCGGGCGAGGGTCGCCGCGAGGTCGAAGCGGAAGCCGTCGACATGCATCTCGGTGACCCAGTAGCGCAGCGAGTCCATGATCAGCTGAAGGACGTACGGGTGCCGCATCAGCAGGCTGTTGCCCGTCCCGGTGGTGTCGTAGTAGTGGCCCCAGTCGCCGTCCACCAGGCGGTAGTAGGAGGCGTTGTCGATGCCGCGGAAGGAGAGGGTGGGGCCCTTCTCGTTGCCCTCGGCGGTGTGGTTGTAGACCACGTCGAGGATCACTTCGAGGCCCGCCGCGTGCAGGGCCTTCACCATCGACTTGAACTCGGCGACCTGTTCCCCGCGGGTGCCGTGGGCGGCGTAGGCGTTGTGCGGGGCGAAGTAGCCGATCGTGTTGTAGCCCCAGTAGTTGGCCAGGCCCCGGTCGCGCAGCACGCCGTCCTGCACGAACTGGTGGACCGGCATCAGCTCGACGGCCGTCACCCCGAGCGAGACGAGGTGTTCGACGACCGCCGGGTGCGCGAGCCCGGCGTAGGTGCCGCGCAGTTCGGGCGGCACCTCGGGGTGGGTGCGGGTGAGGCCCTTGACGTGGGCCTCGTAGATCACCGAGTCGGCGTAGGGCCGCCGGGGCGGACGGTCCTCGCCCCAGTCGAAGCGGGGATCGGTGACCACGCCGAGCATGGTGTGCCCGGCGCTGTCCGCCGGGTCGGGCCCGGACGGATCGCGCTCGTAGAGCGAGGGGTGGTTGTCGATCTGCCCGTCCACGGCCGTGGCGTACGGGTCGAGCAGCAGCTTCGCCGGGTTGCAGCGCTGGCCCACGTCCGGGTGCCAGGGCCCGTGCACCCGGTAGCCGTAGCGCCGGCCCGGTCCGACGCCCGGCACATAGCCGTGCCACACGAAACCGTCGACCTCGGTCAGCGGCACCTCGCGGTGACGTCCGTCGTCGTCGACGAGGACCAGCTCGACACGCTCGGCGACCTCGCTGAAGAGGGCGAAGTTGGTGCCCTCGCCGTCGTGGGTGGCGCCCAACGGGTAGGGGTGCCCGCTCCACACGGGCACCCCGGACTTCCGGTTTCGCTTCGAGGTCACCGGGCATCCTCCAGCACGCCCGCGGCGCGGGTCCGGCCGGCCAGGACCGCGGTCGGCACCACCTCGCGGGGCACCTGGAGCACCTCGCGCAGGCTCGGCGCGGGGGCCGTGGGCACCAGCGGGACGCGCTCACCGGTACGGGCCCGCTGCGAGAACCAGATGACCTTGGAGCCGGTGTCGGTGGCACAGCAGCCCCAGCCGTCGCAGTGCGCGGCCAGGTGCTCCAGGCAGTCGCGCAGGTCCTGGTCGGGTCGCAGGTCGCAGTCGTTCTCCCCGATGGCGGTGATCAGGTGCTGACCGTTCCACCACAACTCCACGGAGGTGTGCTTGTCGGTCGCGTGTTCGTCGATCGCCGTCAGCAGCAGCTCGGCCGCGCCACGGACCGGTTCCACGATCGTCTCCAGGTCCCAGTAACGGAGATGGGCTGCCAGGATGCGTCCGACCTGTCCGACGCGTTCCGGGCTGACTTCCACGTCGAGGTGGTAGTAGCAGGGCACTGCGGTCTTCATCGTCGCTCCTCACCGGCCAGACTCCCGCCCGTCCGGCTCGTACGAGCCGGCCCCGAGTACGAAGCGTGAGCACCGATCGCTTCTGAGTAAGCACCACAGTGCGGGCGCTAGTCCATTCGTGCAACACGAGACGCGCACCGGGGTCGTTGAAGATCCAACAAGACGCTGGGTCGCCGTCCGTGCACCATGAGTGAAGGTCCGGGGTGTCCCCGGCCGTCGGGACGGCGCCGTTCGCGGCCCCTCGGAAAGGTGATCCCGCCATGCTCCTACCCGCCGAAGCCGAAGTCGCCCGGCAGCTGCGGCGGTACCGGGCCTGGGAGCGCATGATGCTCGCCGCCCCGGCCGACCACACGGTGCGCGCCTCCTTCGAGGACTCGGGATACACGCTGTGCGTGCTGATGGGGAAGCGCTGTGCGCGGGAGGCCGCGGACGCCGCCGAACGCTATCTGCGGCACGGACCCGCCGCGTTCCTGAGCGACCAGAGCGGGCGCCCGCGTCCGGCGCGGCGCGTGCGGCGTACGGCGGTCACGGCCGCCCGGCCCACCGCCGCGGGCCGCTGACCCCGACCCGCACCGTCGCGTCGGAGGGCGAAGGCGCCCTCCGGCGCACCACCGTGGGGAGGCAGCGCCTTCCCCCGCGGAACCCAGCTCCGGCCACTCGGGCCGGCGTCGAGCACGGCGGAGGAGAGACCATGAGCGCGCCCATCGGCCGCATCCCGGTACGCCATGTCCACCCGGCGGTGGAGGGCGGCCGACGCCCGGCGAAGGCCGTGGCGGGCGAGACGTTCGAGGTCTCCGCCACCGTTTTCCGCGAGGGTCATGACGCCGTTTCGGCGAATGTCGTGCTGACCGATCCGGATGGCCGGCGCGGCCCGTTCACGCCGATGCGCGAGCTCTCCCCCGGCTCCGACCGCTGGGGCGCCGAGGTCACCCCGCACACGCCCGGCCGCTGGAGCTACCACGTCGAGGCCTGGAGCGACCCGATCACCACCTGGCGGCACCACGCGCGGATCAAGATCCCGGCGGGCATCGACACGGGCCTCGTCCTGGAGGAGGGCGGCGACCTGCACGAGCGCGCCGCCGCGGGCGTCCCGAAGGGCCCCTCGCGCACCGCACTCCTCGGGGCGGCGCGGCTGCTGCGGGACGACACGCTGCCGGTGGGGACCCGGCTCGCGGCCGCGTTCACGGACGGGGTGGCAGCCGCCCTGTCCGCGCATCCGTTGCGGGAGCTGGTGACGGTGTCGGAGGCGATGCCGCTGCTGGTGGAGCGGGAACGGGCCCTGTACGGCTCGTGGTACGAGTTCTTCCCCCGCTCCGAGGGCACGCCCGACACCCCGCACGGCACGTTCCGCACCGCCGCACGGCGGCTGCCCGCGATCGCCGCGATGGGCTTCGACGTCGTCTACCTCCCGCCGATCCACCCGATCGGCACCGCCCACCGCAAGGGCCGCAACAACACCCTCACCCCCGGCCCCGACGACGTCGGCGTGCCCTGGGCGATCGGCTC
>NZ_JBEXPR010000022.1:48696-161921 GCF_040612135.1 Streptomyces sp. NPDC006458 | reverse complement strand
GGCGTTGACTTTTGGCACGCTGTTGAGTTCTCAAGGAACGGACGCTTCCTTTGTACTCACCCTCTCGGGCTTTCCTCCGGGCGCTTCCCTTCGGTGTTGCGTTTCCGACTCTATCAGATCTTTCCGATCCGATTTCCTCGGTGCTTTCCAGGTTCCCGCTTCCGCGTTTCCCTTTCCGGCGATTCCGACTCTATCAGATCCTTTCGGCGTCTGACTCCCAGTCAGGGGGGTTTGCCTTCCCGGCTGTTGGGCCGTTCCGACGTCTCAAACCCTAGCGTATCCCCTCCGCGATTCCCAATCGAGGTGATCGGGGGTGCGGAGCCCATATTCGGAATTGAATTCGGGCGCGCCGAAATCGATCCCGTTGGGAGATCTTGCTGTGGTTTGGTTTGCCGCTAGCGCGGCGGGAGGTGCTGCCTGAGAACCGCTACAGTCCCGCGGCAACCCGAAGAACCTTACGGATCCAGTAGGGGGCTGTCAAGTGGCCCCCCGGGATCGCGCCCTCTGGCCTCAGTCGAGGTCGGTGAGGCGCCCGCCGGCGTCCGGCTGGGCGTCCTCCACACGGCGGAGCAGTCGCGCGAGGACCTCGCCGAGGACCGTGCGCTCGGCCGGAGTGAGGTCCTGGAGGAGTCCCCCCTCGAAGACCGACGCCAGACGCATGGCCTCCAGCCACTTCTCGCGGCCCTCGGGGGTCAGCTCGACGATGACTCGGACGCGGTTGGACTCGTCGCGCTCCCGGGTGACCAGCCCCTCGGCGACCATCCGGTCGATCCGGTGGGTCATGGCCGCCGGGGTGAGGCCGAGTCGCTTGGCGAGCTCGCTGGGGCCCATGCGGTAGGGGGCGCCGGACAGGACGAGGGCCTTGAGGACCTCCCACTCGGCGTTGCTGATGCCGAGGCCGGCGGTCTGACGGCCGTAGGCGACGTTCATCCGCCGGTTCAGGCGGGACAGCGCCGAGACGATCTTCTCCACCTGAGGGTCGAGGTCCTGGAACTCGCGCTGGTAGGCGGCGATCTGTTCTTCGAGTGTCGGCTCGCTGACGCCGGGGTTGTCGCCCATGGTCGAAGTATCGCACGGCCCGCTTGGCGTCGAAGTCCTTCGAGGTGTACTGTTTACCTTCGAAGTTTAGCTTTGAAGTCTTCACACCTAACTGCTAGCGATCGAGGTGAACGTGACCAGGGCAATGGGCGCAGCGATGCGCCGGATCCATGTGGGCAACGCACTCAGCGCGTTCGGACTCGGCTTCACGGTTCCCTACCTGTACGTCTATGTGGCGCAGGTGCGGGGCCTTGGTGCCACGACAGCGGGCTTCGTCCTCGCTGTCTTCGCCGTGGCCGCTCTGATCGTGCTGCCGTTCGCCGGTCGGGCGATCGTGCGGCGCGGCCCGCTTGCGGTGCTGCTCGTCGCCCTGGTCACGGCCGCGCTGGGGGCGCTGAGCCTGGGGTTGTCGGGCAGCGCGGCGACGGTGCTGCTGTCTGCGGCCGCGCTGGGCGCGGGTCAGGCCGTGATGCAGCCGGCGCTGGCGACGATGATCGTGGACTGTTCGACCGCAGAGACCCGGTCGCGGGCGTTCGCCACGCAGTTCTTCCTGCAGAACCTGGGTCTGGGTGTGGGTGGCCTGATAGGCGGCCACCTGGTCGACACCTCGCGCGTGTCCTCGTTCACCCTGCTGTTCGCGATCGAGGCGGCGATGTTCCTGCTGCTGGCCGTCGTGATGACGACCGTGCGGATGCCGCACTCGCCGCGGATCGACGACAGCCCCGCGCGGTCCGCCCAGGGCGGCTGGAAGCAGCTGCTCGGCAACCGGGCCATGGTCCAGCTGATGGTCCTCGGCTTCGTGCTCTTCTTCGCCTGCTACGGACAGTTCGAGGCGGGGCTGAGTGCCTACGGTGTCGAGGCCGCCGGTATATCGACGTCCGCACTGGGGACGGCGCTGGCCGCCAACACCGCGGTGATCGTCGTCGCGCAGTTCGCCGTGCTGCGGTTCGTCGAGCGGCGGCGCCGTTCGCGGGTGATCGCGGCCGTGGGGCTGATCTGGGCCGTGGCGTGGATCGCGGCCGGGTACGCGGGGCTGGGGCACGCCAGCCAGGCGATGGCGACGGCCGCGTTCGTCTCGACGTACGCGCTGTTCGGGCTGGGTGAGGCGATGCTGTCGCCGACCGTCGCCCCGCTGGTGGCCGATCTGGCGCCGGCGGGCATGGCCGGTCAGTACAACTCGGCCTTCGCCCTGGTGAAGCAGCTGGCGCTGGCCGTGGGTCCGGCGGTGGGAGGTCCGATGGGGGCCTCGCTGCACGCCCCGTACATCGTGACGTTCCTGCTGTTCTCGGTGGGTATCAGCGTCCTGGCCCTGCGGCTCGGTCGCCGTCTGACCGAGTCCCAGGACCATCCGTGGCTGACCCGCAACCGTGTCGTGGCCCGTGGTGGGGCGACGGCGGAGCCGGTTCCGGCGGAGGCCTGAGCGGGGAGACTGCGTCCCTGTGCGGCTCCGCCGCGCGGGGCGGTCGGAGACGAACAGTCGGCGGCCGACCGAGGACAGTGACCCTGTCCTTGGCCGGCCGCCGCGTCATGTCTTGGGCAGCGCGAACTCGCACCACACGGCCTTGCCCCCGCCGGGTGTGCGGCGGCAGCCCCAGTTGGAGGCGATCGTGGCCACGATCGCGATGCCCCGGCCGGACTCGTCGCCCGGTTCGGCGCGGCGTCGTCTGGGCAGATGATCGTCCCCGTCGGTGACCTCGACGATGAGACGGCGGTCGGTGCGGCGCAGCCGCAGGCGCATGGGCGGCGTCCCGTGCTGGAGGCTGTTGGCGACGAGCTCGCTCGCGGCGAGGACCCCGAGGTCGTGCAGTTCGGTCGGGAACCGCCAGCTGGTCAGCACGCCGGAGGCGAACGCGCGGGCGCGCGGGGCGGCCTCGATGCCGCCGAGGAGTTCGAGGGCGGCGTTGCGGAAGAGTTCGCCCTCGCTGCCGGCGTGGGCGGGCTGCTGAAGAACGAGGACGGCCACGTCGTCGTCGTGGTCGGCGGCGACGCCGGCGGAGCGCAGCAGACGGTCGCAGATGACCTGGGGGCTGCCGGTGGCGCCGGCGAGGGCGCGTTCCAGGGAGGCGATGCCTTCGTCGAGGTCCGCGTCGCGGCGTTCGACGAGGCCGTCGGTGTAGAGGACGGCGGTGGAGCCGGGGCCGAGGGGGATGGAGCCGGAGGAGTGCATCCAGCCGCCGGTGCCGAGCGGGGGGCCGGTGGGTTCGTCGGCGCGCTGGACGGTGCCGTTCTCGTCGCGGACGAGGATGGGCAGGTGGCCTGCCGAGGCGTACACCAGCCGTCCCTCGTTCGGGTCGTGGATGGCGTAGACGCAGGTGGCGATCTGGTTGGCGTCGATCTCGGTGGCGAGGCCGTCGAGGAGCTGGAGCACCTCGTGCGGGGGCAGGTCGAGACGGGCGTAGGCGCGGACGGCGGTGCGCAGCTGGCCCATGACGGCGGCTGCGCGCACGCCGCGGCCCATGACGTCGCCGATGACGAGGGCGGTGCGGCCGCCGCCGAGGGTGATGACGTCGTACCAGTCGCCGCCGACGGCGGCCTCGGTGCCGCCGGGCTGGTAGGTGGCGGCGATGCGCAGGTCGTCGGGCTGTTCGAGTTCCTGGGGGAGCAGGGAGCGCTGGAGGGTGACGGCGGTCTCGCGCTGGCGGCGTTCGCTGGCGCGCAGGCGTTCGGCGGCTTCGGCGTGGTCGGTGACGTCGGTGGCGAACACGAGAACTCCGGGGTCACCGCCGTCGGCGCCGCCTTCGGTGACGGGGGTGCAGGTGAACGTGTAGGAGCGGCCGTCGCAGGCCTTGCGGGACTTGACCGTGCGGGGCTTTCCGCTGCGCAGGACCTGGTCGAGCAGGGGCAGCAGACCGAGCTCCACGAGTTCGGGCAGGCAGCGGGCGGCGGTGTCGCCGGGCGGGCGGGCGCCGAAGGCGGCGGTGTAGGCGTCGTTGACGTAGGCGAGGCGGTGGTCGGCGCCGTGGACGAGGGCGACGAGGGCGGGGACGCGGGCGAGGACCTCGCGGACGGGGAGTTCGTCGACGGCGGGCACGCCGGCCGGCACGTCGGTGAGTCGTTCGGCGCGGGCCGCGGGCACGCAGCCCTCGCCGCGGGCCTCTCCTCGGCGCTCGGGAGTGACCGCGGTGTCGGTCCGCGCTGCGGCGCGGCGCTGCGTTCCGGGGAGCCGGGCGCTCCAGCGCGTGAAGTTCACGAATCCTTGCCTCGTGTTAGTCGTCGTCGGCCGGCTCCGGACCCGGCCGGGGCCCCTGGGGGCGGGCGGTGGGTTCGTCCCCGGGAAATGCGGCACTTGGGAAGCCTCGTGGGATGGCAGGGCGGGTGGTGGCCCCGTTCTGACGCGTGGACCAGTCTGGCAGTGTGGCGGACCGGGCCGACATCCGTCAGACGCCTGGCCGATTTACTGAGTTCCTGGTTCGGGTCAGGACGACCCCTTCGGGTCCCCAGAAGGCTTTCCACCGGCCGCGAGTTCGAACTCCGCTCGGGGATGTTCGAGTGAGCCGAGGGAGACGATCTCCCGTTTGAACAGGCCGGCGAGGGTCCATTCGGCCAGCACGCGTGCCTTGCGGTTGACGGTGGGCACGCGGCTGAGGTGGTACGTGCGGTGCATGAGCCAGGCGGGATATCCCTTGAGCTTGCGTCCGTAGACCTGGGCGACACCCTTGTGCAGGCCCAGGGAGGCTACGGACCCGGCGTACTTGTGGGCGTACGGCTCCAGGGGTTCGCCGCGCAGGGCGCGGACGAGGTTGTCGCCGAGGGTCCTGGCCTGGCGCAGGGCGTGCTGGGCGTTGGGGGCGCAGTCCCGGCCGTCGTCCGCGGTGGTGTCGGGGACGGCGGCGGCGTCGCCCGCGGCCCACGCGTGCTCGACGCCCTCGACGGTGAGCCGGTCGGTGCAGCGCAGCTTGCCGTGGCCGGTCAGGGGCAGGTCGGTGGCGGCGAGCAGGGGGTGCGGCTTGACGCCGGCGGTCCATACGACCGTACGGGTGGGAAATCGTTGTCCGTCGCTGAGGACGGCCACCCGGTCGGCACAGGATTCCAGGCGGGTTCCGAGGAGGACGTGGATGTTGCGGCGGCGCAGTTCGGCGACGGTGTAGCGGCCGAGGCCGGGGCCGACCTCGGGCAGGATGCGGTCCGAGGCCTCGACGAGGATCCACTTCATGTCCTCGGGCTGGACGTTGTGGTAGTGCCGCGCGGCGTAGCGGGCCATGTCCTCCAGTTCGCCGAGTGCCTCGACGCCTGCGTAGCCGCCGCCGACGAAGACGAAGGTGAGGGCTGCGTCGCGGAGGGCGGGGTCTCGGGTGGAGGAGGCGATGTCCATCTGTTCGATGACGTGGTTGCGCAGGCCGATGGCCTCTTCGACGGTCTTGAACCCGATGCCGTGTTCGGCGAGGCCGGGGATGGGCAGGGTGCGCGCGACGGAGCCGGGGGCCAGGACGAGTTCGTCGTAGGCGAGGTCCTCGGAGCCGGTGCCCTCCTGGCCGGCGAGGGTGGTGAGGGTGGCGGTGCGCAGGGCGTGGTCGATACGGGTGACCTCGCCGACGACGATCCGGCAGCGCGGCAGCACGCGGCGCAGCGGGACGACGACATGGCGCGGGGAGATGGACCCGGCGGCCGCCTCGGGGAGGAACGGCTGGTAGGTCATGTACGGGTCGGGGGTGACGACCGTGATCTCGGCGTCCCCGCGCCTGAGTTCCGCTTTGAGCTTCCGCTGGAGACGCAGGGCCGTGTACATCCCGACGTAGCCGCCGCCGACAACGAGAATGCGCGCACGTTCCTTCACCATCCCATGACGCACCCCGAGCCTTCGTTTGTCCACAGCCTCGACAATTTGTGTGACCGGAGGCCGTCGGTGAGCCGTCTTGGGCGAATTGCCGGAGTCCCGGTCAGGTGTGCAGGTCAGCGAGGTGTTACCCGGGGTCGTAAGCGGGCGCAACCGGGACGTATGCGATGCGTACTCCGATCGGGGGGCGCTCCGTGCGGAACCTCCCCCTTCTGAATTGACTCCCTCTCAACTATGTTCGTATGTCGACGGGGTGTAGGGGGATGCGCTCTTCGGGTCCGCTGCGAGTGGGTCCGGTTCGGCTCTCTTCCGCGCGCTCCGGCATCCAAAATGGCGGGGAGAGTCTCCGGGGGGAGACGTCATTACCGGGGGATTTCGTATGCATATTCAGGATTCTCATTGGGCTTCCGCTTCTGTCGTCGCGCCCGGCGGCGCGGTGAGCAGCGGCCGCGGGGACGGTGCGCGCTCGACGCCCCTGCGGGTGGACGCACAGCGCAACCTCGAGCACGTGCTGCGTGCCGCGCGCGAGGTCTTCGGCGAGCTCGGGTACGGCGCGCCGATGGAGGACGTGGCACGGCGGGCCAGGGTCGGTGTGGGCACGGTGTACCGGCGCTTCCCCAGCAAGGACGTCCTGGTGCGCCGGATAGCCGAGGAGGAGACCTCCCGGCTGACCGACCAGGCGCGCGCGGCGCTGGGTCAGGAGGACGAGCCGTGGTCGGCGCTGTCGCGCTTCCTGCGGACGTCGGTGGCCTCGGGCGCCGGGCGGCTGCTGCCGCCGCAGGTGCTGCGGGTCGGCGTGGCCGAGGAGTCCGACGGGCCCGAGGAGGCGCGGGTCCCGCACCAGCGCAGCCAGCCCGGCTCGGGCGAGCTGCGGCTGGTGCCGGACGACACCGTGGACGACGCGGGTGCGGCGGCGCTGCTGGAGGTGGTGGGCCAGCTCGTGGAGCGGGCCCGCGCGGCCGGTGAACTGCGGCCGGACGTGTCGGTGTCGGACGTGCTGCTGGTGATCGCCACGGCGGCGCCGTCGCTGCCGGATCCGGCGCAGCAGGCCGCGGCCTCGGCGCGACTGCTGGACATCCTGCTGGAGGGGCTGCGCTCGCGGCCGGTATGAGGGGCTGCGCCTGCGGACGGTTTGCGGGTCGGGGGGCTGGGCTTGCGAACGGCGTGCCGGTCGGGGGGCTGCGCTTGCGAACGGCGTGCCGGTCGAGGAGCTGCGCTTGCGACCGGTGTGACGGTCGAGGAGCTGCGCTTGCGGACGGTGTGACCGTCTGCGCCTGCGGGCGGTGTGAGGGTGTGGTGCGAAGTGGAAGGTGCCGGATATCTCCGGCACCTTTTCAACTCCCCCGGGAAGGGCGGCTGTTACCCATCCCTCGAACGGGTGAACTTCGGTGCGCGCTGTCACTCGATCCCCTCGGACGAGTGGACGATCCGGACTCGCGGGTCTCTCGCCGAAATCCGGTGTGGCAGTCTGACCCGGTGGTCGGGACGGGTCGGGCTGGCGTCGGGGGCTTTCCGCGATGAGCGTTAAGGGGCGGGACGAGTCGCTCGGTGAGGGCGACACGGATACCGGCGGCCGCACTCCGCCGCAGGTGCCGAGCCAGGGCCGCCGCCCGAGCGTCCCGTCTGGCGCCGAACCCCCTGAGGGGGGAAACGTCCCGGCAGAGGAAACCGCAGGTGGCGGCCCCGCCGAGGAAACCGTTCCATCCCAGCGCGACTGGCGTGAGGACAGCTGGCGCGAGGACGGCGTCCTGCCGCCCCCCGTGGATCTGCCGCCGTCCGACGCCGAGCTGATCGAGCGGATGCGCTCCGGCGACGACACGGCCTACGAGGAGCTGTACCGCCGCCACTCCGACGCCGTGCGCCGCTACGCCCGCACCTGCTGCCGCGACGCGCACACCGCCGACGACCTCACCGCCGAGGTGTTCGCCCGCGTGCTCCAGGCGGTCCGCGGCGGCTCCGGCCCCGAGCACGCGGTCCGCGCCTATCTGCTCACCAGCGTCCGGCGCGTTGCCGCGAACTGGATGACCTCCTCGAAGCGGGAGCAACTGGTCGACGACTTCGCGCTGTTCGCCGCGCAGGCCTCACGCGCGTCGGAGGTGGCGGACACCGCAGCGTCCATCCGCTCCTTCGGAGCGGGCCACGACCTGGGCGCCGACGTGCTGGCGATGCACGAGGCCGAGCAGTCCATGGCCATGCAGGCCTTCCGCTCGCTGCCCGAACGCTGGCAGGCCGTGCTCTGGCACACCGAGGTCGAGGACGAGTCGCCCAGCGATGTCGCGACGCTGTTCGGACTCGACGCCAACGGCACGCGCGTGCTCGCCAGCCGGGCCCGTGAGGGCCTGAAGCAGGCCTACCTCCAGGCCCACGTCAGCGCCTCCCTCGTCGGCGACGAGGAGTGCGCCCGCTACGCCGACCAGCTCGGCAGCTACGCCCGCCGCAAGCTGCGCACCCGCGCCGAGCGCGGTCTGCGCAGGCACCTGGAGGAGTGCGCCAAGTGCCGGCTCGCCGCCCTCCAGATCGAAGAGGTCGCCGGCGGTATCCCCGCCGTCGTGCCGGTCGCGGTCATCGGCTGGTTCGGTGCCGCCGGGTACGCCAAGGCCGCCGCGCTCATCGTCGGCGGGGCCGGGGCGGGGGCCGCGGGCGTCGCGAGCGCGGCCGCCGCGGCGAGCGGCTCCTCGGGCTCCGGCGCGGGTGGCGCGGCCGCCTCCGAGGGCCTGGGCGCGCCCGTGAAGGCCGGAATCGCGGCCGGTGTGGTCGCCGTGGCGGCCGCCGCCATCGCGATCGCCCTGGTCGGCGGCAGCACGCCCAAGGAGCCGGTGGCCGGGCCGCCCGCCTCCACGCCCGCGGTCGCGCCCGAGCCGCCCGCGCCTCCGCCCGTCCCCACGCCGGCGCCGCCGCAGCCGGTGGCCGCCGCCCCGGCACCCGCGCCCACGCCCACGCCTACGCCGACTCCGACTCCGACCCCCACCACCCCGGAGCCGGTCCCGGCCGAGCCGGCTCCTACTCCCACGCCTACGCCCCCGCCCGCTCCCACGCCGACCCCCGCTCCGACCCCCGCTCCGACCCCCACGCCCACTCCCACGCCGACGCCGCCCCCGGTCGTCTACCGGTGGAGCGAACTGGCGTACGACGTCTCCGGCGACGGTACGAAGCCGGAGATGCGGATCGGGGAGAGCGGTTGGGTGTGGCGGCGCGGCGAGCTGTCGATCGGTGAGCAGGCCTATCCGTACGGCGTGACCGTCCACGGTGAGTCGTCGGTCACCATCGACCTCAATCGTGACTGCACGGCCTACGACGCCGTCGTGGGCGTCGACGACATGACGATGAAGCTCGGCAAGGTCTACTTCGGCGTCTACGGCGACGGCGACCTGCTGTGGCGGTCCGAGCGGGTCAAGGGCGGGGACGCGGCGGTTCCCGTCCATGTCGGCATCAGCGGTTACCGGACGGTCCGGCTGGTCGTCGAACCGCACAGCCACTTCGACTCCCTGGCGCTCGCCGACTGGGCGCAGTCTCGGTTCACCTGCTCCTAGCCGGGGCTTGGGATCCCATGCCTGCGGCGGCCCGCTCGCGTTCGGTGGGGGTTGCTGTAGCGCTGCTTCCGGGTGGGGGTGCGGGGCCGCGCCGGGGGGTGTCCGTCCTCGGTCCGCCGGTCTGGCCTCCTACGGGGCTGAGGGGGTTTGGCGGCGGCCGCTGCGGGCGGACACCCCCCGACACGTCCCCTCCCCGCCGTTTGCGGCTTGCCGACGCCCGCCGTTGTGGGTTCCTTCGTCGCCGTTCGCGGCTTTCCCGCGCCCGCCGTTGTGGGTTCCTTCGTCGTCGTTCGCGGCCTTCCCGCGTCCGCCGTTGTGGGTTCCTTCGTCGTCGTTCGCGGCCTTCCCGCGTCCACGGGCTCCGGTGCATCTCGCCGTTCGCGGCTGCGGGGGGCTTGTGGGCTCTCGTACGGTGTTCAGCTCGCTGTCGGGTCGTGTGGGTCAGGCCCTTCGGGCTGCTGCTCCTGCTCCCAGGGCGCCTCTTTGGGGTCTGATTCCCGCGGGGACCGCACGCGCGCGGGCGGGGGTTCCGGTCCAGCAGGTGCCTCGGCGGGCCAGGAGGCGGGACAGCCAGAGTTCCAGGGAGACGAGTTCGGCCAGGCCGTCCAGGGGGAGGGGTTCGCCGGCTGCTGCGGCGCGTAGGGCCTTGCGGACCACTCGGGCCTCGACCAGGCCGGCCTGGGCCAGCAGCGGGGTGTCGAAGAGGGCGACGAGGCTGTCGGCGGCCACGCGCAGGCCCGTGCGGGCGGCGGCTGCCGTGGGGGCGTGGGAGGGGGCGCCCCAGCCTGGGGGCAGGTCGGGGACACCCGCGCCCTTCAGGACCGTGCTGAGGATGGACGCCCGGGCGCCCGGCTGGACACGGAGGGCCTCGGGGAGTTCGCGGCAGGCGCGGACCACCCGGTTGTCCAGGAAGGGGGCGTGCAGGCGCTGGAAGCGGATCTCGGCTGCCTGTTCCAGGACGCGGATGTCGGCGGCCGTGCGGGCGAGGGCGGCCCGCGCGCGGTAGTCGCCGGGGCGTTGTCCGGGGCCCACTCCGGAACGGTTGGTCGCGGCCTGCAAGCGAATCGATACTTCGGCCAGGGCCTCTCCCGTGAGCCAGCGGGCGGCCGGGCCGGGGCCGGCCCAGGCGAGGGCGGCCAGGGAGGCGTCGGCCGCGCCGCCGGGGTCGTCGAAGCGGCGGTCGAGGAGGCGGGTGGCGAGGTTCTCCACGCCGGTGCGGTAGGAGGTGCGAGCCAACCGGCGTGCGGCAGCGTACACGCGCGCGGGGACCATGACGGAGCCGTCGGCCTTGGCCAGGGCGGCGACCGGGCGGACGAGGTGGCGTCTCTTGCGGTCCATCAGGAGGTCGGCGAGCCGGGCCGGGTGGGCGTCGAGGACCTGGCGGGCGCCGTGGCCGGTGAAGTGGTCGGCGCTGCCCGCCGCCAGCCGGGCGCGGTGGCGGGCGGCCGTCACCAGGCAGGGGCTGGGTTCGTCGGTGAGGGGGCCGTCGAGGTCGGCGTACGGCAGGGTGTCCTCGCCGCCGGTCACCACGACGTGGTGCAGGCGCGGGTTGGCCGCGAGCTCGCCGGCGCGCTCCAGTTCGGCCTCCGTGCCGGCGACGGCGAGGTCGTTGAACGTGACGGCGAGGAGCCGTTCGCCCGCGCCCGTGCCGTGGCCCAGGACCGTGCCGGGCATGCCGGGCAGGCCGGCCGCGAGAAGGGCCAAGGTGCTGGAGGCGGGGCCCCCGGAGAGGTCGGCGCCGATGCCGGGGACCGGCATCCCGCGCGCCGCGCGGCGTTCGGCGGGGCCCATGCCGGGCACCGGGCCGGGGTCGATGCCCGTACCGGGGACGTGGCGGGGCGCGGCCAGGCGGGCGCGTACGGCGTCGACGAGTGCCTCGCGCACGGCGCCCACGGCGCTGTCCGGGTCGGCGGGGGGCGCGGCCACGGCCAGGGAGGCGACGGGCTCGTAGCCGGCCACCTCACGTGCCCCGGTGCGCAGGATCAGCGCGTGGCCCGGGGGAATGCGCCGTACGCCGTCGTAGGGCGTGGAGTCGTAGAGCGCGGCGGGTACGTCGGGGGCGGCGAGCAGGGCGGCGAGGTGGCCGAAGTCGAGGTTGGCCTCGATGAGGTCGGCGAGCGGCAGGGCGGCGGTGGCGTAGGCGGTGCCGCCGGCCCACGGGGTGTGGAAGACCGGGCGGGCGCCCGCGAGATCGCCGCACACGGTGACGCGGCGGCCGACTTGGACCACGGCCGTGTAGCTGCCGGGCCAGGCGGTCAGATGGCGCAGGGCGCCGCCGCGCGCGGTGAACAGGCCCAGCCGCAGTTCCTCGTCGCTGGCGCCGCATGTGCCCAGGACGGCAAGGCGGTTGTGCTCGTCGGCCTTGACGACGCGCACCTCGTCGGAGCGCCAGTCGCCGACCGCCCACAGCGGATCGGGGTCGCCCCACAGGAGTTGGGAGCCGACCGGGTGGAGGGTCTCGCCTTCGTACCCGGTGGCGCCCGCGGAGCCGGGGGCGACGACCCCCGCGGCGGCGCTGCTCCATCCCACCAACCACCGCATCGACGCCTCCACGGCCTGTGGACAATCAGTGCACCGTACGAACGGTGCACCATGCTGCCACGAAGAACGCGTCACAGAGGGTTGGCGGAGCCGCTTGCGCCACGCGGGATGTGACGGTGGTCGCCGGGTCGAGGGCCCGACAGGGCGGCGTGCGTGCGACGCGAATGCGCCCCCGAGTGAGCCCCCGAAACCCCGCGTACGCCCTCAACTCCCGTGGTCGGGGGGCTGATCACGCATCCGGCCGAGGGGCGATTTTCAGCCAAATCCGAACGGTGGCCCGGGTATGAGCCGACGGCCGCACACGCTCCGTACAGGCCCTGCGCCCGGCCCGGCGCGCGCAGCCCGGGAGGCGGAACGCGCCCCCCGGACCGGTCCGCCGCCCGCGGGGATGGAGGCGGCGGTGTCCCCCAGCCCACTGGATCCAGTACAGCGGGCCGACCCACGCGTCAGCCATGGAACCGCTCCCCGAATGGCCGGAGTAGAGCGCACGCACAGGCGCACTGCCACACGTCGGGGGCACGCCGCAACGCACCGTGCCCGAACCGTACTTCAGTACGGGCAACAATCCCGCCAACCGGAACAATGCCCCTTAACGCGTGGGATGCGGCGAACTACGCTGGGTTTACGAATGCCGCATGGTTATGCCAGCGCGGCAGCCGTCTGTGTCGAGGGGTGGCGCAATGTCCAGGGAGCAACGCGGGCCGAACGAGAAACTCGGCGCCGTTCTCGCCCTCGCGGGAATCAGCAACGCAGGACTCGCGCGGCGCGTCAACGACCTCGGCGCACAACGCGGGTTGACACTTCGCTACGACAAGACGTCGGTGGCGCGCTGGGTGTCGAAGGGCATGGTGCCGCAGGGCGCCGCTCCGCACCTGATCGCGGCCGCCATCGGCCAGAAGCTGGGCCGCCCCGTGCCGTTGCACGAGATCGGCCTGGCGGACGCCGACCCCGCGCCCGAGGTCGGCCTCGCCTTCCCGCGGGACGTCGCCCAGGCGGTCAAGTCGGCCACCGAGCTCTACCGTCTCGATCTCGCAGGCCGCCGCGCCGGCTCCGGCGGCATCTGGCAGTCGCTGGCCGGATCGTTCGCCGTGACCGCGTACGCGACGCCCGCGTCACGGTGGCTGATAACCCCGGCCGACAGTTCGGTCGCGCGCGAGGCGAGCCACACGGAAGGCTCGGGCGCACCGCTCAAAGTCGGCCACAGCGATGTGCGGAAGCTGCGGGAGGCCGCCGAGGACGCCCGGCGCTGGGACTCCAAGTACGGCGGCGGCGACTGGCGTTCGTCGATGGTCCCCGAGTGTCTGCGAGTGGAGGCGGCCCCTCTGCTGCTGGGCTCCTACTCCGACGACGTCGGCCGGGCCCTGTTCGGCGCGAGTGCCGAACTCACCCGTCTCGCGGGCTGGATGGCCTTCGACACGGGACAGCAGGAAGCGGCCCAGCGCTACTACATCCAGGCCCTGCGCCTGGCCCGGGCGGCCGCGGACGTCCCCCTCGGGGGCTACGTCCTCGCCTCCATGTCCCTCCAGGCCACCTACCGCGGCTTCGGCGACGAGGGCGTCGACCTCGCCCAGGCCGCCCTGGAACGCAACCGCGGCCTGGCCACCGCCCGCACGATGAGCTTCTTCCGGCTCGTCGAGGCACGCGCCCACGCGCGCGCTGGTGACGCCCAGGCCGCCGGAGCCGCCCTGAAGGCCGCCGAGGGCTGGCTGGAGCGCTCCCGCGACGGCGACAACGACCCCGGCTGGCTCGGCTTCTACTCCTACGACCGCTTCGCCGCGGACGCCGCCGAGTGCTACCGCGACCTCAAGGCACCCCGCCAGGTCCGCCGCTTCACCGAGTACGCCCTGTCCAAGCCGACCGAGGAGTTCGTCCGCTCCCACGGCCTTCGGCTGGTCGTGTCCGCCGTGGCCGAGCTGGAGTCGGGGAACCTCGACGCGGCGTGCGAGCAGGGCGTGCGGGCGGTGGAGGTCGCCGGGCGCATCTCGTCGGCCCGGACCACGGAGTACGTCAAGGATCTCCTGCACCGCCTCGAACCGTACGGGGACGAGCCGCGGGTGGTGGAGCTGCGCGAGAGGGCCCGGCCCCTGCTGATGACTCCGGCGTAGCGGACGGGCGTCCGGCCTCCTTTTCCGCACCGCGTGACCGGGCGGCTACGGCCCGTTCAAGCTGCCCGCGGCGCCCTTGGCGGCGCCGCGGGCCGCCGCACCCCCGCGTTCCCGGACGGACACTGCGGCGGCACTGGGTTTCAAACCGTTGTCAGTGGCGCAGTGCACTATCGAAGCCGGGAGGTGGAGCCAGGTGCGTTCAATCGGGTACGACTGCGATGTGCTCGTGATCGGCGGTGGGATCGTCGGGCTGTCGACCGCGTACGCGATCACGCGGGCCGCGCCCGGCACCCGCGTGACGGTGCTGGAGAAGGAACCGGGTCCGGCTCGGCACCAGACCGGCCGCAACAGCGGAGTGATCCACAGCGGCGTCTACTACCGGCCCGGCTCGCTCAAGGCGCGGTACGCGGTCCGGGGCGCCGCGGAGATGGTCAAGTTCTGCGCCGAGTACGGCATCGACCACGCGGTCACCGGCAAGCTGATCGTCGCCACCGAGCGCTCCGAGCTGCCCCGGCTGCACGCGCTCGTACAGCGCGGCCGGGAGAACGGCATTCCGGTGCGGGAGCTGGGCTCCACCCAGATCACCGAGTACGAGCCGGAGGTGCGCGGCCTCGCGGCCATACACGTCGGCAGCACGGGCGTGTGCGACTTCGTCGGGGTCGCCCGGCAGCTGGCCGAGGCGTCCGGCGCCGAGATCCGCTACAGCGCGCAGGTCGCCCGGGTGGACCGCCGCCCGGACCTCGGGGTGGCCGTCCGGACGTCCCGGGGCGACATCGTCCGGGGCCGGGTCCTGGTGAACTGCGCCGGGCTGCGCTGCGACGAGATCGCCCGGATGACCGGTGACGAGCCCGGCATGCGCATCGTCCCCTTCCGGGGCGAGTACTACGAGCTGGCCCGGCCCGACCTGGTGCGCGGCCTCGTCTACCCGGTGCCCGACCCCGCCTTCCCCTTCCTCGGCGTCCACCTCACGCGCGGGATCGACGGAGGCGTCCACGTCGGGCCCAACGCGGTGCCGGCGCTCGCCCGCGAGGGCTACGGCTGGACGACCGTGCGCCCCCGTGAAGTGGCCACCACCCTCGCCTGGCCCGGTTCCTGGCAGATGGCCCGCCGCCACTGGCGCTACGGCGCGGGTGAGCTGCACCGCTCCCTGTCCCGGTCCGCCTTCACCGAGGCGGTGCGCCGGCTGCTGCCCGTCGTGACACCGCAGGACCTGGTCCCCGCCCCGGCCGGGGTCCGGGCCCAGGCCGTCCTGCGCGACGGCACCCTCGTCGACGACTTCCTGATCAAGGAGGGCGACCGGGCCGTCCATGTCCTCAACGCCCCGTCCCCCGCGGCCACCGCCTCCCTCCCGATCGGCCGGGAGGTGGCCCGCCTGGCGCTGACGGCACTGGCGCGGGCCTGACACATGGCAGGGGCAGCGGGTGGCGGGCCAGGAGGGTGCTCCGGCCCGCGGCCGGGGCCGGGCACCGACAGGCGTGCGCCTCCGCACCCGCGGCCGGACTCCGACGGCCGGCAAAGGTGCCGCCACCCGCGGCAGCGGCGTCGGGCGGGCGGGCGGCCGACAGACGTGCTCGCGCGGGCGCCAGACGCCGAGAGGCGTCCCGGGCCGGGCTCACCACACGGCCTTCGCCCCTCCTGCCGAGCGCGCCACCGCCTTCGCCCCTCCCCGCCCGCCGTGCGGCCGCCCCGCGCATCGCACCGCCGTAGACTCGGCCCCACTGTGTCTGACTCCCCCAACACCCCCGCAGCCGCTCTCCCCCGTGCCAAGGGAGAGCCCCGCTTCCCCCACGGCCCGAAGGCCGACCCCGCCGGGTCGCACTTCGAGCGGCGGATCCGGAGCTTCCAGCCGCGCCGCAGCCGCGTCACCGCCGGCCAGGCGGACGCGCTCCAACGCCTGTGGCCCAAGTGGGGCCTGGACATCGACGGCCACAAGATCCCCGACCTCGGCGAGCTGTTCGGCAACGACCGCCCCGTCGTCCTGGAGATCGGCTTCGGCATGGGAGAGGCCACGGCCCAGATGGCCGCGGCCGACCCGGACACCAACATCCTGGCCGTGGACGTCCACACTCCTGGCCAGGGCAATCTCCTGAACCTCGCCGACCGCACCGGCCTGTCCAACATCCGTGTCGGCAACGGCGACGCGATCATCCTGCTGCGCGAGATGCTGGCCCCCGCCTCCCTCGACGGGCTGCGTGTCTACTTCCCCGACCCCTGGCCGAAGAAGCGGCACCACAAGCGCCGCCTGATCCAGCCGGAGTTCCTCACGCTCGCGGCCACCCGCCTCAGGCCCGGCGCCCTCGTGCACTGCGCCACGGACTGGGAGCCGTACGCCGAGCAGATGCTGGACGTCCTGACGGCCCACCCCGACTTCGAGAACACCCAGCTCGACGGCGGCTTCGCGGCACGCCCCGGCCACCGGCCGCTGACCCGTTTCGAGGGCCAGGGACTGGACAAGGGACATGTCGTGAACGACCTGCTGTTCCGCCGCGTGCGGTCCGTCGAGACCACTGCGACCACTGCGACCACTGCGACCGTTCAGACCGCTGCGACCGCTGCGACCACTCAGACCGCCGAGCCCGTCGAGACCGTCGAGCCCGTCGGCGGAGCCCCCGTCACCCACCAGGCCCCCACCGCCCACGAAGCCCCCACCCCCCACGAACCCTCCGGCGCCTGAGCCCCTTACGCACCTGCGGGGCGCGCCCCTGTCTCGTTAGGGTCGATGTCGTGGCCATCTGTCCCCCGTACCCGACGCCCCCCGCACAGGACCCGCTCGGCCGTGGCACGCGGCGGCACCCGCACTGGTGGCAACGCACCTGGGTGCGCTACACGGCGCTGACGGGCCTGCTCGCGCTCTCCGGCCTGGTGATCCTGGCGCTGGTGCGCGAGCAGACCGGCACGGACGGCTTCCTGGTGGGACTGGGTCTCGCGGTGCTGCCCGTGCCGCTGCTCATAGCCGCGTTCCGCTGGCTGGACCGGGTGGCGCCGGGCCCCTGGCGGAACCTGGTCTTCTGCTTCGCCTGGGGCGCCTGCGCGGCGGCGCTGATAGCCATCGTCGCCAACAGCTTCGCCACGAGATGGATAGCCACCGCGACGGCCGACCCGACCGGCGCGGACACTCTCGGCGCCACACTCGTGGCACCGGTCGTCGAGGAGTCCGCGAAGGCCGCCGCGCTCCTGCTGGTCTTCCTGTTCCGCCGGGGCGACTTCACCGGCATCGTCGACGGAGTCGTCATAGCCGGTGTCACCGCGACCGGATTCGCGTTCACCGAGAACATCCTCTACCTGGGCAACGCCTTCGGCACCGACCAGCTCACCGGCGTCTCCGGCATCGCCTCGGTGACGGCCGCGACCTTCTTCGTCCGGGTGATCATGTCCCCGTTCGCGCACCCGCTCTTCACGGTCCTGACCGGTATCGGTTTCGGTATCGCCGCGCTGTCCGGCGAGCGCCAGCGGCTGCGCCGCGTCCTGCTGCCGCTGGCGGGCCTGCTGACGGCGATGGGCACGCACGCGCTGTGGAACGGCTCGGCGACGTTCGGCCGGTACGGCTTCTTCGCGGTGTACGGGGCGTTCATGGTCCCCGCGTTCGGCCTGCTGACCTGGCTGGTGATCTGGACCCGGCAGCGCGAACTGCGCACGGTGCGCGAGGAACTGCCCGCGTATGTGGCGGCGGGCTGGCTGACGCCCGGGGAGCCGTACGCGCTCGGCTCGATGCGGGCCCGCCGGCTGGCCCGCGAGTACGCCGGCCACCACCTCGGCAGACCGGCGAAGCGCCAGGTGGCGCAGTACGAGGCGTACGCGACCTCGCTCGCGTTCCTGCGGCACCGGGGCCGCAGGGGCCGTGCGGGCGCGGACTTCGTCGCACGGGAACGCGCCTTGCTGCACGAGCTGTGGGTCCGGCGCGGGGCGGCTCGCCCGGCACTCCAGTACGCGGCGAGAACGACGGCGCCCGTACCGACGTACTACGGGGCCTACGGGTCTTTCGGGCACTACGGGTACGGCGTCCAGGGACTCCCCGGCGGCCGTCCCGTCCACAACCCGTACCGCACATGAGGAACCGGCAGCCCTGACGTCGGGGGGTTGTCGTCAGGACCGCCGGTGATTCAGAAAGTCCTCGGGACGCGTGCGCGCCGGGGCGCACGGCCGGGAACATCCCGGGTCGTCAGGGGGTGAGGCCCTTGCTCTGCAGCCAGGCCATCGGGTCGACGCCGCTGTCGGCGCCGCCGGTGTGCACCTCCAGGTGCAGGTGCGGCCCGG
This sequence comes from Streptomyces sp. NPDC006458, assembly GCF_040612135.1. NCBI lineage: Bacteria > Bacillati > Actinomycetota > Actinomycetes > Kitasatosporales > Streptomycetaceae > Streptomyces > Streptomyces sp. NPDC006458. The sequence continues at coordinate 143,679 of NZ_JBEXPR010000022.1, read as the reverse complement.
TGACGTTGCCGGTGGCACCCACGCGTCCGATCACGTCGCCGGTGTTGACCTTCTGGCCGACGCTGACGTTGATCGAGGACTGGTGGCAGTACCAGATCTCGGTGCCGTCCTCGAGGGTGAGGACGGTGCGGTAGCCGTAGGCCCCGCTCCAGCCGGCCTCGGTGACCGTGCCGGTGTGGACGGCCTTGAGGGGCGTACCGGTGGGCGCGGCGAAGTCCAGGCCCGTGTGGTAGCCGGAGGACCACATGGAGCCGGCCTGTCCGAAGACGGAGGTCAGGGTGTACGAGGAGGTCGGCAGCGTGTACTGACGGGCCAGCTCGGCGAGGCGCTCGGCCTCGGCCTTCTTGCGGGCCTCCTCCTCCGCGGCGGCCTTCTCGGCGGCGGCCTTGGCCTGCGCCTCCTGCTCGGCCTTGGCGGCGGCCGCGGCGGCTTCCTTCTCCGCGGCGGCCTGCGCGGCCTCGGCGGCCTTGGTCTCGGCCTGGTCCTGCTGCTGCTCGGCCTGCGCCATGATGCGGGCGCGCAGGGCTTCCCCGGCGCCGCTGGTGCCCTCGGCGGGGTCGGCCGTGGTGGTGCCGATGGAGCTGAGCGGGGACGTGACCTCCGCGGTCTCCTCGGCGGGCTCCTCCCCGGGCAGGAAGGAACTCACGGAGGGCAGGTCGGGCATCGAGATGGCGACCGGCGGCTTGCCGGACTGGGCGCTGGCCATGCCGCCGGCGCCCACGGCGGCTATGACGCCGACGCCGAGGACGGTGGAGCTGCGGGCGAGTCCGCCGCCCCGCTGCTTGGAGACACGGTGCCTGCCGCGCACGGGGCGGACGGAGTCCGCGGTGGGGTTCCATTCTTCCCACGGGCCGTCGTCGGTGCGGGGGCCGCCGTAGACGAAGGTATCGGTGTCGGCGGTGCGCTGGCCCGGCACGAACGGGGCTTGCGGGACAGGCGGGTTGGACGCCACGTGGGCGTGCTCCTTTCCTTCCTTCTCGCCTACCGGGTTAGCTGACGGGTTCGGAGCAGGAAGGTCTCCTACGCGCGTATATCTGCCGTTTTCACGGCGGATCACGCTCGATTCACCCCAAGTTGGTGGTTCCCCGGTTCCCTTGCGGGATTCGGCGCGTGCGCACGGAGCCGTCTCTTGTGACGGCTGGGACGACCGCGCTGCGTTATCGGACGTTAATAGAACCGGGTGCCCAATTCCAAGCTGTTCGGCTTGATCATTACACTTTCCAGCCAGGACGTTCGCCCCATGAGCGGCCAAAAACGGGCGACTTGACCGCAACTCAGTACCGTCCCAGTTTTTGACGGTGACTCAGATGTTATGCGGAGGGCGTTCATCCGATCACCGGGTGTGACATCGGTGCCAGCAGGCCGCATGCTTCTTCGCCGCCACTCCCGGCCGCCGTACGGCGAGCAGCGCCATGTCGCCCCCGTCCGGCGAGTCGCGCCATACCGCCCCCCTCCGGCGGGCCGCGCCTCGGGGTCGTAGAACTCGCCCAGCGCGCGGTGCTGCCCGAGGTAAAGGAAAAGACTCAGGGCCGGTGTCCATTCGCATGGACACCGGCCCTGAGTCTTCAGTAGCGGGGACAGGATTTGAACCTGCGACCTCTGGGTTATGAGCCCAGCGAGCTACCGAGCTGCTCCACCCCGCGTCGGTGAAACCAGTGTACGCCATCCGCGGGACCGAAAGCACATCGCTCGACGCCCACCCCCGCCGAGCGGCCTTTTCGGTCCTCCGGGGCGCCGGTCGGGCCCTGCCGCCGTACGGCCGCAAGGCCCTCGGACGTCAGCCGAGCAGATGGAGATTGGGCGCCTTGGCCAGCTCCTCGTACGCGGGGAGCACGACGACGTCGACGCCGTGGGCCGCGAGCAGTCCGCTGCCGTCCGCGGCGGTGACGAAGGTGTCGGGTTCGCGCCAGGCGGTGACCACCCGGCGTACGCCCGCGTCGAGGATGAGCCGGGCGCAGGGGGCGGGCCGGGAGGCGCGGCGGGCGCACGGCTCCAGGCTGGAGTAGACGGTGGCGCCGGGCAGCCGCGGGTCGGCCGGGTCGGTCTTGGCCAGCGCGGCCTCCTCGGCGTGCACCACGGGGTCGCCGCCCTCGCGGGAGTGGCCGCGGGCCAGCTCGGTGCCGTCGGCGGCGACCACGACGGCACCGACGCTGAACGCGGTCTCCGACGGCGGGCACTGCGCCGCCAGCTCGCAAGCGAGCCTCAGCCAGTGCCGGTCGGCGGGCACGGCGAGGTCCGCCGCGCCGGGCTGCGTGGGCTCGTAGCGCATCAGCACCACGTCCTCGATGCGCCGGCTCTCCGCCAGCCGCAGCCGCCCGCCCTGGTACCCGCCCGGCCCGAACAGCCGGGGCGCGTCGGGGTCGCCGACGAACAGGGGCGCGAGGACGAGCTGGAGCTCGTCGGCGAGCTGCTGCTGGAGCAGCTGGGTGTGCACGGTGCCGCCGCCCTCGACCATGAGCCGGCGTACCGCGCGTACGTCGTGCAGATGGGCCAGGACGTCCCGCCAGTCGAGCCGGTCGCCGAGGGCGACGACGTCGGCGGCGAGACCGGCCCGTGCGGCGCGCTCGGCGCCCCGGCCGGTCGTGTAGAGGACCTTCTCGCCGCCGGTGTGCCAGAAGCGGGCCTCGGGGTCGAGGTCGCCGGTGGCGCTGACGCAGACCTTGAGCGGGAACTCCGGCCGTCCGGCGGCGAGGCGCGCGGCCCGCCGCTCGGCGGAGTTGACCAGCAGTCGGGGGTTGTCGGCGCGCAGGGTGCCCGCGCCGACCAGGATCGCGTCGCAGGACGCGCGTACCTCGTCGACGCGGTCGAAGTCGGCCGGTGAGGAGAGCAGCAGTCGGTCCGGGCCGGTGTCGTCGAGGTAGCCGTCGAGGGAGACGGCGGCGGAGAGCAGGACGTACGGGAACGGCATCGGCGCGGTCTCTCTCAGCAGGGCGGACTTGGTTCAAGTTTGAATCAAACTTACACTGGCGGCATGACGACCCGCTGGCTCACCCCCGACGAACAGCGCGCCTGGCGCGCGTACGTCGCCGCGACGCACCTCCTGGAGGACGCGCTGGACCGGCAGCTCCAGCAGGACGCCGGCATGCCACATCTGTACTACTCCATCCTGGCCACTCTCTCCGAGGCCCCGGACCGCCGGCTGCGCATGACGGACCTGGCCGAGGCCCTGAAGATCACCCGCAGCCGGCTGACCTACGCCGTCACCCGCCTGGAGAAGGACGGCCTGGTGGCCCGCGAGGGCTGCCCGTCCGACCGGCGCGGCAGCATGGCCGTCCTGACGGGCGAGGGCATGGCCGTTCTGGAGCGCACGGCGCCGGGCCATGTGGAGACCGTCCGCACCCACCTCTTCGACCTCCTCACGACCGACCAGGTACGCCACCTGGAGGAGATCTGCACCCGGATCAAGGGAGGCCTTGAGCAGGCACCCGCCGAGGAGGTGCCCTGGCTGCGGCGCTCGTGCGGCACGCGGGACGAGTGAGGCGTGCGGGGCGCGTGAGGTGTGCGGGGTGCGTGAGGCACGTGAGGTGTGTGAGACGCGTACAGGACGCGTGAGGCGCGCTCGCAGGCAAGCGAGCCACGTCGGGTGAACGTAGGCGCACCGGACGCGTGAGGCGCAGCGGCGAGCGAGATACGCCGGGCCAGCGAGGTGCACGGGGCGGCTGAGGCGCGCAGGAGCGAGTGAGGCCCGCCGGGCAAGCAACCTGCGCGGGGCAAGTGAGGCCCGCCGGGCAAGCAACCTGCGCGGGGCGAGTGAGGCACGTCGGGCAAGCAACCTGCGCGGGGCGAGTGAGGCACGTCGGGCGAGTGAGGCAGGCGAGTGAGGCGCGTCACAAGCAGGTTGCTTCAACTTTCAAGCAGGAGTAGCTTCACCGCCAGAACCTGTGCTTCAAATCTGAAACACACGGCTGACGCCGGACGGAGACCCAGATGCCCGACACCCCCGCCGCCACCCAGCGCGCCCGCGTCCGCGTCCCGCTGAGCTTCCCCGACGGCTACCGCGTGGACGCCGAACTCGTCACCTTCCACGGTCTGGCCGACGGCGCCGAACACCTCGCGGTCGTCCTCGGCACCCCGGCCCCCGGCACCGCCCCGCTGGTCCGTCTGCACTCCGAGTGCCTCACCGGGGACGTCTTCGGCTCGGCCCGCTGCGACTGCGGTCCGCAGCTGCGCGAGGCGGTGGAGCGCATAGCGGCCCGCGGCGGCGTCCTGCTCTACCTCCGCCAGGAGGGCCGCGGCATCGGCCTCTACAACAAGCTAGACGCCTACGCCCTCCAGGACCAGGGCCTCGACACCTACGAGGCCAACGCCGCCCTCGGCCTGCCGGAGGACGACCGCGACTACACCGCCGCCGCCCAGATGCTCCGCGCCCTGGACGTCACCGAGCTGGACCTGCTCTCCAACAACCCCGACAAGGCAGCCCAGTTGCGCGACCTCGGCATCACGGTCCACGACCGCGTGCCCACCGGCGTCTTCACCACCGCCCACAACGTCCGCTACCTGCGCGCGAAGGTCCTCCAGACCCAGCACACGCTGCCGCTGGCGGAACTGGCGAAGGTGACGGTGGGCTGAGCGGGGAGTCCGAAGCCCAGTGCCCGGAGAAACCACCTGCCCCGGCGCCCGGCGGCCGCCGATACTGGACGGGCCAGAGGAACGCGAACGCCCCTCTCCCGACAGCGAGGTCCCGTGCCGCCCTCCCCCTCGACCCGCCACAGCTACGACACCGTCGCCGGCCGCTACGCCACCGAGATCGCCGGGGAGCTGGACCGCAAGCCCCTCGACCGCGCCCTGCTGAACACCCTGGCGGAGCTGGCCGGAGACGGCCCGGTGCTCGACATCGGCTGCGGCCCCGGCCACATCACGGCCCACCTGGCCGGCCTGGGCGCCCGCGTGAGCGGCCTCGACCTGTCCCCCGGGATGTGCGCGGTGGCCCGCCGCTCGACCGGCCTGCCCTTCGCCGCCGCCGACATGACGGCGCTGCCCGTGCGCTCCGGCTCGCTGGCCGCACTGCTGTGCTGCTACGCCCTCATCCACCTGACCGAACCGCAGCGCGCGGCGGCCTACCGGGAGTTCGCCCGCGTGCTGCGCCCCGGCGGCCACGCCCTGCTGGCCTTCCACACCAGCGACACCGACACGGCCCCCGGCGAGTCACGCCGGGTCACCGACTGGTGGGACCACGAGGTCGACCTCACCTTCCACTTCCTGGACCCCGACGCCGAGACCCGAGCCCTGGCCGAGGCGGGCCTGCCCGTGACCGCCCGGCTGGACCGCGCCCCGCACCCCGGCACGGAACACGCCAGCAACCGGACGTACCTGCTGGCCCAGCGCCCGCCGGCCCCCTGAGACACGACAGCGACGGGCCCCGGACGCCGTGTCACCCGGGCGGTCCGGGGTTGCCCGAGATCTCCTCGTCTTCCATGAACCGGATGCCCTCATGGGTCAGTGAGGCGGTGGCGGGAGTGTTGTGCGACGTCCAGTCGACGGCTATCAGGCCCTCGTCGGCCAGATACGCGCAGGCCGCGGACAGGTCGTCGTCGGGCAGCTGAAGCTCGTCGCGCAGTGCCGTCCCGCTGACCTCGGGGCGGTTGCGCTCCATGGCTCCGTACAGACACCGGAGAATGGCGTTGCGGTAGGTCCTGCGTTCACGGAGTGTCGTCATGGGTGGCGCCCTCGGGCTTGCGGCCGACCCTGCGATCGTTTCGCAGCGTCCGACGTCCGGGTGCCCCGCTGTGCGCCGTCCATGCGGTTCTCCCGGGCCGATACGGGCGTCATCTCTCGCGGCCGGTACCGGCGTCACGGCGATGCCCGGCGAGGCCGGTTCCCGTGATGCCGAGAGGTACCGTGGTGAGGGCGAGGGGCATTCGACCCCCGCATCGGATCCCGGACGGGTGGCCCCATGACCGACTCCGACACACCCCGTGGTTCCCGGAACCTTCCGAGCGGCATGCACAATGCCGTGCGGCCGGGCTGCGCACTGCTCCGGCTGGAGACGACGGCGTCGCGCGAGGGCATCCTCGACGGGGCGTGGTGGCCGCGGTCGCGGGACATCGGTGCCGAGCTGCCCGCGCTGGTGAGCGCCCTGGCCGAGCACCTGGGCCCGGTGACCCGGGTCGGGCTGGACGCCAGGTCCTGGGAGGAGCTGCCGACCCGGATCGTCGTCGACGACCGTGTGGTGCACGTGGATTCCTTCGCCGTGGGCGATGACACGGTTCTGATCACCCGGGGCGACCGGGACCACTTCTCGCTGCTCGTCATCCCTGCGGACTCGCCGTCCGAGGCCGCCCGCGCGGCGATGGCCCAGGCCGTGCTGGCCGACAACGTCAGTCCGGCGGAGCAGATCCTCATCGACACACGAAGCGGGGAGAAACTCTTCGGCTGAAGCGGCCGGAGAAGCGGAGACTCCGGCCGCGGCGCGGCATGCCTCCGCGGCTCGAGCGGGAAGGGGTCCTCCGGGCCGCGGTCAGCCCCGCCATTCCACCAGGAGCAGCGTGGCGTCGTCCGTGGTGCGTCCGCCCCGCGCCCGCTTGAGGGTGTGCGACAGCGAGCGCGCCACCGCCCGCACGCCTCGGCCCGTCCGCTCCAGCCGGTTCACCCAGTCGATCAGCTGGTCCTCCCCGAACTGCTCCTCGCCCGCCGTGTGTTCCTCGATCAGCCCGTCCGTGAAGCAGAGGAGGCGGTCGTCGCGCTCCAGGCCCAGTTCGCCGACCTCCGGCTCCGCGCCGCCCAGCCCGACCGGAAGGGTCGTGGGGGCGTCCAGCCGGCGCATGAAGCGGTGATCGCGAATGAGCATCGGCGCCGGGTGTCCCGCGTTGACCCACTGCACCCGTCCCGTGATCGTGTCGAGCCGCATCATCTGCGCGGTGACGAAGTGGTCCAGGCCGAACTGATGGGCCACCGCGTCATCCATGGCGGCGTAGATCTCCGCCAGACCGGTGCCGAGGCGGCGGGCGTGGCGGTACGCGCCGATGGCCACGGTCGCCATGGTGGCCGCGCCCAGGCCGTGTCCCATCGCGTCGATCATGGCCAGGTGAAGGATGTCGCCGTTGAGCGCGTAGTCGAAGCTGTCCCCCGCGACGTCGTAGGCGGGCTCCAGGATCCCGGCCACGGCGACCCGCGGCATGACCATGGCCAGGGGCGGCAGCAGGGCCCACTGGATCTCGGCGGCGACGCTCATGGGTTCGCCGCGGCGGGTGGAGAAGAACAGGTCCGAATAGCCGTGCTTCGTCACCAGGAGGTCGGCTACCAGCGCGGAGAGCCTGCTCAGCAGCCGTCGGTCGTCGTCGTCGACCCGGTCCAGCGTCACGGCCATGACGCCCACCTGGTCCCCGCCGTCCAGCAGGGGCAGGTGGACCCGTACGCCGTCGTCGCCGGGAATCTCGACGGCCAGCGCGTCGAGGAAGCAGCGGCCTGCGGGGGTGTCGTCGATCACCAGCGGGTCCCCGTCCATCAGGCCTTCCCCGGCCAGGGGTACGAGCAGCAGCTGGCCGTAGTCCTGGAGCAGCACCTGTGGACGGCGGCCGCCCAGCTGTTCCACCACGTCGGCGACCAGCGGACCGATCAGGTGCGGCGGAAGTTCGTGCGCGCGGTCCAGCACCGTCCCCAGCAGCGCTTCCCCGAAGCTCTCGGAGCGGTCCGTGCGCCGTCCCGCCGTCATCCGCCCACCCTCTGTGATCCGCACGGACTCGGGCGGCGCGGTCGCCCGAGGGCCGGGGCTGTCCCTTCCATCACCCCATCATGGGCCGTACCGCTCCCCCGCGCCCTCCGGCCGATGCCCCTCCTCGGCACCCGCCAGCATGCGCCGAGCCGACAGCGCGTTCCACGGATCGGCCGCCGCGGTCAGCAGCCTCTCGGCCGCGGCGGCCGGCTCGCCGGGCGGGATGACCAGCAGCTCCCAGCGCCCCACGGTGCCGCACTCCACGACGACGGTGTGGGCCTCGTCGGCTGCGTAGCTCAGAGCGACCTCGATCAGGTGGTCGGGCGACGACACCGTCCGGGGGGCGTCGGCCCACTGCGCGGCGCCCACCCTGACGTGGGTGACCGTGCCGTGACCGGGGTCCAACGAGCCCACGAGGGCGGGCAACTCCAGTGCCAGGGCGTCGCATCGAGGCCACCACGCTCCGTCCAGCGGACCGTGGCTGGACTCCGGTGTGAGGCGCAGCCGCGACAGCGGCATGGTGTACGTGTGCGCGTCCCCCGAGGGGGTGCTTCCGGCGGGCGTGGCGAGCGCGTCCATCGTGCGGTCCCGTCCCGGGCGGCCTCGGACCACCCTCGTTCGTCACTCGCCGGGAACGGCGCCGCCTTGACGGGGGCGCCCGACATGCTCTCGGTCCGTCCCAGGCTACGCCCGGCCCGACCCTACGGCCCGAGGCGCGGGCAGCGCGGGTTCGCTCTCCCTGGAGAGAGTCAGCACGCAGGGCGCACCCCGCCCCGGCAGCCCGACCATCTCTCCCAGGTTCCGCCAGCCCCATGACTCGTAGGCGGCTTGTCCGGCCCCGTCGGACGGACGCAGCAGGGCGACACCGAGTGCGGCGTGCCGATCGGCCAGCAGACTCTGTTGCAGACGGCGGCCGATGTCGCGGTACTGGGCGTGGTGGCACTCCACCACCTGGGTGAGGAGCAGGAACCGGCCGCCTCCGGTGAGCCGTCCGATGCTCTCCTGCAGCCCTCGCTCGGACCGGCCGCCGGGGCCCACCGGGAATCCGAAGGCGCATCCCACCAGCACCGTCGTCTCGGCGACCAGCAACGCGAAGCCGGGCCGTCGTGCGCTGACGGCGAGCCGCCGCAGGAAGTCGCTCCGTTCCCGGTGCGCCTGTTCGGAGGAGCCCGCGGTGGGTGCCACGGCCAGGTCGGCGATGTCCTCGCTCATCCCCTCCGCCTGTTGGCGCGTCAACCGGCGAAGGCGGATGCCGTCCTTGACGACCGTAGGCACGCCGGCCCGGTCGCCGGGCGCTCGCGGCCCGCCGGCGGGCGAACCCGCAGAGTTCGTGTCCCGCACGCCGCGGAGCAGCAGGGGTCGTACCGGACGGGCCGGGGCCGCGAGCAGCAGGGCCGCGGAGCCGGTATCGACGAGAAGCCGTGCGACCTGTGCGCACGGATGGTGCAGCCGCAGCGCGACATGCGCCCGGCCGGCCCGCCGTGACGCCGTCAGGAAGACGTCGAGGCCCTTGGCGTCACAGGAGCCGACGGTGGTGAGGTCGACGTCGATGACGGTCATGCCGTCGCGCAGGCACTGCTCCAGCGCGGCCCGCAGCAGGGGCGCGCTGGCCGGGCCGATCTCGCCCACGAGCGTGACGAGTGCCCGCTCTCCCCGGTCACGCCGGTGGATGTCCAGCCGCCGCACGGTCATCGCCCGGCCCTTCGGCGGGACGGCGCAATGTCCGCGGAAGGACGCGGAGTTGCCGCGATCACGGCGGACATGATGCCGACCCGTCTCCGCACCGTCCGTCGGGCGGCCCGGGGTTCGTCTCTCGCCGAGGGCGACCCGGCAGAGGGCCGGAGTGCGTGATGTCCCCGGTATCTCCACCGTACGTCTTCGGCGACCCGAACCCGCAGTGCCGGACGGGATCGACCGGGGAGAGCGCACCGCCTGCCGGGCGATTCATGAAGGACATCCCGGGCAGACGGCCCGCTCGTGAGGCACACTGCCGTACCTCACGACCCCCGGGTGTCCGTTGCGGCCGGTTCCACACGCCCCGCCACGGAGGCTCGGTTTTGCCTCTCACGCCCCGCCGCGGATCCACGGACTTCCCGCGCACGGCCTCGCGCACCCAACGGGCGGAAAACGAAGCGGCGTCCGGGCCGGCCGAAGCCGCCCGGACGCCGCGCAGCAGGTGGAGAGGCCGTGCTCCCCGCCTGCCGTCCGTAGGCCCTGTGGGACTCGGACCCACAACCAATGGATCAAAAGTCCTGGCCATGACATGACGGGCGGTTCCGGACCCTGGTTCGGTGTCCGGAACCACCTGGTCAGAGCATGTGCGCCGTGAGTGCCGATCCGGCGCGCGGCGAGTTGTGCCGCACCGTACGGCCTGTACCACCATGTACTCAACACGGGCACGCACGAGGCCGGTCATGTCTTCGGTCTGGGCCACGTGGGCTCCGGGCATTCGAATCTCGCCATGTACACCAACGCGGACCGCTGCGAAGTGAAGAAGAGGACACTCGGTAAGGGCGACGTCATGGGGCTGCGCAGCATCTACTAGGGAGACTCCATGAGCTGGGTCGGACGACATGCGATCGCGGCCGGACTGGCAGTCCTGGCGTTCACCGCGGTCGGATGTGGATCAGAAGGCTCGGAAGGTGCCGACGCGAATGGCGAGAGTTTGTGCGCGAGCGACGTCCTCTACGAAGGCCGCACGTACATAAGGCTCTCGGATGTCGAGGTCAAGGTCGGACCGAAGCTCGGCACCGCCACGAGTCCGCCGTGCCGTGACACCAATGACCAAGCCGCCGAAGTGCCGGAGTCCTCGGAGAACGCCTATGCGGTGAGCGGCATTTCTCCGGACGTGGTCATAGCGATCGGGTCCTCTCCTGAACAGGCGGAGCCCTTCAGGGTCCTCCGCTCCGACAAGAAGATTCCGCCCGAGGTACAGCAGTTGATCGACGGATCATGAGCCGAGGCGTGGAAAAGGGCTTCGCCCGGCCCGCGCCTCCCTGTCACGGTTCCCCCATGAAGCGCGCCAAGCCGTCCTCCACGACGACGCCGGACCCTGTCCCGGCGCGCTGACCGATGAGTTGATGCGAAGCCCCGGGGCGAGTGCCCCGGGGTTTTCGTTGTGCGGCGGCGCTCGTCCCTCTCACCCGGACCGGAGAGGAACCCGCCATGCATGACCACCGCCGCCTCGGCCGCGAGGTAGACCTGTTCGACACCGACCCGCTGATGGGCGCGGGGCTGCCGTACTGGCTGCCCGAGGCCGTCGTACGGCACACCCTGGAGGAGTACGTCCGTGAGGCCAAGCAGGCCGCAGGGTATCGGCATGTGTCCTCGCCCGTGCTCGGCAAACGGGAGCTGTACGAGATCTCGGGGAACTGGGGTCACTACAGCGAGGACATGTTCCCGCCCATGGAGTTGGGCAGCGAAGGGGCGGTCCTGCGGCCCAGCCTCTGTCCGCACCACGCTCTCATCTACCGCTCCCGGTCGCACAGTTGTCGCGAACTGCCACTGAGGATGACCGAGTTGGGCGGCCGTACCGCTCAGAGCTGTCCGGTGTGCTCAAAGGCCTCACCCGCGTACGGGCCATCCAGCTCAACGGCGCGCATATCTTCTGCACCTTGGAGCAGGCCGTGGACGAGGCTCATGCCGCGCTCGACCTCATCCGCCGTGCCTACGCCGACCTCGGCATCCGGGCCGCCTGGTACCGGCTGTCGCTGCCCGGGGAGGGCAACAAGTACGTGGCGGATCCGGACCTGTGGAAGCGGGCCACCGCCCTGCTGGAGGAGGTGCTGGACGGAGTGGAGTACGAGGCCGAGGAGGGTGAGGCCGCCTTGGCTCCTCCCGCCACCTCCGTTCCTGGGCACCGCGCCAGCCGGGCAGACAGCCGTCACGGGCACATCCGCTCACGCATCGCTCACGCACGGGCCCGAAAACGCCACAGCGCCCGACCCGACCGAAGCCGAATCAGGCGCTGCGCAGCAGGTCAGAGGGGTTACCCCCGCCACCCGCACCGTAGGCCCTGTGGGACTCGAACCCACAACCAATGGATTAAAAGTCTGATGAGCACCCATGGCACCTCACCCCGCCATCGTCACCTCACCCCACCACGCCCCAAGGAGTGCTGGTCAGCGGAGGTTCACGTCCGTAGCGGCGACGACCTTCACCCCGGCTCACCCCGGCTCACCCCACCGTCTTGCATGGCGTTCGGGCCAGCACGGGGCCAGCAGTAAGGGCCTCCGACCCGCAGGTCAGAGGCCCTTTAGCTGTCCGCCAATTCTACGCCGACGCCGGGCCGTTGTCAGTGCTGGCCCGTACCGTGAAGGGGTTATCCATCCGCGCTTGCTGGCTGCGACGCGCCCGGCCCCTGCTCCGGTACAGAGCCCTGAGCAGGGGCCGCGTCGCGCGCACGCCGAGTCCGCGGTACTGCGGCCGCCGCCCGCTCCGTCAAGTCCTGCTCGTACTCGGTGAAGAGAGCCATGTACGTGTCCGACGTGAGCGTGATCGTGGAGTGCCGCAGCTTCGTTTTCGCGTCGTGAAGGTCGCCGCCTCCGGCCTTCACGAGCGCAGCCGCGCCGTGCCGGAGGTCGCGCAGATTGATAGGCGGCAGATCAACCGCATCGGCGATTCGCTTGAACTCCTTGGACACCACGTCGGGATGCATCCAGGCTCCATCCTCCGCGGTGAAGACCTTCCCCGTGTCGAGCCAGACGTGCGATTCCTCGCCGCGCTCACGCAGCTCGGCGGCGCGGGCGTTCCAGGCTTCGCGCTCGGCCAGCTGGCGATCGCGGTGCTCTCTGAGCACCTCCACCGTGCCACGGTCGATCATCACGGACGCCATGGACGAATCTGTCTTGGGCACCGACTGGATCGGCGTCCAGCCGTCCACCACGATCTCGGTGAGGACGTCGATCCGCGGCTGCGGAATGTCGAGATGCACGTTCGTCCACTCGGCGCCGACGCCCTCGCCACGGCGGAGGCCGTGATGGGCGATGACGTGGTAGAAGGCGTAGAGCCGGTGGCTCTCGGCGGCATCCAGGAACGCGCCAAGCTGTGCGGGCGTCCACACCATGACGCTGCTGGGAATCTCACGGGTCTCGCGCCAGCGCTGCACGCGCTCATCGGTCCACAGCAGGCCTTTCGGCCGCACGGCCGCGCCGAGTTCGACGTGGGCGGCCGCGTTGAAGGTGATGAGCTGGCGGGCGATCGCCGCGTTGAGCGCGGTGCGCAGAGTGCGCCGGATCGCGTGGCGTGTCGCCGGGCCGTTCGTCTTCCTGAAGGGGGGCAGCTCGGACAGCGCGACGCGTTCAGCCGCCAGGCGCTCGCGTTCCTTGGCCGGCGGTCGTCCCGGCCGAAGCCACTTGGCGCGTGCTTCCTGCTCGCGGCGGGCCAGATTGGCGGCGCGGATTGTGTCGGACTCGTCGGCGATGGCGTCGAACATCTCCTGGACGTGGCCGACGGTCAGCCTGTCGAGGCGTAGGTGGCCGATGCGCGGCGCGAGGTGGACTCGGATGTGTGAGGCGTAGCCGTTGGTCGTGGTGGGACGCGTCTTCTTGTTGGCCATCCAGACGTCGAGCCACTCGCCAACGGTCATCTTGCCGTCGAGCGGCACGCCAACGCCGAGGCGCCGCTGCACCTCGGCTGGGTCGGGGAGGTCTGCGCGGCGGCGCTGGATGTCGACGAGCAGGTCGCCGACACGGCTCTGTTCGTCCGCGTCGTCTCCAGGGAGGTCGAGGATGGCCTGCAGGCGGGAGAGGTCGCCCTGGGCCACCGTGACCTTGTCGTACCCGGTGCGCCGGAAGGTGCGGCGCTTACCGTCAGCGTCTGGCGGGAGTTCCTGACGGACCCCGTAGGCGCCATGGTTCTTGCGCTTCAGCTTGGGGCACTGGGACCCCAGCAGTTTGCCGTCATCGTCTCGGCACTCGCATCGGCGGTAGATGCTCCCTGCGCGGCGTGCTGACGGCATGGTCACTTACTCCTTCCGCTCAGGCGGCTTCTCATTCTCGCTGATCTGCACCAGGCCGACACCGATGATGTGTCGGGCGGCCGCGTTGAGATCTTCCAGCAGCCGGTCAGTCATCTCGCCTGGTCTGATGGCAAAAGCGAGGTCGCCGGACTTCGTCCTGACCGCTACTACGACTTCGCCGTCCGGGATGTCGTCCCTGAACACGAAGTAGGCCCGGGGCGTCCGTTTCCGTGACTCCATGCAGCCTCCCCCATCACCCGGCATGTATCGCACATGCGTTCGATAGAAACCCTAGACCAGCACCTTTGAGGTCTAGGGCGTCCGGACATGATCGCACCATAGGCAACAAATCTCTACGGTGCGCTCTCATTAATGACGGAGAGTCACGCGGAGGGGAACGCTTCGTTCAGCCCTCGTCCGGCGGAACGAGCGTGTCGATCAGGCGCAGCAACCGTTCGCGCTGATCAGCAGGCAGGCGGTCGAGCTTGTGCACATACGCCTTGGCCTCGGTCGAGCCGCTGACCAGAGGATCGACGCCGTGGAACTGCTGGCCAGCCGCGTCCTGGAGCGCCTCCAGCGGTAGGTCGCACGCGGCAGCCAGGGCCATGAGTTCGGGCAGCTCGGGAGGCGTAACAGGCTCCCCGGTCTCCAGGCGGTAGATCCAGCCACGCGTGACTTTCTTGCCGCTCACAGGGTCGATCGCCCTCTTCGCGAAAGCGTCAAGCCCTACGTTCAACTCGGCCCGCCGCCTGCGAATCAGGTCCGCAAACTGGCTCCTGCGTTCAGGAGTACTTGGCCTATCTGCCGCCTGATCGTCATACGCCGCCATGGGGATCATCCTGCCACTCCTGGGAGCTGGTGTGCGGTCTGGTCGTTCAGGTGTACCCGTGAGACTCGCGAGGCATATGCGCTGGTCAGTGAAGGTCGTCGTTCTGCTCATTGGACGGATTGTTCAGCAGACGGGCCGCGTCCGCCAGTACTCGCCCCAGCCATTGACCGAAAAGTGGCACAACCACGCCCCGCGTTCAGCTCGCTAGACAAAGCGTTCAGCCCGTGTGATGCTCTCCCCATCGCCATTCAGAGCGATGAACGATCCGTCATACGAGGTGAACGCCTATGGCCATGCCCACTATGTACGCCGTCGCAAGCGGCGAGCGTCTGAAGGTCCTCATGGAGCGGACCGGTACGGGCGAGTCGATCACCAGCCGAGAGCTGGCACAGGCCGCCGGCGTCGCCCACGGCACGATCGGGGCGCTGATGTCCGAGGCCCAGCGCGCTGTTCCCGAGGACAAGGCCAAGGCGATCGCGGCCGCACTCGGCGTGGACTTGCTCGTTCTCTTCATCCCCCTGGAACGCGCAGGCCGCGCCCTCATCCCGGCGCAGGTGACGGCCGTATGAGCACCAAGGTCGACGCACTCACGCCCGATCAGGTCCTCGACCTGCCCGCCATGCCCGCCGTTCGGCAGGCCTTCGCAGCGATGAACATCAGCGAGGGCACGGGATATGGGCTGATCCGCCAGGACCAGTTCCCCATCGAGGTCATCGAGTTCGGCCGCGCGAAGCGCGTGCGCAAGACCGAACTGCTGGCCTTCCTCGGTCTCTCCCAGTCCGCCGCTGTCGAGGTCCAGTCGGCAGCGGCCACGAGCGACGGCGCCCCCGGGGTCCAGCCGAAGGCGCCGTCCGAGCAGACCACCCCCACCCGCGCAAGCAAGTAGAGAACGGAACCGCTCCATGCCCGACTCTCCCACGATCCCCACAAAGGTGGCGCAGGCGCTGGCCGCGATCGAGGCCGCCAAGCAGGACAGCGAGCCGTGCGTGGCCACCTGCCTCGACACCATCGCGGACCTGATCAAGCGGTCCGGAGACCCGGACGCAGTGTTCGACCGCCTCATGGTCGGCTTCGCCCGCGAGGAACTGAGGGCGCTGGCCTCGGCCCACGGTATTCGCCTGGCCGAGTCCACCGTCGAGGCCGTCGCCTCCGGCCACCTCACCGAGACGCTCGTCATCTGGGAGTGGAACGAACGCGCCCTCGCCGTGATCCCCCGCGGGCAGAGGCCAGCCGACACCCTCGCCCAGCTGCGCGCCGCGATTGCGGAGCGGGACGAAGAGGCGCGCCTGTCCTCGGCGTTCCAGGCCTCGGTGGCGGCGGGCTACGTCGAGGACGTCGAGACGTGGCACGCCCGCACGGGCAAGGCCGCGGGTTGACCGCGCAGACCGCGCGAGCCCGGGACACCCCGGGCCGCGCCCCCGCCAGTCAGCAGATCGCTGGCGCGCTGGTCGTCGACATGCACAACATCCGCGCCCACTACGAGTGCTACCGCCCGGGGTGTCCCAAGCCCCGCGAAGAGCCCATCCGACCGTCTGCCATCAGGGCGTTCACCGACGGCATCAGGGCCCGGCACGTGAGCCAGTACCACGGGGAGACCCCTTGAACGACTCACAGTCCACCGACCTCCGGGCCACCGCCCGCGAGCTGCACGACGCTGGCCTGTGCGTCCTGCCCATCACGGCCGACGGCACCAAGAAGCCCGCCGTGCCCTGGATGGCCTACAAGGTCGAGCGGACCACGCCCGAGCAGCACGACGCCTGGTTCAGCGGCGACCGGCCGCGCGGCATCGCTGTGGTCTACGGGAAGGTCTCCGCCAGCACCGAGCTGCTGGAGTTTGAGGGCCTCGCCATCCGCGAGGGTCTGCTGGACGAGGCCACCGAAATCATGGAGGCCGCCGGTCCCCAGATCGCCGAGGCGTGGCACGCGATCCTGAACGGCTGGGTGACCGAGTCCCCGTCTGGCGGCCGGCACTACCGCGTCCGCGTCGAGGGCGGCGACGTCCCCGGGAACACCAAGCTGGCCAGTCGGCTCGCCCGCGAGGACGAGTACACCGAGGCGGAGCGCCAGCGGCTGCGCGAGCGGCCCAACGCGCGCATCGTCCGGGTGCTCGTCGAGACCCGGGGCGAGGGCGGCTACGGGCTGGTCGAGCCGTCCAGCGGCCCTGTCCACGCCACCGGACGTCCGTACGTCCGGCTGGCGGGCGGACCCGAAAAGATCCCCGTCCTGGACGCGGACACCATGGCCGCGATCCGTGATCACTGCCGGATGCTGGACCAGCTGCCGCAGCCGGAGGCCCCGCGGACCGCACCGCGTCCGGCGCCGCCCCGGCCTGACGGCAGCCTGCGGCCTGGAGACGACTTCGAAGCGCGTGCCGACTGGGCGGACATCCTCCGCGACGTTTTCCGCCCGCTCCACACACGCGGCAGCGAGACGTACTGGGGGTGGGCCGACGGCGTCGGCGGTGTGAAGGCCACGACCGGCCGCGACGAGCACGACCGCCTGTTCGTTTTCGCCACCGGCAGTGAGTTCCAGCCCGAGGTGCCCTACTCGAAGTTCGGTGCCTACGCCATGCTCCATCACGGCGGCGACCACAAGGCCGCCGCCCGGGAGCTGGCCCGCCGGAACTACGGCAGCCGCCGCCTCGCCGCGGTCGGCGCCCCCACGCCGACGCCCGCCACCCCCGAGCGGCCGGACGCCGAGCAGCCGGATGCCGAGGAGACGCTCGCCGAGGACGGCAAGGAAGAGCAACCCTCTCGCGACGGCCAGAACGGGCGGGAAGGGTTCGACTACGCAGCCACGTTCGGCCTGCCTGACACGGTGCGAACGCCCTACGACTACCGGATGACGGGCCGCGGCGTCGAGGTGCTCAGCACCAGCGGCGAGAACTGGAACCGGGTCACGTTCGCCCCCTTGGTCATCACGGCCACGTTCGAGGACCCCGAGGGCGACCAGTACGTGGAGCTGTCGTGGATCGACCGGAGCCTGGGCAGGCCGCGCCGGATCTCCCGCATCGTCAGCCGCGAGACCGCCAAGCGCGGGCGGAAGCTGATCGAGACTCTCGGTTCGGCCGGCCTGCCCGCCGTCGAGGGCGACGCCCGCGCCGTGGAGAAGTGGCTGGCCGAGTTCGAGGCGGCCAATTTCGGACGCATCCCGTCCGAGCAGCTGGCGCGTTGGCTGGGCTGGCAGGACGACGGCACGTTCGTCTCCTCACCCGAGGACGGCATCAAGGTCGATGTCCCGTTCGAGGAGCAGCGCGGCCCGGCCCGAGCGCACGCCAGGAAAGGGGACCTGGACGGCTGGCGGGACGCCGTCGCCCAGCTGGCTGGCTTCCCGGTGCCGCGCGTGGCCGTGGCGGCTGCGCTCGCCGCTCCGCTGTTGAAGCCGCTCGGGCTGAACAGCTTCACGCTGGACATCTCCAGCCGCTCCACGAAGGGCAAGACGACCGCGCTGCAGGTCGCGCTCAGCGTGTGGGCCGACCCGTCCGAGCACGCCTCGGCGATGTCCAACTGGCGCACCACGCTGTACGCGATCGAGAAGCGGCTCCACCTGGTGCGCGGGATCGTCACCGTCTTCGACGAGACGATGGCCGTCACGGACGACACCCTCATTGACGAGGTGCTCTACCAGCTCCCGATGAACCACGGGAAGGCCCGCAGCGGCGGCGCGTTCGGCAACATGCTGCCCTGGGAGACCATTCTGCTGTCGTCCGGCGAGCGGCCGGCCCTGTCCTTCACGACCAGCCAGGGCGCGGCGGCCCGCATCCTCGGTACGACGATTGCCCCCTTCGGCGACAACGGCGGCGCCGTCGCGGCCGCGGCCCGCGAGGGCGTGCTGGCCCACCACGGACACGCCGGCCCCGAGTTCATCCAGTACGTCCTCAGCCGTCTCGCCCTGCCGAACGGGCGGGAGAAGCTCAGGGAGCGCCACCGCGCGTTCGTGGACGAGTTCCGGGGCGCCAGCGACATGACCAACCGGCGCGCGCCGATGGTCGCCGTCCTGGCCCTCGCCGAGACGCTCGCGTGCCGCATCAGGCTGCTGCCCTACGAACCGCTCAGCAACGACGTGTGGCGCGGCCTGTTCACCGCCCACAACCCCACCGACAACCGGCCTGAGATGGCGCTGGACGTCCTGCGGGAGTACGTCGCCGGCCACGCCCACGAGCTGTTCACCCCGACCCGAGCAGCCATGAACGAGAAGCCGCCCTACTCCGGGTGGCTGGGCGTGCTGTCCACCAACAAGGAGGGCGTCGCCGAGGTGGCGCTGCTGCCTGAGCGCGTCCGGAAGATCCTCGCCGAGGCCGACTACCAGTTGGACGCCGTTGTCGGCAGCTGGATCGATGCTGGCTACCTGAAGACGTTGAAGAGCCAGCGGCCCCCGCACCTGGTGCCGCGCCGCTTCAACGGCGCCCGCGCCAAGTGCCTCGCGTTCACCCCGGAAGGCATGCCCTTCGGCGACCAGGACGAGGCCGCGTGATGCCCGCCGAGCGGGTGGTACGCACGAGGTGCGTACCACCGCAGGCCATCCGTTCCCGCAGGTCAGGAGCGTCTGAGGCGCCCAATTCGGGGTGGTACGCGGTCGCCCGGAAAAGACACCCCTCGGGCGTGGGCGCGCGTGCGTGTGTGCGTGCGGGCGTGCGCACACATCGACCCCTGTCTGTTTCTGCGTACCTGCGTACCACTGTCTCTAGAGAGAGACATAACAGCAGGTCAACGGCGCTTTTGCCCCGGTACGCAGCCGGTACGCAGCCGGTACGCAGCGCGTACCGCTCTCTCCTCCCTCCACTCGAATCGAGGTGCCCTGTGTCCTTCAACCCCCGCCCCTATCAGCTCGAAGCCATCGAGGCCCTGCGTCAGGGCTGGGCCGACGGCGCGAACCGCCTGGCGGTCGTACTGCCCACCGGCGCGGGCAAAACCGTGGTGTTCAGTCACCTGGCCCACCAGATGCTCGACAGCCTCGGCGGCCGCCGCGCCCTCGTCATCGCCCACCGAGAGGAGCTGATCGAGCAGGCGGCTTCCAAGCTCTTGGCGGTCGACCCCATGCTGCGTGTCGGCATCGTCAAGGCCCAGCGCGACGACCACCACGACGCCGACGTCATCGTCGCCAGCGTCCAGACCCTGGCCGTGGCGAAGCGCCGCGAGGCCATCCGGGACATCGGCCTGATCATCGTCGACGAATGCCACCACGCCGCCGCTCGGACCTACATGGAGGTGCTCGCGCACTTCGGTGCCTGGGACGGCGTCCCGACGGCCGGCTTCACCGCGACCATGACCCGCACCGATGGCGGCCTGGCCGAGGTCTGGCAGGACGTCGTCTTCCGCCTCGACATCCTCGACATGATCGGCGACGGCTATCTGTGCGACGTCCGCGGCAAGAGCATCAAGGTCGACACCCTCGACCTCAACAAGGTGAAGACCAGGGGCGGCGACCTGGTCGAGGGCCAGCTGGGCAAGGCGCTGGAGGACTCCGGCGCCCTGGACGCCATCGCGAAGGCGTACCTGGACCACGCCGCTGACCGGGCCGGCGTCGTCTTCACACCGACCGTAGCGACCGCGCAGCAAGCCGCCGCCGCCCTGGAGGCCGTCGGCATCAAGGCCGCCCCGGTGTGGGGCGACATGGGCCGCGACGAGCGGCGCGCCACGCTGGCCCGGTACGAGGTGGGCGACGTCCAGGTGCTCACCAACTGCATGGTGCTCACCGAGGGTTTCGACGCCCCGCACACGTCGTGCATTGTCGTCGCCCGCCCAACCAAGTCCCCCGGCCTGTACGTCCAGATGGTCGGCCGGGGCCTCCGCCCGGCGCCGGGCAAGCGGGACGCGCTGCTGCTCGACGTAATGGGCGCTGCGTCTCGCCACAAGCTGGCCTCGATGGTCGACCTGACCGAGCGGGAGATCGGCGAGGCCGAGCCCGGTAAGAGCCTCCGCCAGGTTGCCGGGGAACACGCCGCAGCCCAGGACCGGCGCCACCTCGCCGCACGCGTCGAGGCCGAGGAGATCAACCTGTTCGGTTCCTCGGCCATTCGGTGGCTGCGCACCGAGTCTGGGACCTGGTTCATCCGGCTGACGTCGGCCCAGTTCCTGTTCCTCGTCAGGGACCCAGGGACCCGGTTGTACCGCATGCGCCGCTGGACTGAAGCGGACGGCGCCCACGGCCCGAAGGACGACGTGGCCCGGCCGCTGCCCGAGGCGCTGGCGTGGCTGGAGCAGCAGGCCCGTGTCCTGGCGCCGCACGCGTTTGTGGCGCGGGAGGCCGGGTGGAGGTCCGGCCAGCCCACCGTCAAGCAGCTGGGCCTCTGCCGCCGCATCGGGATCCAGGTTCCGCGCGGCAGCACCGCGGGCGATGTCGCCGACGTCATCGACCAGGACCGCGTCGGACGCGTCCTCGGTCAGCTCATCGTTCCCGCCGCTTGACGGTCCGGGCCTGTCGCTATCAGGCCCGGACCTCCACCCATCACACCACGGAGGAGACCTCATGCCCGAGACCCGACTCACCTGCCTCAGCCCCGAAGCCGTCGAGGCTGCCCGCGCCGAGATCGCCTACGCCCGATCGCTGGGCAAGCCCGTCGAGTTCACGCACCCCGCCGTCGACCCCGCCGCCTGAAAGGCCACCACACATGGCCACCACGTGGAAGCCCCGAGACAGCCGCGGCCACTACCTGCGCAGCAGCGACGTCCACACCACCCGCGGCCCCGAGGACTGGGACGACACCTGCCGCCACGAACAGCCCGAAGCGCAGCGCTGCTCCCAGTGCGGCCGGGCTGGCACCCGCGGCTTTCAGACGCTCGCCAACGCCGAGCACCGCATCAGCTTCACCGTCTGCGCGAACAAGAACGCCTGCCGGAAGCGCTGGCCCAAGCCCGCCCGCGACGCCGCCTGACATCGCCCCCACCGGCACACCACCCCACCCGACCAGCAAAGGAACAACCCGTGACCGACCGCCGACTGCACCTCGTCATCGACCAGCCCGAGCCCGGCGACTGGCACGGCCGCCTCGACGTCGGAGAAGCCCTCGAATCGGCTGGCTGGACCACCGACCCGACCTCTGGCCTGCTGCGCCACCCGTCCGGCGCGGTCTGGACCGTGATCAACGACTGTGACGACTCCGGCATGGACTGCCCGAACGGGACTGTCATCGAGTTCCCGGGCTCCACCCCGACCGTCGTCATTGTTGCCGCCTGCCTCGCGGCAGCCGCCACCCCTTCCGCCTGAAGGAGCATCGTGACCACCACCCCGCACACCCAGCAGCAGCTCGACGAGATCCTCACCACCGGACTCGCCTGGCTGTACGACACCGTCCAGCCCGACAACGCACACGCGAGCCACCACGGCATCGTGCTCCACCATCCTGAGGCGAACCGCTGGTACGGCTTCTGCCCGGCCGGCGCCCGCAACCTGCCCGTCGTCTCCGTGGACGTCACCAAGGTCGAGTACAAGCTCGACAACGCCGGCGACTCCATCCCGGCCAACCCGCTGGAGCCCGGCGAACTGCGGGCGCTCGCCGACGAGCTGCGCCGCCGCGGCCTCGACGTCGACAACACCTGGAACGGCCACCCCGGCAAGACCGGGAGCGTCGGCATCGTCCGGCCCGCGCATCCGACGCTGATCGCCGCCGTCGACCGCTACCGCCGCGGCTGCACCGAACACCCGCAGCGGTCCGTGTTCTGCGACTGCGAGGCGTGGCGGGCGGAGAGCGCCCGGATCATCCACCCGCCGCGCCGCCCCGCCGTGTCTGTCTCGTGATCGTGGACGGCTCGGGCGCGCTGGTATCGCGCCCGAGCCTCCCGCAAGCCAACCACACCCACCGGAGGAACCCGTGACCCGCCGCTCCCGCTGCCCTCGCGGCCACTTCCTGCCCGCCGCCGACGAGTGCCGGTGCCAGCGCCCCATGCCCAGCCCCGACCTCTACGGCCAGCGCGCCGACCGCCTCCAACTCCGCGACATGGAGACCATCGCCGTCACTGCGAGGTACCTATGACCCCCTCAGCCCGCGCCCTGTGGTGGCTATACCTGGCCGCCGCCTTCCTCACCACCCGATGCGCCGCCATCAGCGCCGAGCACGGCGCTCTCTGGTACGCCGCCGGCCTCTACGCCACCGGCCTGCTTCTGCTTGTCGCTCTCACCCGCGAGTACCTGGCAGCCGACGACCGCCGCGCAGCTGCTCGACGCGCCGAGCGAGCAGCCCGGCTCCGGGCCCTCCAGGACGAGCGGGTGCTGAGCTGGCAGGCCTTGGAGCGGTCCTGCTGCCTGCGCGGCTGGGAGTCACGCGGCGCCGCCCATGACCCGTGCAGTTGCACCCGGAAGGACGAGAACGCATGACCCAGCGCTACACCGCCGACAGCATCACCGACGACGCCCTGGACCAGCTGTACGACAACGCGACCCGAGGCTGGCGCCGCGGGGACGAGTGGAAGGCCCGAGCGCTCAAGGCCGAGGCCGCCATCGCTCGGCTGACCGCCTGGGCCGACGAGCTGGACGAATACAGCCAGGTGGTCCTCAAGGACCAGACGGCCCAGCACCCCGTCGCAGCCCAGATCCGGCACCACCTGACTCAGCCCCAGGAGACCAGCACACCGTGAACGTCTGCGAGATCTGTGGCGAGGAGTCCGGCGGCCGCTACCTGTGCGAGCGGCACGCCGGGCGCCTCGCCGAGCAGCTCGGCGAACTGCCCGTGCTGTACGCCGAGGTGGCCGAATGCCTGGTGCCTCGCCAGTCCGGGTGGGGCGAGATCGTCGCCACGCGCGGCGCCGCCGGCCCACGGTCCCCGATCGACGAGGACGTCCTCGACACGGTGAACTCCGCGCGGGCCGCCGAGGTCGTGCACCTGTGGCGCGTGGACGTGCAGCAGGTGCGTTGGCCCCAGCACGGAGCGCCCGCCCCGGCCGGGCTCGGCGCGGACTGCCGGTGGCTGCGCATGGAGCTGGACTGGGTCGTGCAGCACTACCCGGGCACCGGCGACCTGGCCCGCGAGGTCTGGGCCCTCGGGCAGCAAGCCCGTTCGATCGTCGGCGATCCAGCGCCGCGGCCCCAACGGCTCGGCCTGTGCGTCGCGGTGACGGACGACCAGGGCACCGTGTGCGGGGCCGTGATCTCCCGTCTCCCGGACCAGACGCTGCTCACGTGCCGCTGGTGCCGGACCGCCTACGGGCCCGAGGCGTACCTGACGCTGCACGCGTTCCAGCCGCAGCGCACCACATGATGTTCAGTAGCCTGGACAAAGCGTTCAGGCTATGAAACGCTGCTGAAGTAAGAGAAGGGCCGGGCAGCAGCTCGGGGCTGCAACCCCGGCGCGCGCACCGCCCGACCCTTCGACCGAACACCTGACGTAACCAGGAGTCGGCATGACCGATCATGTCCCGGGCCAGAACGCGCCCGCAAGTTCCGCGCCCCGCAGGCTCGTCGCCGCGGGCTTCGCCCGCCGCCTGGCGGGCCGCACCCTCACGGCGCGTGTCACGGAGGCCGGTGTCACCGGCCGCCTGGGCAAGAGCGAGCGCCTCGCCGAGTTGCACCGCGCCTGCCGCGAGGACTACACCAGCAGCGCCGGCCGTCGCGCCCAGAACCACCGAGACGACGTCTTCCTCATCGCCGTGGCCTCCGAGGCGGTGGCCGCACGATGAGCGACCAGCCCACCAGCCAGACCCCCGACCCGCTGCGCGGCCTGCTCGACGCCGCCCGCCAGGCCCTCACCCTCCCCTCCGACGCGCCCGGCTACGACCGGCGCCTCCTCGACCGGGCCGCCCTCGTGCGCACCGTCCTCGACGCCGTCCTCGGCGAGACCCCCGAGGAGATCGCCTGGAACACCGGCTATCTGCAACGCAAGCTCGTCCTTGAGGAGCAGAACGCTGCCGAGCGCGAGAGGCAGCAGTGCCGCCGCTGCCACCACCCCTTCGACCCGGCCGACACCCGGTTCGACGGCCGCGCCCGCCACCAGGACACGCCCTGGTGCCGCCACTGCATCGACAACTGCCACGAGGGCAGCGCCGAACACCTCTGCGCCATCTGCGAGCCCTCCCGCTACGGCGGTGAGGACAAGTGACCACACCCAGCCTTCCCGAGCCCGTCCGCGACCTGCTCGCGGCCGTCCTCGAAGCGATCGCCCTCCCGCGCCCCGCCACCCACGACGGCAACGAGGTCCACGACCGACTGCTCTCCGCCCGCGTCATCCACACGAGGATCGCCCTCCGCGCCGCCCTCGACAGCGGACCCGACCTCGGCCCCGCCTGGATCGCGGCCTACCTGCGCGAGCGGCTCGCCGAGCACCCCATCACTGGATACGTCACCGTCGACCAGGAGCACGACGCCCTCGACGCAGGCAAGACCTGGTCCGAGGGGGAGGGCCGATGAGCACCAGGACGCTCACCGAGTGGGCACAGGCACACCCCCTGCCCGCCACCGTCGTGGCCGCCCTCGCCCTGGCCGCGGTCGTGGCGCTCGCGCTCGCCGGCCGCCGGGCCGCGCGACGCACCCCGGCCGCCGTCCTGGTCGCCGCGCTCGCCGCGCTCGCCTGCACCGCCTACAGCGGTGACACGTCGTGGCGGTTCGCCGAGCACAGCCTCGGCATGGTCTCCACCGAAGAACGCGCGGCGATGTTCGCCGCCGCCGAGCTGGCCCTGTTCGCCTGCGCCCTGATGGCCCGGCAGAACCTGCGCACCCAGGGAGCGCCAGGCACGCCCGGCGTCCTGGTGTGGGTCATCACCGGTGTACAGGTCATCCCCGCCTACGCCGAGTCCGGCATCGTGGGCGGCACGGTCCGCGCCGTCGTCGGCCCGGTCCTCGCAGCGCTGCTCTGGCACCTCGCCATGGGCATCGAGCTGCGGCACACCAAGCCCGGCACCGGCTCAGGCAGCCTGCCCGCCCTGCTGGCCCGCGAGGCCCGCGAGCGGCTGCTGTCCCGCCTCGGCCTGGCCACCCGCGACCGCACCGCCGAGCAGATCACCCGCGACCGGTGGACCGTCAAGGCTGTCGCCCTGGCCGCCAGGCTCGCCGACATGCCCGACGGCGCCCGCGGCCGCACCCGCGTCGCCCGACGCCTGTCCGTGGCCGTGGGCAAGGCGCAGGCCGGCGCTTGCGAAGAGCAGCGCACGAAGCTGCTGGAGCTGCTCGCCGCCCGTCGTCACGCGGCCTCGCTGGCGACGATCGCTCTCCCGTCGCCGTGGCAGGACGCCCCCCGGGACGCCCAGGACACCGAGGACGCGCACGCGTCCCGCCACGTCCCGCCCTTTCCGGTCCCCGTCCCGCCGGACGCCGGGCTGCTCCCGGTCATCGCCCGCCCGGCACCGCAGGAGCCGACCGAGCAGGACGCCCAGGACGCATCCGAGGACACCGAGGACGCACAGGACGGGACCCCGCCCGAGCCGCCCCTGATGACGTCCGCAGACGTCGCCCGGCACTACGGCATCGAGCAGTCCACCGTCCGCTCCTGGGTGGCCGCAGGACGCATCCCCGTCCACGGCAAGGACGCCCGAGGACGCAACCTCTTCCACCCGAACGACCTGGCTGACTACGCGGGCGTGCCGGTCTGAAGGCAGAGCCGTCCGCCCCGCCCCGGCGGTGAGCGGCCACGCTGCCGCTCACCGCCACCCGCCTCCCTCACCAGGCGAAAGGTGCCAGCCGATGGCACAGCCGTCGCTCGGCGGTGACGAGCTCCGCGCCCGCGCCTACCTCCGCGCCCTCCGCGCCCGCCCCCTTGGACACCAGGACACCGACATGACCGAGTCGACCCACACCCCGCTCCCGCGCCCCAGGACGGGCCGCCTGCCTGACTGGCGGCGCCCCAAGCCGACGACGCTCCCCGCCCCGGACGACAGCCACAGCAGCCCCGCGGCGAACTGGTGGGATGCGCTGTACGGCGACGACGACGCCGAGACGGCGAAGGCTCCCGCCCCCGACACGGAGGACCCCGAGCCCGAGCCGACCGGCGGCGGCTGGTGGACGCCGCAGCCCGGCTACTACCCGCAGCCCTACGTACCCGCGTTCATCACCGAAGCGCCGTCCAGGGTCCCGCTCAGCCCCAAGACGAGGTCCGCCCTCTACAACGCGTCCGCCGCGGGTGCCGGGTGGGCCCTCGGCCTCTACGACCAGGCCGCCACCGCGCTGGCCGACTGCGGCAGCAACTACAGCATCGGCGGCGCCCTCGTCCTCGGCGTGGGCGGCTGCCTGCTCATCGCCCACGCATGGGACCGCCGCACCCGCCACTGGTGGCCCGGCCTCGCCTGGGCCGCCCGCATCCCCCTCGCCACCACCATTCTCGCGCTCGCCCTCTGGGCGCCCGCAGCCTGACCAGGAGACTCACCGTGATCGAGCAGTACCTCGCCGCCGCATCGGCCATCAGCATCGAAGGCGGCCGCATCGCCGGATCTGTCGGCGCCGGCGGCATCGCCACCGCGCTCACCGTGGCGTTGGTCGCCGGAATCCGCGAGCCCAAGGGCGCCGCGGCCGGACCGGGCGGCTCCGGCGGCGGCAAGAAGAGCAAGATCCGCAAGAAGCTCACGAGCGACCAGGCCCAGTGGACCGGCGTCACCGCGGGCACCCTCTACATGGCCGCCGGGTCCATCTGGACCGTCGGCGAGAACGTGTCCGACGCATTCGCCACGGTCTTCACCGGCGGCGGCTTCGGAGAGGCCGGCACCGGTGCCGTGTCCCTGATCCTCGCGGCCATCATGTACTTCCGGGAGCTGACCCCCGGCAAGGCCGCGTTCACAGGAATCGTCTCCGCCGGAGTGTGGGCGCAGGCGGGCGGCATCTGGGGCCTGCCCCAGGCGCTGATCCTGACCGGCGCGGGCGCGATCGGCATCCTCTGATGAAGATCATCAAGGATGTGGAGGCGGGGGAGTCCGGCACTCCCCCGCTCCACCACCGCCTCGCCGCCGAACTGCGGCCGATCCTGGCCGTCCACGGAGCCGGGGCCGCCCTGCGGACCGGCTCACTGATCCTCGCGCGCCGAGGCTGGAACCTCCTCGGCACCCACCTCGACGGCCGGGAACGCGCCGGCGTCCTCCTCTTCGGCGGCTACGCAACCGTCCACACCGCCAGCCAGCACCCGGACATCACCCAGTTCGCCGTACCCGCCTCGCTCGTCGCCTGGTCCGTCCTCGCCTGGTGCGTCGCCCCGCCCGCCACCCGCACGAAGACCGAACCCGGCACCGACCCGGACGCCGCCGCCGAGCCCCGCGAGGAACTCACCCCCGACACGCTCGCCGAGGCCGTCCGCAGGGTCGCCGGGGACCGGCAGGGAGCACACCTCGCCGACCTCCTGGCCGAGCCCGAACTGGAGGGCTGGGAGCAGCCCGACCTGAAAGCCGCAATCACCCGCCTCGGGGTCCCCGTCCAGGAGTTCAAACTCCGCCTCGCCGGCCGCCAGCGCGTGCGGGACGGGGTGCGCCTGCGCGACCTCCCCCCGACGCCCGCCCCGCCCGCCGCCCCCGCAGCTCCGTCCGCCGGCCCGCCGGCCCCCGCTCCCCGACCCGATCCAGCCCCCACCACGGGGCCCGGGTAGGGCGGTAGAAACCGCAGGTCAGCGCACCTTCCTACCGACCGCCTACCTACCGCCTACCCACCCCTGAGAGGCCCCTGAGATGCCCCACGTCTACCGCTGCCGGCAATGCCGTGCGGCCAGCCCGCCAGCCACCCGCAGAGCCGCCGAGGCCTACCGGCAGGAGCACCGCGACATCGAGCACGGCGGGCTCATCCCCGCCGGCGAGGACATCGTCCGGGTGCCCGGCAGCACCCCCGACCCGGACAGCCGACACGTGAGCACCAGCGCGGTCCTCGGCGGCCTGGCGCTCCTGGCGCTCGCCTCCGCGATCGCACGAGCCCTCGGCCGCTGAACCACCACCAGACCCCGGGGCAGGCCGCATCCGCCAAGACACCGACCCGCCCCGGTCCCATCCCGATCACGAGACGAGGACCCCATCATGGCCTTCCGCCGATCCATCCCCCAAGAAGAGCTGCGCGCCAACCTGACCGCCGAGCAGCTCGCCGAGCACGCCACCACCTACCAGCCGTCCCGCGGCGGCCACTTCAAGAAGCCGGAGAAGCCCGTACCCGGCACACCGCAGGCCAGCAACAAGGACTGACCGCCGCCCAGCTGCAGCCGAGGCCCCGCCGCGCCCCCAGCGCGGCGGGGCCCACCGCATCATGGACGCATGGAGTCGCAGATCATCCGGCCCGGCCAGCTCACCGCCCACCAGGCCGCCCAGCAACTCGGCATCACCCTCGGCGGCGTTCGCCAGCTCGTCTACCGCGGCAAGCTCAAGCGCACCGGCGGCACCCCCCGCCAGCCCTGGTACGCCATCAGCGACGTCACCGCCCTACGAGACGAACGCCCGCCACACAGGGGCGCTTGACCGCAGGTCAGACCCTGTGTGACGATCTCCGAGTACAGCTGTGCCCGAAATCGGGCGCCACAGACGCTCACGAAGCCCCGGCCACCACCCCGGCCGGGGCTTCGTCGTGCCACGTCACAACATGGACACACCACGCGCGCCGCTCCCGCGCGCGTCGCATGATGCCCCCTCAGAACCCATACGTCCTGGGGAGACCATGAAGACCCGCGCCACCCTCTGCGCCACCCTGCTCGCCTTCGCCGCCCTCACCGGCTGTAGCAGCGGCAGCGACGACAAGCCCGACGCGCCCGCCTACGAGATCACGGCGCAAGACGACAGCGGGAACAGCCGCGACGTAGAGGTCACCGTCGACAGCGCCAAAGACCTCAAGGCGGTGTTCGACGCTGTGACCACGGACCTCACTGATGAGGCTGGCTACCACGTCTACATCAACTGTTCGACCGGCGGCACAGCCAAGATGGACAACCGGCTGGCCAACGGCCGCCTTGCCCGGGGCACGATGGGCGAGGCCACCACGGGCCTGAAGGACGGCGAGAGTGAGTTCGAGGCCGTCGAGGGGCACACCTGCCCCTGAACAGCTACGCGGGGCCTGGCGTCACGCCGGAGGCACAGGGAGCCGGTAGGCGGGTGACTACGAACCAGGGAGCGGGAGTCAGGTACCCCGCACAGCACAGGGGGCGAGCGTGGCCACCGACCGCAGCGAGCTGACGTCCTACCAATGGCGCCAGCTCCGCGCCCGCACCCTCGCCGCCTCCGACGTCTGCATCGTCTGCGGCCACGGCGCCGCCGACACCGCCGACCACCTCGTGCCCGTCAGCAAGGGCGGCCCACGGCTCGACCCCGACAACGTCGCCCCCATCCACGGCGTACACGGCTGCCCCGTCTGCCTCCGCAAGTGCAACAGCGAGAAGGGCGACAGGCCCCTCGCCGACGTCGCCCAACTCGTCACCACCGTCGATTGGTTCGCCGGACCGTAGAGAGGGACGCCATGCCCGACGCCAAGGTGTGCGAGACCTATACGCCACCCAGCACCTCCGAGGACTCGGGCTATTGCGCTCGATGCGGCATGCACGACTGGCGGCACGCGCGCCAGGCACCAGGCGACGTCCGATGGGTCCTGGACCATCGGCTGCACGTCTTCGCCCAGACCGAGTCAAGGCCGGGCCCGGTCAACGCCGAGGGCGAGCAGTGGCTGGAGTGCCGCCCCACAGGCAAGGCCGTGATCGTCTGCCAGTGCGGCTACACCAGCGGGCTCATCAACCGCGCGGAAGCCAGGGCCACCGTGCAAGGACTGGCCGCCGAGCACGGACCGACACCTTGGGGAAGATGACGTGGCCCGGCCGATCGAGACCGCCTACGGTCCCCTGCCCGCTGTGGCCGGCTGGCTCCGTGCCAACGGCGTCGACCTGTGCGACGTGCCGATCGACGCGGACATCGTCATCGAGCCGATGACCCTCGACGGCGCCCGCTGCATCCGGTACACCCACCTCGTCCGGGAGGACGGCCGCATCCGCTACGACCCGCTGCGCGGCGGGCCCGAGGTCACGCTGGGATTCGCGCCCCTGAGCGTCGAGCCGCCCGAGAACGTGCACGTCAGGGACCTGTCGAAAGATCAATCCGATCCGCCCGGATCGGTCTGATCCTGAAATCCCGCCGGGATTTTTAGGAAAGATCATCTTCTCAACCCCGCGCCCAGCTTTTATTTTTCTCCCCCCGGGCCAGTGACGCCGGATGATCATGGAAGGGGGCGTCATGGGCCCCGTCGAGGAAGCCGTGCGCAGCGACGTCGAGCAGCTCGGCGACCTGGTCGGTGTCGAGCCCTCGCTGTCCGAGCTGGCGTTCACACTGGCCCGCCGGATCGACTCTGCGGCGACCGGCCAGTGCGAGACGTGCGGGGAGCCCGTCGCCCAGGACGACAAGCTGCTGCCCCAGTTGACCCGCGAGCTACGGCAGACGCTCGCCCAGCTGCTGGAGGGGCGGGCCGCTGACGATGACGACGACCTCGGAGACCTGGGCTCCCCCGACTGAGTTCGCCGAGGATCTGTTCGAGCGGTACGGGCTGACGTGCCCGCCGCGCTGGGGGACGCCGCGGCACCCGGACCGGCCGTCGCTCGGACCGAAGCTGTGGAAGGTCATGGCCAAGCTCGGTGCCCCGCCGATGCCGTGGCAGAAGTACGTCAGCGATGTGGCCCTGGAGTTGGACCCGGAGACGGGCCTGTTCGCGCACCGCGAGGTGGGCCTGTCCGTCTCGCGGCAGCAGGGCAAGACCGAGCTGACGCTGGGCGCGCAGGTTCACCGGGCGATGGCGTGGAAGCGGCAGAACATCGTCTACGCCGCGCAGACCCGGGGCATGGCGCGGCAGCGCTGGGAGGACGAGTTCTGGGAGAAGATCTCTGGCTCGGACCTGGCCAAGTACGCCCGCATCCGGAAGAGCAACGGCAACGAGGCGATCCTCTTTCCGGGCAAGCGCTCACGGATGGGCATCACGGCGAACACGGAGAAGGCCGGCCATGGGCCGCCCCTCGACCTCGGGTTCATCGACGAGGCGTTCGCGCACGAGGACGACCGTCTGGAGCAGGCGTTCTCCCCGGCGATGCTGACCCGGGCCATGGCCCAGCTGTGGTGGGCATCGGCTGGCGGCACGACGAAGAGCGTGTGGCTGAACAAGAAGCGCGACAAGGGACGCGAGTTGATCGAGGCCCTGTTCGCCGCGCTCGCCGAGGACGCGTCGGCTCCCCGGCCGCGGACGGCGTACTTCGAGTGGTTCGCCCCGGAGGACATGGACCGGGCGGACCCGGCGACGTGGCGGGCGACGCTGCCCGCGCTCGGGCACACGGTGACCGAGGAGATCATCGCTGCCGAGCTGGAGAAGATGGACCCGGCCGAGTTCGACCGGGCCTACCTCAACCGCACCCGCAAGCCGACGCCTCCCACGGATCCGAACGTGCCGAAGGGGAAGTGGCCCGGCCTGGTCGACGCGGGCAGCAAGCCGGTGGCGGACAGCGTGGCACTCGCGATCGACGTGTCGCAGGACCGGAAGCGGGCGGCGATCAGCGCGGCCTCGCTGCGGCCGGACGGACGGGTGCACGTCGAGGTCGTGGCGCACCGGCCCGGCACCGACTGGGTGGTCCCTGCCGTGGCGAGGCTCCACGGCCTGTGGAAGCCGGTGGCCGTGGCGGTCGCCGCCGGGTCGCCCGCCGCGTCCCTCATCGACGACCTGGTGGCTGCGGGCATCGACGTGCCCAAGGACAAGGACCAGCCGGAGCGCGGCGATCTGGCGGTGATGCGGTCCGGGGACGTGACCGAGGCGTGCGGGCAGATGGCCGACGCCATGAACCAGGGCACGGTCGCGCACATCGACCAGGTGCCGCTGACGGCCGCGGTGAACGGGGCGCGCACGCGACGCCAGGGAGACGCGTGGACGCTGGACCGGACGAACAGCCTGGTGGACATCAGCCCGCTGTGCGCGGCCGTGTTCGCGCGCTGGGCGCTGGTGATCCGGGGGCCGCACGTGCTTGAGGACTACGACCCGCTCGATTCGATCTACTGAAGGAGGGGGCGCCGTGCGCGAGCGTGTGACGACAGCTCTCGACGCCGTCGGCCTGCTGCTCGTCGCGGCCGGCGCGGGCGCCGGGGTGTACCGGTGGCTGGGGTGGGCGGCGCTCGCCGTGAGCGGCGCCGTGGTGCTCGCCGGTTCCCTGCTCGCTGCGGGGACCGGCCGGCGGAAGGGCGGCAGCACGTGAGCCTGTTCCGCCGCCGCGACCAGGCGGGCGCCACCGCAGAGCAGCTGATCCCGCCGCGGCCCAGCACGGGGGGCGGGGCCGCGGCCGTCACGAACGACACGGCGCTGCGGCACTCCGCGGTGTGGGCGTGTCTGCGCCTGCGCGCGAACCTCATCTCGACGATGCCGGTGGACCTGTACCGGAAGGTGGACGGGATCCAGGTCGAGGTGCCCAAGCCCGCGGTCCTCGTCACGCCGGGCGGCGAAGAGGTCGAGATGCCGGAGTGGATGTACTCCAGCCAGTTCGACCTCGACCGGTCCGGGAACTCCGTCGGACTCATCACCGCGCTCGACGGGCTCGGCCTCCCGGCCCGGATCGAGCTGGTGCCGATCGGCGACGTCTCGGTGCGGATGCGCAAGGGCAAGAAGACGTACCGGATCGCGGGCACCACCTACGAGCCTCACGAGGTGTGGCACGAGAAGCAGTACACCGTCCCGGGCCTGCCCGTCGGGCTGTCGCCGGTGGCCTACGCCGCCTGGTCCATCTCGGAGTACCTGAGCATCCAGCAGTTCGCCATGGACTGGTTCCGCAACGGCGCCATCCCCTCGGCGCACCTGAAGAACACGGCGAAGACCCTGAACCCGGAGCAGGCCGACGGCGCGAAGCAGCGCTTCAAGGCGGCCGTCATGAACCGGGATCTGTTCGTCACCGGCAATGACTGGGACTACGAGATGATCCAGGCCGAGCAGGCGGGCGCCGACTGGATCGCCGCGAAGAACTTCGGCATCGGTGACGTCGCCCGGTTCTTCGACTGCCCGTCCGATCTGATCGACGCGGCGGTGTCCGGCAGTTCGGTGACCTACGCCAACATGACGCAGCGGAACTTGCAGTTCCTGGTCATGTCGCTGGGCCCGGCCGTGACCCGCCGGGAGAACGCGCTCAGCCGTCTCTCCTCGCGGCCGCGGTTCGTGAAGCTCAACAGGAACGCGCTGCTGGCGATGGACCCGCAGGCGCAGGCGAGCGTCCTGAAGACCCGTATCGACTCGCGGACGCTGACGCCGTCCGAGGCCCGCGCCTTCTACGACCAGCCGCCGCTGACGAATGAGCAGATGTCCGAGTTCGACCGGCTGTTCGGCAAGGGCACGGCACCGGCGCCCACTACCGCGACCCCGCAAGGAGGCACCCCCTCATGACCGACAAGGCGACCCTGCGGCAGCAGGCTGCCCAGGCCCGCGCCGGCGCGGCGGGCTCGACGGCGATGGCCGTCCCACGCGACCGGCCCGAGACACCCGAGCTGCGGTTCACCTCACAGCTGCGGGCGAAGAAGGTCGTCCGCGACGACATGGAGTGGTACCAGGTCGAGGGCTACGCCAGCGCCTTCGAACAGGGCTACGAGATGTACGACTTCTACGGCCCGTACACCGAGATCGTGTCCCTGGGCGCGGCGGACGCGACACTCGCGGCGGACCCCGAGGTGGTGTTCCGCTTCAACCACGCGGGCACGCCCATGGCGGGCACCCGGAACGGCAGGCTCACGCTGTGGGCGGACGACCAGGGCCTCGGGCAGCGCGCTCTCCTGAACCCCAAGCGGTCCGACGTGCAGCTGCTCGTCCAGGCCGTTGAGGACGGCGACGTGCGCGAGCAGTCCTTCATGTTCCGCATCACCTCGGGCCAGTGGTCCCCCGACTACACCGAGTACCGCATCAACAGCTTCGACCTGGAGCGCGGCGACGTCGGGCCCGTCACCTACGGCGCCAACCCGCACACCTCGATCGCCGCCCGCTCCGGGGAGTTCCTCGACCTCATCCCCAACCTCCCGCCGCTGCTGGCCCGCGAGGCCTACGCCCGCCTGTCCCAGCGCTCCGACCTCACCGCCCCCGCCGCCGCGCCCGTGCCGCAGAAGCCGGCGCCCGCGCGCGCCGCGGCCCCGGCCGGCACCGGCCGGTCCATCTCCATGCTCCGCACCCAGCTGCTCGTCGACCGCGACGAGGACTGAGCACACCAGACACAGCGCGCTGTCCGGCAGACGACCCGGACCGCCAGCCCTGTGCCGCCCGGCAGATGACCCGGGTGGGCCGTGGCCCCCGCTGTTGCTGCACCCACCACGCCCCGTCTGTACGGAGGGAAACACCCCATGCCCGGAACCATCGACGACCTGATCGCCTCAATCGAGGTCGAGCTGGAGGCCGCCCAGAAGCGGCTGAAGAAGTGCGGCGCCGAGGTCCAGCTGATCCTGGACAAGGCGCAGCAGGAAGGCCGCTCCAACCTCACCGCCGAGGAAGACGCACGCGTTGCCGAGCTGTTCGCCGCGCGCGACCAGGCCCGCAACGACATCGCCGGCATCGAGAACAAGCTGGCCACCACGAACAAGCTGAAGGTCGAGGAGCAGGAGCGGGAGGCCAAGCAGAAGGAGCAGCGCGCCACCCCGGCCGCGCAGCGCAAGCCCGCCTACGACCAGGTCGCCCGCGTGGGCCGCGAGGAGCGGACCTACCGCAAGGACGAGGACCCGCTGGGCAAGCGGTTCCTGATGGACGTCTCCCGCCAGTTCCTCTACCAGGACGTCGAAGCGTCCCACCGTCTCGCCCAGCACATGCAGGAGGAGCGCGTCGAGCGCGCCGAGTACCTCCAGCGTGCGGTCGGCACGAGCGCGTTCGCGGGCCTGACGGTCCCGCAGTACCTGACCGACATGTACGCCCCTGCCACGGCGAACCTGCGGCCGTTCGCGGACATGTGCAACTCGCACCCACTGCCGGAGTCGGGGATGTCGGTCAACATCTCCCGCATCACCACGCCGTCCAGCGCCGCCCTCCAGGCGTCGGAGAACTCGAACGTCTCCGAGACCGACATGGACGACACCCTGCTGACCATCCCGGTGCAGACCGCGGCGGGCCAGCAGACCGTGTCCCGGCAGGCCATCGACCGCGGTACCGGCATCGAGGACGTCACGATGCAGGACCTGATCAACCGGGTCAACACCAACCTCGACTCGACCCTGATCAACCAGGCCACCACCGGCCTGTCTGCGATCGCACAGGCCACCGCCTACACCGACGCCTCCCCGACCGGCGCCGAGCTGTACCCGAAGATCCTGGGCGCGGCGGCCGGGGTGGAGGCCAACCTGCTGGCGATGGGCCGCCCGTCCCACGCGGTCATGCACTCGCGCCGCTGGTACTGGCTGTCCAGCCAGATGCAGTCGGTCTGGCCGATGATCAACTGGACGAACCTGCCCGTTCAGGCCGCGGGCCAGGCCAACCCGAACAGCTCCTACGCCTCCGGCCCGCGCGGTGTCCTGCCGTGCGGCCTGGAGGTCATCGTCGACAACAACATCCCCACCGGGCTCGGCGCCGGTACGAACGAGGACGAGCTGTACGTCGTCCCGCAGTCGGAGTGCCACCTGTGGGAGGACGGCAACGCGCCGCTGTTCATCCGCGCCGAGCAGGCCAAGGCCGCCAGCCTCGGCGTCCTGCTGGTCGCCTACTCGTACTTCGCCTACACCTTCGGCCGGTACACCAACGGCATGCAGAAGGTCGGCGGTACGGGCATGGTCCAGCCCACGTTCTGACCCTGTCGCCGGGCCCGGCAGCCGGGCCCGGCCATCACGCGTACAGGAAGGGGACAGACCGTGGGACTCAGGAACGTACAGGCTGACGTCGCGCTGCCGTCCGCGGCACGGGCGGCCGGCACCTTCTCCAGCGGACCGATCACGGCGGCGGGCGGCGCCGCCGACGTGCTGCTGTCCGTGCACTGCACTGCGGCGACAGGCGGCACGCCCACGCTCGACGCCTCGCTGGAGGAGTCCGCCGACGGCAGCAGCTGGACGGCCGTGCCCGGCAGTTCCGTCACGCAGCTGACGGCCGCAGGGAACCGGCTCGCCTACGCCGCGATCACCAAGAACTACGTCCGCGTCACGTCCACCGTCGCGGGCACCACGCCCAGCGTCACGTACCGGGCGGCTGTCTGGATCCGCCCCGAGTAGAGGATAGGGAACGCCATGCCCCGAGACGAGAACATGATCGCCGCGCTGAAGCGGGAGCGCGCCATCTACGTGAACGCCGGCGACGAGGACCGGGTGCGCCAGGTCGACGAGTCCCTCAAGCATTACGGCTACGGGCCGGACTCCAGCAGCGGCGAGCAGGACGGACCGCAGGACCGCACCACGCCGCCGCAGCAGACCGCCGACCAGGGCAGGACCCCGGCGAAGAAGACGGCCGCGAAGAAGACGGCCGCTCCGCCTGCCCCGGGGGAGCCCGGTCCCACCCCGCCGGCAGCGTGATGCCAGGTGGCCCACGAGTACGGCACCCTGGACGCGCTCCGCAAGCGCGTCGGCGCGGAGGCCGCCGACAGCAGCCGGGACGACGAGCTGGCGGCGGCACTGGAAGCCGCGTCGCGGGGGATCGACCGTGCGACCGGACGCCGGTTCTGGCTCGACGACGCGCCCGTTGCCAGGGTGTACCGCCCCGCTGGCCGGGTCGTGTGCGAACCCGACGGCGACCTGCTGCTCGTCGACGACGTCGGCAACATCGACGTCCTCACGGTGGAGATGGGGAGGGGCTCCACCTGGACGGCGGTCACCGACTACGAGACACAGCCCGACAACGCGCTCGCTGACGGTAAGCCGATCACCGGCTTGCTGCGGATGGGCGGGTGGGGCAACGCCCGGGTCCGCGTCCTCACGCGGTGGGGCTGGCCGGCGGAACCGGGCGACATCACCGAGGCCTCGCTGATCCAGGCCACCCGCCTGTACAAGCGCAAGGACAGCCCGGAAGGGATCATCGGTTCGGCCGAGTGGGGCGTGCGCAACCTCAGCCGCCGTGACCCGGACGTGTGGAACCTCATCGAGCCGTTCATCCTTCCTGGCTTCGGATAGGAGGTGCCCGATGCAGCCCTCACTCATCCGTGAGGCCATCGCGACCGCGGCCCGCGCGGTCGTCCTGCCCGCAGGCATCAACAAGCTGACGACGAGCGGCTACGTGCCGGACTCCGTCCTGGCCCCGCACTTCTTCGTCGGCGAGTACGAGCAGGTCTACGACAGGGCCATGGCCCGCGGCCTGGACGAACTCACCTTCACCTGCCG
This sequence comes from Streptomyces sp. NPDC006458, assembly GCF_040612135.1. Classification (NCBI taxonomy): domain Bacteria; kingdom Bacillati; phylum Actinomycetota; class Actinomycetes; order Kitasatosporales; family Streptomycetaceae; genus Streptomyces; species Streptomyces sp. NPDC006458. The sequence goes on along the minus strand of NZ_JBEXPR010000022.1, from coordinate 106,105 downwards.
CCTGCTGGTCTCCCGGACCGACGACCGCTCGGCCCAGAAGGTCCTCGACGACATGCTCGCCGGATCCGGCCCGGCCTCGCTCAAGGCGGCCATCGAGGTGGCCCGCGGCGCGCCCGGCGACTACGCCCTGGGCGGTCTGGCGCACGACCTGCACGTAATGCGGGTGCAGGGCTACCGCTGGTACGAGCACGCCGGCTCCACCTACGTCGGCGCCGAACTGATGATCAAAGTGATCGGAGAGGGGTAGCTCATGCGTATCCGCATGCTGGTCGACATGCCCGAGGGCGCCACCCGCAACGGCGAGCCCTGGCCCGCCAAGGGCGAGCCCGTCGACCTGCCGACCGCGGAGGCCGCACACCTGGTCGCCTCGGGCGTGGCCGAGGACGCCACCGTCGAGGACGTCGATCAGGCGCCCGCTGAACCGCGCGGCCGCCGCCGCAGGACGGCCGACACCGAGAGCGAGGCGACGTGAGCAAGACGGTCCTGGTCAACGTGCGCGCGTTCGCCGCCGGCGTCGACCTCACCAGTCAGTCCAACAAGATCGAACTGTCCTCGGAGGTCGAGGACAAGGAGACCACCAACTACGGCTCGAACGGCTGGAAGGAGAGCATCGGCGGCCTCGGCTCCGCCGAACTTTCCGGAGAGGGGCAGTGGGAAGCGGGCGACCCGGGCAAGGTCGACGACGCGTCATGGGCGCACCTCGGCACGGTCATCCCCTGGTCCGTCAGCGCGAACAACGACGCCAGCGTGGGCAGCCTGGCCTACCTCATGTCTGCGCTCCGCTCGAACTACACGCTCGGCGGAACGGTCGGCGACGTCGCCCCGTGGACCGGCACCGGCAAGTCGTCGAGCCCGCTGGTGCGCGGGCAGTTCGCCCACCCGCCCGGCCTCGCCCGCACCGCGACCGGCACCGGCACCGGCCTCCAGGTCGGCGCCGTCCCCACGGGCCGACGGATGCACGCCGCGCTCCATGTCCTGTCAGTGGCCGGCACCGCCACCCCGACCATCACCGCCCGCATCGAATCCAGCGTGGACAACACGTTCGCCGCGCCCACTACCCGGCTGACGTTCACCGCGGCGAGCGCCGTCGGCGGGCAGATCCTGCGCACGTCCGGCAGCGCGATCACGGACACGTGGTGGCGGATCGCCTGGACGATCTCGGGCACCACGCCGTCGTTCCTGTTCGTCGGCTCGCTCGGCATCGGCGCGTAGCCACCCCGCACACCCCGCACCCCGGCCCGCACCGGGGCCACACGCCTGCCCTGGAAGGGGGCCCACACCATGCCCAAGATGGTCCTGCTCGCCGAGTACCTGAGCATCAACGCGAACGTCCTGAACACGTACACCAAGAAGGCCGAGGTCTCGATCGAGGTCGAGGAGAAGGACGTCACGACGTTCGCCTCCCTCGGCTGGAAGGAAGTCCTCGGCGGCCTGAAGAGTGGCGAGCTGGGGCTGGAGCTGTTCAACGACTACGCCGCCGCGGCGCTGGACGCGATCATGTGGCCGCTGCTCGGCACCGTTGTCCCGTTCGAGGTGCGCGCCGACCAGGGCGCGGTCAGCACCTCGAACCCCAAGTACACCGGCAGCGTGCTGATCAAGAGCTGGAACCCGATCACGGGCAGCGTCGGCGACGAGGCCACGGTGTCGGTCACGTACCCGACCTCGGGCGCGGTGACCCGCGCAACCGTCTGATGTCCGGCGGGCCGCCGTTCTCGCTCGGCGTGGAAACGCATGAGGGCCTGGCCGCCCTGGTGCGTGCGATCCGCGCGGAGGAGGACGGCAAGCAGCTGCGCAAGGAGCTGGCCGCGAACATGCGGGCAGCGCTCAAGCCCGGCGCCGACGAGGCAAAGAGCCAGATCATGTCTCTGTCCTCGGCCGGCCTCAGTACGGCGCCCGCGCTGCGGACGTCCGTGGCCCGCAAGATCCGGCCCGAGGTGAAGCTGGGCGGCCGCTGGTCGGGCGCCCGCGTGAAGGCCTTCAAGTTGAAGAACGTGCGGGGTTTCGCGAACGCCCCGAAGAGGCTGAACCGCGCGGGCGGCTGGCGGCACCCGGTGTACGGCAACCGCGAGATCTGGGTCCAGCAGCACGGCAAGGTCGACTGGTTCGACCGCGCATTTCAGGGCCGTGAGGGCGAGTACAAGGCGGCCGTCGAGGCGGCCATGGAGAACATGGCCCGGCGCATCGCTGCGCGGGCAGACTAAGGAGACCCCGTTGTATCTGGTCTACAGCCCCGAGGGCAGCGACGAGCCGAAGCGCTTCAAGTACAACCCCCGCAAGATCATGTCGGTGGAGCGGGAGAACATCGAACGCCTCACCTCCCGCAACTGGTCGGCGTTCACCAAGGACGTGATCCAGGGCAACAGCCTGTGCCGCCGCGTCCTGCTGTTCACGTACCTCAAGCGCGAGCACCCCACCGTGAAGCTCGACGACGTCGATTTCGCGTGGGACGAGCTGAAGCTGGAGTACTCCAAGGCCGAGCTGATCCAGCTGCGCGAGGGCGTCTCGGAGAACGCGACCGGCGACGAGCGGGCGGCCACCCTCGCGCAGCTGGACCTTGAGATCGCCGAGGCCTTCGACGACCCGGAGGACGAGGGAAAAGCGAGTCTGCCCGTCGCCGACTGAGCCGCCTCGGCGATGCGGCCCACCTGCTGGGCATCCTGGCCCGCGACTGGGACGCCTTCACCGTCGAGGAGACGGACGTCTATCTCGCCTGGCTCGACGCCTACGAGGAAGCCCAGCGCAAGGCCAGTGAAGAACTGAAGAACAGCTGAACAGGGGCCGCCGTGCCCCCTGACCACAGGGGGTGCGGCCGTGAGCGACACGTCGCTGGTCTTCAACCTGGTCGCCCGGGACAACACCGAGCAGGGCCTGTCCTCCGCCCGGGAGCGGTTCGACACGGCGGCCGCCGGCATCGGCGCGGGGGTGGCGGCCGCGCTCGGCGCCGGCATCGCGGCAGAGATGGACCTGGAGGCGGCCAGCACCAAGCTGGCCGCCCAGCTCGGCATCGGCCCGGCCGAGGCGGCCGAGCTGTCGCAGATGTCCGCGCGCGTCTACAGCGAGGCCTGGGGCGACTCCACCGAGACCGTCAACGAGGCGATCCGCGGGGTCTACCAGAACATCGGCAAGAGCACGGCGGCCGAGAGCGGCCTGGAGGACGTCACCACCAAGGCACTCGCGCTCGCCGAGACGTTCAACACCGAGGTCGGCCCGGTCACGGCTGCAGTCGGCCAGCTCGTCCGCACGGGCCTGGCCGACAGCGCAGACGAGGCGTTCGACATCATCACCACCGGATTCGGCACCTCCGCCAACAAGGCGGATGACCTACTGGAAACGCTGAACGAGTACTCGACGCAGTTCAGACGGGTCGGCCTGGACGGACAGACCACGATCGGCCTGATCCACCAGGGCATCGTCAAGGGCGCCCGGGACGCCGACGCGGTCGCCGACGCCATCGGAATTTTCGGCGAGGTGGCGCTCGGCAGCAGCAAGGCCACACAGGCCGCGTTCGGCTCGATCGGCCTGGACGGCCTGAAGATCGGCGCGATGATGCGCGCCGGAGGCAGCCAGGCCACTGAGGCACTCCAGATGACCATGGACGCGCTGCGGGGCACCGAGAACAAGACGACCCGGCTGAACGCGGCGCAGGCGCTGTTCGGTGACCTGGCCAACACCCAGGCCGACGCCCTGTTCGCCCTCGACCCTGCCAGCGCTGCGGCGGCCTCGGGCATGGACAAGGCGACCGGTTCCACCGACAAGCTCGCCGACGCCATGGACGACAGCGCGTCGAAGGCGTTGACGAGGTTCAAGCGCACGGCCCTGCTGGAGATCGGCGCCGTCGCCGGCGTGTTCCTCGACTTCGCCACCGAGAACGAGGCCGTGATGCGGCCCCTGATGTACACGCTGCTCGGCCTCGCCGGGGTCGTCCTGGTCGTCAAGGGCGCGATGATGGTCTACGCAGCGGGGGCGGCCGTCGTGGGCGCGGCCCACTGGCTGATGGACACCGCGGCCATGAAGACCACCCTCGGGTGGCTGCGGATGAACGCGGTCGGGCTGTGGGCCTACGCCCGCATCGCGGGCGCCGCCATCGTCTCGGGCGCGGCGACCGCCGCCGCGTGGACGGGGTCGGCGCTGGTGGCGATCGGCACGTGGATCCTGAGCGTGATCCGGGCCGCCGTCGTCTCCTCCGTCCAGTTCGCCATCATGGCCGCCAAGGCGGTCTGGTGGGCGGCGACCATGGCCGCCCAGTGGCTGATTGCCATGGGCCCGGTCGGCTGGGTCATCGCGGTGGTGATCGGCCTGGTCGCGCTGGTCATCGCCAAGTGGGACAGCGTCAGGCGCTGGACCGGCCTGGTCTGGGACTGGGTCGTCGGCAAGGTGGCCTCGGCTGTCGGCCGTGTCCTCGCCGTCGTCACGTGGATGGGCCGGATCCCCGGCTGGGTCTCCGGGTGGTTCAACTCGGCCAAGAACTGGGCGGTCAAGAAGGCCCTGGAACTGGTCGGCTGGATGGTGAGCTGGCCCGGCCGGATCAACGCCGCCATCGGCTCCATGCGCGGCCTGCTCGTCAGCAAGGGCATGGACGTCGTCCGCGGCCTGTGGAACGGCATCAGGTCCATGGGCGGATGGCTGCGCAGCCAGCTGTACTCCTTCGCGAAATCGGCCGTTCCGGGCCCGATCGCCAAGGCCCTCGGGATCGCCTCGCCCTCGAAGGTGACCCGGGCCCAGGGCCAGTGGATCGCGCGCGGCCTGGTCCTCGGCATGACCGGGTCGCGCAAGCAGGTCCAGGCCGCCGCAGCGAAGCTGGCGGACATCATCCGTGCCGCGCTCGCCCCGGGCGGCCGGCGCACCAAGGCCCTGGCCAAGGCGGACTTCGGCACCGAGCGGCTGCTGCGGCTGGCCGACCGCGAGGCAGTGGTGGCCACCAGACTGAAGACCGCCACCAAGCGGCTGGACGACCTGGTCAAGGCCCGCGCCAAGCTGGTCGCGGACGTCAAGAAGGGCGTTCTCGACAGCGCCAACATCACCACCCTCGCCGGGCAGGGGCCGGTGTCGGCGGAGACCCTGCTGACGAACATGACCGACAAGCTGGCCGCCGCCAAGAAGTTCGCCGCCGATCTGGTCGCACTGCGCAAGAAGGGCGTCCGGTCCGACCTGATCGCGCAGATCGCACAGGCCGGCGTCGAGGGCGGGGCGAGCGCCGCGGCCGCCCTCGCCACCGCCAGCAAGGGCACCATCAGCCAGATCAACTCCACCCAGGCGCAGATCGTCGCCGCGGCGGGCAAGGCGGGCACGGTGGCGGGTGACGCCCTGTACGGGTCCGGCATCCACGCCGCCAAGGGCCTGGTGGCGGGCCTGAAGGCCGAACAGAAGAACATCGAGAACGCCATGCTCACGATCGCGCTGGGCATGCAGAAGGCCATCAAGAAGGCCCTCGGTATCAAGAGCCCGTCGACCGTGCTGGCCGACCAGGTCGGCCGGTGGATCCCGCCCGGCGTGGTGGCGGGCATGCAGCGCACCGCGCCGCAGCTCGACGAGGCCATGCGGACCCTGGTCCGGCCCGAACTCGCGGCCCCCGCACGGCCGCTGACCGCGCCCACCATGGCGCCGCTCATGGGCGCCCAGGCCGCAGGCGGCACCGCCCGCGTCGTGCTCGATATCCAGGGCGCGGACAGCGAGCTCAAGCGGCTGTTCCGCAAGATGGTCCGCGTCGACGGGCGCGGCCGGGTGCAGATCCTCACCGGAGAATAGGAGGCTCGGTCGTGGCGTTCCCGCAGACCCCGCTCCAGGTCCAGATCGAGCTGTTCGCGGGCGGGGTGTGGACGGACATCACCACGGACGTCTACACCCAGGACCGGATCACGATCGAGCGGGGCCGCCCCGACGAGGGGCAGCGCACCGACCCCTCGCGGTGCTCTCTCGTCCTCAACAACCGGTCCGGGAAGTACTCCCCCCGCAACCCGCTGTCGCCCTATTACGGGCTGATCGGCCGCAACACGCCGGTCCGGGTGTCCGTGCTGGCGGGCAGCCAGTTCCTGCGGATCCCCGGCGCCGTCGGCGACCACGCGTCCACCCCGCACAACGCCGCCCTCGCCATCACCGGGGACATCGACGTGCGGGTGGACGCGCTGCTGGTGAACTGGCTGGACGCCGGCGACGGGCTGGCGACCACCGAGATCATCGGGAAGATGGCCGCACTGGCCTCCGACAAGGCCTGGTTCCTCGGCGTCCGCAGCAACCGGCTGTATTTCGAGTGGTCGGCGGACGGGGTGAACGTGCTCGGCGCGTCGTCGACCGCCCGGCTGGTCGTCCCGCCCTCGGGCCGCCTCGCCGTCCGGGCGACGCTCGACGTGGACAACGGGGCCGGCGGACGCACCGTCCGGTTCTACACCGCGCCCTCGGGCACGGCCGGACCGTGGACGCAGCTCGGCGCCGACGTCGTCCAGGCCGGGACGACGTCCGTCTTCAACGCCACCGCCGCCGACCTGCGCATCGGCGATGCCACGGTCACGTCGATGACCCCGGCGGCCGGCCGCTGCATGGCCGCCGAGGTCCGCAGCGGCATCGGCGGCACGGTCGTGGCGAACCCGGTGTTCACCGCACAGGCCATCGGGACGACGTCGTTCGCCGACGGGGCGGGCCGCACGTGGACGCTCAACGGCGGCACCCAGATCACCAACCGGCGCACGAGGTTCGTGGGCGAGGTGTCGAACTGGCCGCCGCGCTGGGACGTCTCCGGGCGGGACGTCCGTGTGCCCATCGAGGCGGCCGGCGTCCTGCGCCGCTACGGGCAGGGGCAGAAGCCGTTCGACTCCACGCTGCGGCGCCGTATCCCCGCCTACAGCCCCGCCGCCTACTGGCCGCTGGAGGAACCGTCCGGCGCGACCCAGGGCTACAGCCCGCTCGCAGGGGTGCGGCCGATGGCCGTGTCCGGGGTGGCGTTCGGGGCGGACGACACCCTCGGCGGCGCCTCCACCGTGCCCGCCTTCGACCAGGACGGCGAGGGCCGCGGCACCATCCCCGCGATCCCCGCGGGCGCCTGGCAGGTCGAGTTCGTGTACCGGCTCGACACCATGCCGTCGTCGCTGAACACCGTGCTGGAGGTCAGCACCACCGGCACCGCGAAGAAGTACACGATCCGGGTCCAGACGAACAACGTCCGGGTGGAGGCCCTCGACGACGACGGCACCGTCCTTGCGACCATTTCGACGACGGCCCCGGATTTCACCGGCCGCTGGAACCGGCTCATCCTGTCCGCGGTCCAGAGCGGCGGGAACGTCGACGTGCACGTCGGCTGGGTCGGTGTCGGTATCTCCGGCTGGGGCGCGAACACGCTGTACGCCGCCACCGAGGGACGGCCCACGTCCGTCAGGGTGATGGGCGTCCCCGGGAACCTGAAGGCGGGCCACATCACGGTGTTCCCCTCGATCGACCCGGCCGCGTTCATCGGCGCCGACGACGGGTTCGCCGGCGAGAGCGCGGGCGAGCGACTGCGCCGCCTGTCCGGCGAGGAAGGCAAGTACGTCCTGGTCCACGGCGACACCACCGCCCAGGTCGTGATGGGCGCCCAGCGGCCCCAGACGTTCCTCGACCTCATCGAGGAGGCTGCGGACACCGACGGCGGAATCCTCTACGAGCGCCGCGACCAGCGCTCCCTCGCCTACCGCGGCCGCGAGACCCTCTACAACCAGCCCGTCACCCTCGCTCTCGACTACCAGGCGGCCGGACTCGCGCACCCGCTGGAGCCCGCCGACGACGACCAGGGCGTGCGCAACGACCGCACCGTCGAGCGCGCCGGCGGCTCGTCCGCCCGTGCCGTCCTGGAGTCCGGGCCGCTGTCCGTCCAGGCCCCGCCCGACGGAGTCGGCCCCTACGACGACTCGCTCACGGTGAACGTCGACAGCGACGGCCAGCTTGAGCAGCACGCATCCTGGCGGCTGCACCTGGGCACGGTCGACGAGCTGCGCTACCCCGTCGTGGGCGTCGACCTCGCGGCCGGACCCGGCCTGATCGACGCGGCCACGGCCCTGGACTGCGGCGACCGCCTCACCATCGCCAACCCTCCGCCCTGGCTGCCGCCCGGCACGATCGACCTGCTCATGCAGGGACAGACCGAGGTCATCGGCCACCCGGTCGACTGGAACATGACCTTCAACTGCACCCCCGCGTCGCCCTGGAGGGTGGCCGTGCGCGACGACACCGTGCGGGCCCGCCGGGACACCGCCGGCGCGCAGCTGGCCGCCGCGGCCGCATCCGCCGCCACCGCCCTGCACGTGCTCACCGCCACCGGCCCGCTGTGGACCACCGACCCGGCCGACATGCCGCTCGCCCTCACGCTGGGAGGCGAGGACGTCACCGCCTCCGCGATCACGTCCTGGCTGAAGGACACCTTCACCCGGACCGTCGCAGGCGGCTGGGGCAGCCCCGACACCGGCCCGGCCTGGGCGGTCACGGGCGGAGGGACGACGGCCGACTACAGCGTGGGCAGCGGCTACGGCGTCCACGTCCTGGCGACGCTGGACGTCTCCCGGCGCACCTCGCTGGCCGCGGTCCACCCGGACGCGGACGTCTACGCCGACATCACCACCAGCGCCCTCGCCACCGGCACCGACGGCCTCTACGGGGCGGTCACCGCGCGCACCCTGGACGGCAGCAACTTCTACATGGCCCGGCTCCAGTTCAGCCAGACGAACACGGTCACGCTGTCCGTCCGCAAGGTCGTCGCGAACGTCCAGACACAGCTCGGCAGCGCGTACACGCTGCCGGGCGTGACCCACGTCGCGGGCCAGTACATCCGCCTGCGCCTCCAGGTCTCCGGCAGCACCCTGCGCGCAAAGGCCTGGCTCGCGACGGCCCCGGAACCGACCGGGTGGCACATCGAGGCGGCCGACACCTCCCTCACCGCGGCAGGCCAGATCGGCACCCGCTCGATCCGGGCCACCGGCAACACCAACGCCGCCACCGTCGAGGTCCGCTACGACAACGTCGAGGTCGTCAACCCGCAGACCATCACCGCGGCCAGATCGGCCAACGGCATCGTCAAAGCACAGACAGCGGTCACAGCCGTCCGGCTCACCCAGCCCGCCGTCCGGGCACTGTAGAGACAAGGAGAGTGACCCGTGCCCGACCTCTCGGCCGGATCCACCGTCAAGGCCCTCGACACGCCGCCGACCGCGGCCGACGCACAGTCCGCGTCGGTGACCACCACCTCGACGTCCTACACCACCACCGGCACCGACTGCGCCGTGAGCTTCGTCGCCCCGACCACCGGCCGGGTGATGATCCACACCGCAGCCCGCATGGTCAACAGCAACGCCACCTCCGGCACCCTCGCCGCCCCCGAGACCCGCACCGGGGGAGTCATCGGCGCCGGCACCCTCGTCGAGGCCGCCGCGGACGCCATCGGCGCCAGCCACTACGGCTCGACCTTCGCACGCTCCGGCGTCGTGCACCTGCTGACCGGCCTCACCCCCGGCGCCACCTACAACACGCGCCTCCTGATGCGCACTTCGGTGGGCACCGACACGGCGACCTTCGCCATGCGCGAGCTCATCATCGAACCCGCCAGCTGACCACCACCCCACACCACCCCACGCCCCGAGCCAACGGCCGGGGCTTCCTCATGCCCTGGAGGACTCACGCATGGCCACACCACTGACCGCCGCCACGTTCCTCGACGCGCTGCGCGACGAGGGCCTGGCCGTCGTCGAGGTCGGCGACTGGCGCACCCACAACCGCAACCACAAGGGCCCCTGGGGGCCCGTGCACGGGGTGATGATCCACCACACCGTCACCAAGGGCTCGGCCGCCACCGTCGAGCTCTGCCGCAAGGGGCACCCCGACCTGCCCGGCCCGCTGTGCCACGGCGTCATCACCAAGGACGGCCGCATCCACCTCGTCGGCTACGGCCGCGCCAACCACGCCGGGAAGGGCGACGACGACGTCCTCCAGGCCGTCATCGCCGAGGGCCCGCTGCCGCCGGACAACGAGGCGAACACCGACGGCAACCGGCACTTCTACGGCTTCGAGTGCGAGAACCTCGGCGACGGCCGCGACCCGTGGCCCGCCGTCCAGATCGAGGCGATCGTCCGCGCCGGCGCCGCGCTCTGCCGACGGCACGGCTGGACCGAGCGCTCCCTGATCCGGCACCTCGACTGGCAGCCCGGCAAGGTCGACCCCCGCGGCGTCGACTGGACGGCGATCCTCGCCCGGGTCGCCGAGCGCCTCAAGCACCCGGCCAGCTGGTCGCCGACCCCGCCGAAGCCACCCACGCCCAAGCCGCCCGTTCCGCCGCTCACCGTCGAGCAGCGGCTCACCGCCCTGGAGAAGCGCGTCACCGCGCTGGAGAAGGAGTAACCGATGGCACGCGTAGAGAAGAAGGTCACCGCCGCTACCGCCGCCGCATACGTCGGCAGCACCGGCCTGCTCGCCTCCCTTGAGGCCGTGCAGGATCACGCCGAGCTGGTCGGATGGATGCCGCCCGCGCTCGCCCCGTTCGTCCTCGCCCTGGTCCCCGCGGCTGTCGCCTTCGTGTCCGGCTGGGCCGCTAAGCACACACCGCGCACGGACGCCTGATGCGGGGCGTGGCGGCGCGGCGCCGGTTCTCCCACCGCCGCGCTTTCCTCATCACCGTCGGCCTCGGCTGGGCCGGATACGGCGGCCTCGGCATCGTCGGCCAGCCCCGCTACGGCACCGCCCGCGGCCTGGCGGACCTCACCAAGCTGGTGCCTGGCGGCCTCAACTCCCTCGGCTGGATGTGGGTGGGCTGCGGCGTGCTGGCCGCGCTGGCTGGCCTGCTCATCAACTGCCCCCGCTTCCAGGCCCTCGGCTACGTCTCGCTCGCCGTCCCAGCCGGACTGTGGGCAGGCGTCTTCTCGGCGGCCGCGGCCAGCAGCTACCCGCCGGCCGTCGGGTCGGCGTGCGGATGGGGGGCATTCACGATCGGTGTGGTGCTGGTGTCCGGGATGGACGACCCGCCCCCACCGCACCTGCGAAAGAGAGCACGCTGATGGATGTAGGGGCACTGGTCGGCGGCGCCGTCGCCCTGGTCGTGGGCCTGCTGTCGTGGGGGCAGTCCAGAGCGACGAACAGGCGCGAGGGATTCCGCGCGATCACGGACCGGCTGGACAAGGAGCTGGCCGAGGAACGCAAGCAGCGCAAGCTGCTGACACGCGCCTACCTGGACATGCTCCAGTGGGCCCGCCGGGTCGGCCCGAAAACGCCAGCAGGGCCCGCGCCTGAACCGCCGGCCGAACTCGACCTCACCCCCTGGCACCTGTGACCGCGGCCCCGCTCTCCTTAACGGGAGGGCGGGGCCGCTTTTACGTCTGAGGAGTGCCACCGCCGTGCCGTCCTCCGGGCGGTGCTGCGGGGGCTACTTTTCCTATCTGGGCGGTCAGGTGGCGGCCAGGCGCCGCACCCCGGCGAGCGCCTTCGCCCACGGGAAGACGGCCGGGTTGCCTCGCTTCGGGGGATGTGACGCGTACCCGCCCTCTCCGTCCAGGAAGAGGACTCCCTGCTCCCGCAGGGCGGTAATCGACCGCGCCACCGCGGGCTGCGAGCCCTGCGCCTGGTTGAAGTAGGGCATGGCCGCCACCGGCACGCCCATGTGTACGGCCTCGGACGGGAGTCCGATCGCCAGGGTGTCGCTGATGCCAGCGCCCCACTTGTTCAGCGTGGTGCAGGACATGGGCGCCACGAGCATGGCGGCCGCCTGCGGCAGAGCGTCTTTCTCCCACGGCAGCTTGTATTGCGACCGCACCGGATGCCCGGTCAGCTCCACCAGTTCGGCCATGCGGGGCTCCCACCATCTGGCGGCGGACGGGGTGAGGATCAGGCATACGTCCCATCCGTCGGCCTGGGCCGCGCGCACGCCGTCGTCGATGTACTGAGTGGGACCTGCGGCGCAGGCGATCAGGTACAGGATCATGCGCGGAGTCCACAGTGTTCGGCCAGCACCCGCAACTCGCCCCCAGGGTTGGGAGTTGCTCCGACCACGTCCTTCACCAGGTCTACCGTGCTTGGCCTGCTCCGCACGTCCTCCGGCGCCAGCCGGTCAGCCTCCAGCAGCTCCTGCGCCGCCGCTTCCTTACGCCGTGTCAAGAGCGAAGCGCGTGCCATCGCGACGCGGTGGCCGGCCTGCCGCTCCCGGCTCAAGCCGGCGAAGGCTTCCGGGCCGATCGCGTCGGCGGCTTCAAGGGCGGACCAGCCGTCCTCGAAACGGACGAGCATGTCAACCCGGTGCAGTTCCACGTTGGTCGGCCCGAACATGGTCCAGTCCTCGTCGAGATCGCCGCCCTGCCGGTCGGCCACGTCTGCGGCCTCGTCGACGAAGTCGGTCGCCGTGCGGACCCTGGCGGTGGTCCGTTCCTGCGATGAGGCGGCGAGGGCCGCGGACAGGTACAGCATGCCGAGAGTGGACAGACCCAGCGGCCCGCGCTCGGACAGGTCGTCCTCCAGGCGCCGGGCGGCAGACGTCGCGAACTCGACGGCCGCCTCCGGGCGCTGCTGGTAGACGAGGCTCTTGGCCACGCGCCGGGTTGCGGCCCCTATCTGGACCGGGTCGCCGGACCGCTCCGCCGCGGCGAGGGCCCGGTCTGCGGCGAGGGCGGCCTGGATGGCGGACGCCTGACCGTACTTGTGCAGGTACGACGTCGTCAGCTGGTAGACGCGGGAGTGGAGCGAGGCCGCCTCCGATCGCGCTCCGTCCGGAGCACTGTGCTCGGTCTGGCCGGCGCCTGTGATCAGCGCTGGCAGTTCGCGGGCGAGCGTCGCGTAGTGGCAGGCCTGGAACGCCTCGCAGCAGTAGGCGAGCCGCTTGTGCAGCACGGACAGCGGGGCTGGCTCGGTGGAGGGCGGGGCGCCGTAAAGCGCGTCGATCACGGCGAGGGCACCCGCAGGCGGGGCGCTGCCGGGCGGGGGCGGGGGCGTGCTGTCTGCCAACAACTGCTCCAGGGGGATGCGCAGGACGTCCGCCGCGCGCACCAGCACTGAGAGGCGGGGGTCTTGCTGCCGCTTGCCGCCTTCGATGTCCTGGACCCAGCGCCTCGTCTGCCCCATGAGCTGGCCGAAGTCGGTCTGGGTGAAGCCGCGCCGGTCCCGCCAGTGGGCGATGCGGCGGCCGATACCCGAAGTGTCCATGGTTGCCCCCGAGTCAGGGCACGCAAAGTGCGTGCCTGCCTCTGTTGTACCGCGCTCTACGGTCTCGTGTGTGAGAGGGAATCCCGCACGTCAGGAGGAGTGCCCATGCCGAGCGACGCCGCGACCACCGCACCGGCCGGTGGCGAGGACCGGGAACCGCGCCTGGGCGACACCATGAGGGACACCACAAGCGGCCGGGTCGGCCGGGTGATGGGCTTCCTGGGCCCCTACGTCCAGCTGCGCCCCCTCGGTGGCGGCCGCGAGTGGGACGCACAGCCGGAGCGGCTCCGGCCGGCCACGTCGGAGGAGATCCTCAGCGCAGGAGTGGCAGCGGCCAACACCCGGTCGAGAGGCGAACAGCTGTGACCTGGGAGACGGCGGAGGAGTACCTGTCGCCCGAGTGCACCCTGGCCCGGCAGGACGGGTACGGGGACCTGCACGACCGGTGCCGCCGGGCCGAGGACCTGCCGCTGCCCGGCGCCAAGGGCGTGCTGCTGGTCCGCCGCTGCCCGTGCCGCTGCCACGGCCCTGACGGGCCCGCCTGACCCCGTCCGGCCCCGTGACCACCCGGGGCCGGACGGACACCGCGGTCCCCGGCCGACGCCCCCGTCGCTGGCCGGGGACCGCACCATTCCTCGGACACCGGGGCGCCCTTACGTGCCTTCCATGGCCAAGGCGCTTGAGCCCCACTCGACGACGCCTCAAGTTCCCTTCCGGCCAACTGGCTTAAAGGCGTATCACTCTATTGGGCATCAAACCGGAATGCCCCATACCTGGGTCCACTCACTACCAACGAGGTCTCGGCGCCCGGCCGAGTCTCGCCCAACTCTGGCCCTGATGCCATCCCGAGAGAGTCGCCCATGCGCACCAACCGTCTCGTGTCAACCACCACACCTGCCCCGACCACCCGCCCGGACCTGCCCACCAACGCTGACCGTGCGCAAGACGGCTGCACGTCCATACCGGCCCGCCGCGCACGGCCGGCTCATACCGAGTGGCCCGATCCCCAGGCGGAAGCGCCCCGCGTCATCGGCGCAGCAGTCGGCATGACGGGCGCTTACGCGGGCCGCCTGCGGGACAGTGGGCTGATGGAGTTTCGCCTGGAGGAGTGGCACGGCGAACGCATCGGCCTCGCGTTCTACGGAGATGGCACGTGGCCAACCCTGAACCTGGAAGAGGTGGACGAGCTGATCGGCGACATGGCGTCGCACCTCGCGGACCTGATCGCTGCACGGCGCCACCTGGCGGACTTGCTGGGTGCGGGCCGCTGACACGGCGCCTGTCCCTTCGGGCCAGCTAAGGGCCAGCAAACGATCACTCGACCTACCGAAAACGGACAGGACCCCAGCTCAATTGCCGCTTGAGCTGGGGTCCGTCTCGTAGGCCCTGTGGGACTCGAACCCACAACCAATGGATTAAAAGTCCACTGCTCTGCCAATTGAGCTAAGGGCCCTGGCGATGTTGCCTACCCGAGCATAGCCGGACGTGGCCGGGTCTCCGATCGGGTATCGGTGACCCGGCCACGTCACGGTCGGGAAAGGTCAGGGATCGACCGGTTCGGGGCGGGCCGCGCGGGCCGCCGTCCAGGCGATGGTCCGTTCGTGGTCGGGGTTGAGGAACCAGTGCCGGGCGGAGACCAGCCACCAGGTGGCGGCGAAGCCGAGGACGGCCAGGACGGCGACGGGGGCGTAGTTGAACGTCTCCCAGGTGACCGGGGAGACCTGCGGCAGCATGAACAGCACGGTGATCACGCCGACCCAGACCACCGCCACCACGCCGACCACGCCCGACCAGCGGCCCAGATGCCACGGCCCCCGCTCGAACGCGTCGCCCTTGCGCACCCGCAGCAGCGTCGGGATGACGTAGGCGATGTAGAGGCCGATCACGGCGATCGAGGTCACCGCCGCGTAGGCCGTCACATTGATCAGGTACGGCAGTCCCAGTGCGAGCGCGGAGAGCGCGGCCAGCCACACCGCCGCCACGGGGGTGCGCGTACGGGGGCTCACGGTGTGCCAGACGTGCGAGTACGGCAGCGCGCCGTCCCTCGAAAAGGCGTAGATCATACGGCTGTTGGCCGTGACCGAGGCCATGCCGCAGAACAACTGCGCGCCGATCACCACGAGCAGCAGCAGCTTGCCCGCGGTCGCGCCGAGGCCGTCGAGCAGGATCTGCGCGGGCGGCGCGCCGGTCGGGGAGGTGCGGGCACCGTCGTAGGACTGGATGGCGAAGGTGAAGCCGAGCAGGAGCACGAATCCGGCGATCCACGACGTCCAGATGGACTGCACGATGCCCTTCGGGCCCGCGGTGGAGGCGTCGTGCGTCTCCTCGGTCATATGGGCGGAGGCGTCGTAGCCGGTGAAGGTGTACTGGGCCATGAGCAGACCCAGCAGCACGACGTACGGCCCGCTGCCCCAGCCCGTGTTGTTCACGAACTCGCCGAAGACGAAGGACGCGGACTGGTGCTCGTCGGGCACGAAGGTCAGCGCGCCGACGATCACGACGACACCCAGTACGTGCCACCACACGCTGACGTTGTTCAGCAGCGCGACGATCCGCACGCCGAAGGTGTTCAGCAGGCCGTGCAGCACCAGGATCGCGGCGAACAGCAGGATCGTGCGCCCGGGGGTCACCTCGAAGCCGAACTGGAGGTTCAGATAAGCCCCGAGGAAGGACGCGGCCCCGAAGTCGATGCCCGCGGTCACCGCCACCTGGCCGAGCACGTTGAACCAGCCCGTGAACCACGCCCAGGCGGCGGCCGACCGCGGCGGCGCGAGCCGGTGCGCCCAGAAGTACAGGCCGGCCGAGGTCGGATAGGCCGAGCAGATCTCGGCCATGGCCAGCCCCACGAACAGGGTCATCAGGCCGACGGCGACCCAGCCCCAGGTGATCACGGCCGGCCCGCCGGTGTTCATCCCGAACAGGTACAGCGTCAGGCAGCCCGACAGCACCGAGATGATCGTGAACGACACCGCGTAGTTGGAGAACGCCGACATCCGGCGCGCGAGCACCTGCGTGTAGCCGAGCTGGGCCAGCCGTTCCTCGTCCGACGGCCCGCTCTCTCTGGCGTCATCTGTCATGCCCCCAGCAATTCCCCCGCCCGGGGCGTGACATGCGTCACAGTCGACTAAAAGAGGCCCTCACAGACCGAGGGCCCGTACGACATCGGTCGTACGGGCCCTCGGGGGTCAGCTGCTCAGCCGGCGTCAGCCGTTGCGCTTCCAGCGCGGCTTGTCCTCGCGGCGGCCGGCGGAGGGACCGGTGCCACGGTGGTCGTCACGGCGGCCGTAGGGACGCTCGTGGCCGCCGGAACGGAAGACGGGGCGGTCGCCCTGACGGTCGCGGTTGAAGGGACGGTCGCTGCCGCGGTGGCCACCGCGGTCGTCACGGCGGAAGCCGCCACGGTCGTCACGGTCGCGGTTGAAGCCGCCACGGTCGTCACGGCGCTCGAAGGGACGGCCACCGCGGTCGTCACGGTTGAAGGTCCGGCCGCCACGGTCGTCACGGCGCTCGAAGGAGCGGCCGCCACGGTCGTCGCGACGCTCGAAGGAACGGCCACCGCGGTCGTCGCGGTCGCGGTTGAAGCCACCGCGGTCGTCACGACGCTCGAAGGAACGACCGCCACGGTCGTCACGGTCGCGGTTGAAGCCACCGCGGTCGTCACGACGCTCGAAGCCGCGCTCACCACGGTCACGGTTGAAGCCGCCGCGGTCGTCACGGTTGAAGGTCCGGCCACCACGGTCGTCACGACGCTCGAAGGAACGACCGCCACGGTCGTCACGGTCGCGGTTGAAGCCACCACGGTCGTCACGACGCTCGAAGGAACGGCCGCCACGGTCGTCACGGTCACGGTTGAACGGACGACGCTCCTCGCGGCCGCCGAAGCCACCGCGCTCGTCACGGCGCTCGCGGCGCTCCTCGCGCTCCGTCTGGTCCACGTCCTGCGCGGCCGGCTGCTCCGGCACGACGACCTCGGCGACGGCCTCGACGGCCTCGGCGGCCTCGGCGGCGGCGGCGACCGCGGCCTCCGGGTCCTCGCCGCGCTCACGGGCGGCACGGGCCAGCAGTCGGTCGGACTCCTCGCGCAGCTCGGTCGCCCGGCGCTGGGCGCGCTCCAGCTGCTTGGTCAGGTGGGCCACGTCACGCTCGGCCTGCGAGGCGGCGTTGCCCGCCGACTCGGCCTGGACCTCGGTCATCGACCGGGCACCGGTGATCTCGGCGACCTCCGGGTCGAAGGCGCCGGCGCCCTGGATGATGTGGCGCGAGGCGTCGACGCCCGCGTCCTCCATCAGGCGGAAGATCTGCCGGCGCTGGTGCGGCAGGGCCAGCGAGACGACCGTGCCGGTGCGGCCGGCGCGGGCCGTACGGCCGGCGCGGTGCAGGTAGTCCTTGTGGTCACCGGCCGGGTCCACGTTCATCACGAGGTCGATGCCGTCGACGTGGATACCGCGCGCGGCGACGTCGGTGGCGACCAGGACGTTGACGTAACCGTCCTTGAAGTCGGCCAGCGTGCGGGTGCGCGCGCCCTGCGTCATGCCGCCGTGCAGCGCGTCGGCCTTCGCGCCGGCCTCGCGCAGCTGCTCGGCGACGCGGTCGGCGCCCAGCTGGGTGCGGACGAAGATGATCGTGCGGCCCTTGCGGGAGGCGATCGCGGCGGTGACCGGCGCCTTGTCCTTGGGCTTCACGATGAAGATGTGGTGGGACATCGTCGTCACCGCGCCCTGGGCCGCGTCCACCTCGTGCGAGACGGGGGCGTTCAGGTAGCGGTCGACGAGGGTCTGGATCTCGTTCTCCATCGTCGCTGAGAACAGCATCCGCTGGCCGCCCGCCGGAATCTGGTCCAGCAGCTCGGTGACCTCGGGCAGGAAGCCCAGGTCGGACATCTGGTCGGCCTCGTCGAGAACGGCGATCTGCACGTCCTCCAGGGAGCAGGCGCCGCGGTTGATGATGTCGCGCAGTCGGCCCGGGGTGGCGACCAGGATGTCGACGCCCTTCTCCAGGGCGTAGATCTGGTTGCCCATCGACGTACCGCCGCAGACGACCTTCATGCGCAGGCCGACGACGTCGCCGTAGGGCTGCAGGGCGTCCGCGACCTGCATGGCCAGCTCGCGGGTCGGCGTCAGGATGACCGCGCGGGGGCGCTTCTTCTCGGTGCGGCCGCCCGCCAGCCGGGCGAGGGTCGGCAGACCGAAGGACAGGGTCTTGCCGGAACCGGTGCGGCCCCGGCCGAGGATGTCCTTGCCCTCCAGCGCGTCCGGGATGGTCGCGGCCTGGATCGGGAAGGGGGCCGTCACGCCGTTCTGCGCGAGCTTGCGCACAACGCCCTCCGGCAGACCGAGGTCCGCGAAGGTCAGCTCGGGGGTCTCAGAGGTCTCGGAGGCCTCGGCCCCGACGATGCCCTCTTCGAGGTTCTCGGGCAGGACGACGTGATCGGAACTGGAAATGGACATGCGTATGCGAAACCTTCCGGAGTCTCATCGGCACGCGCCCGTCAACTCCGTGAATCGCACACGACCGCCTCAATGCGGTCCGACACGGCAAGGGAGAGTACGCGCCACACGGCGCGCTCTGCTGTGGCGCCGGGCAAATGGGATCAAACGATCTACCACCATACGCACCCACCACCCCGGAAGGCAAACTGACCCGTTCCCGCGCAGGTCAGAGCCCTGGAAGCACAGCTACGCGGGCGACCCGGCCGCAGGCGCCGGCTCCCGCGACTCCAGCTGCGGACCCGGCTCCGGATGCGCCGACGACGACGGCTCCGCCTCCGTCGGCGTCGGAGAGGCGGGCGGCTCGGGCGACACGGGCGGCGGCTCGGACGACGGCTCCACCCACGACGGCGACGGCACGCCCGGCTCCGGCGGCCCCCCGGGCTCCGGCACCCCGGGCCGGTCCGGGCGCCCCGGCCGCGCGGGTGCCGACGCGGACGCGGACGCGCTCCCGGACGGCGACACCGAGGGCGACGCCGACCCCTTCGGCCCGCCCCGCCCACCGCCCTTCGGCCGCGGATCCTCCAGCCCGCCCGCCGCACCGCCGTACCCGGCGCCTCCCCCGCCCGGCACCGCCGCACCGTCCTCGGGCGCCCCGTCACCGCGCTCACCGGCCGACTGCCCGGGGCGCGCCCGGCCCCCGTCGTCCTCTCCCACACTCATACAACCGGCGGCGGCCGCCACGGCCACCACCGCGGCGGCCAGGCGGACAGGAACGTACAAGGGGCGCACGGGCAGCCACCTCCGGGAACACGGGGACGTCACGCTGCCCAACTCCCGCCACCCGCAAGAGGACACGCCAGGCTCAGCCGTAACCCAGCGCGTGCAGCCGGGCGTCGTCGATCCCGAAGTGGTGCGCGATCTCGTGCACCACGGTGATCTCGGTCTCCGCGACGACGTCCTCGCGCGACTCGCACATCCGCAGCGTCGGCCCCCGGTAGATCGTGATCCGGTCCGGCAGTACCCCCGCGTACCACTCGCCACGCTCGGTCAGCGGAGTTCCCTCGTACAGCCCGAGCAGCTCCGGATCGTCCGCGGGCGGCTCGTCCTCGACGAACACCGCGACGTTGTCCATCAGCCGCGTCAGCTCCGGCGGAATCCGGTCCAGCGCCTCGGCGACCAGTTCCTCGAACTCCTCACGCGTCATCTCCAGCACACCGCCCATTGTCCGGTACGACACCCCGGTACGGGGCTCACCCGGGCAACCGCCCTCCCCGTCACCGCCGCCCGGTGCGCACCGCGACCCGGCGCATACGGTGGCGCATCTCGGGGCATACGCGACCAATGGCCCGCCGCACCAAAGCCCCGCCCCGCCTCGAACTCGACGACCGGCCCAACCCCTGGCTGCGCGCCCTCGGACTGTGCGCCGTCGTCCTCGTCGGCGCCTGGCTGGGCCTGCTGATCGTCGGCAGCGTCCGCGTCCCGGTCGGCCCGATGGACACGACCATGACCCTGCGGCCCTCGCTCACCGGCGGCACGAAGATCAACGTCTCCCCGCTCGGCGCCCTCGAACTCGACAGCCACACCGCGCCCGTGCGCCTCGACGTCAACGTCGACCAGCTCGACCCCGCGCGCTCCCAGGCCCTCGTCGACCGCCCCGAGCGGCTCTCCGGACTGCAGGACGAGGTCGCCGAGGACGTCGGCAGCGGCACCCTCGACCTCGCCGTGCGCTCCGGCGTCGCCGTCGTCACCGGCGCCACCGCCCTCGGCCTCGCCGTCTACCGCCGCCCGCGCCGCGCCCTCACCGCCGGCGGACTCGCCCTCGCGCTGCTCGCGGTCTCGGGCGGCACGGCGTACGCCACCTGGAACCCGAAGTCCGTCCTGGAGCCCCGCTTCTCCGGCCTGCTCACCTCGGCGCCCTCACTGGTCGGCAACGCGCGCAGCATCGTCACGGAGTTCGACGTCTACCAGAAGGAACTCGCCCGCCTGGTCACCAACGTCACCAAGCTCTACGACGCCACGTCCACGCTCCCCGCCTACGCGCCCGACCCCTCCACGATCCGGGTCCTGCACGTGTCGGACATCCACCTCAACCCCGCGAGCTGGAAGATCATCGCCTCGCTGGTGGAGCAGTACGACGTGAACGTCATCGTCGACTCCGGCGACACCATGGACCACGGCACGGCCGCCGAGAACGGCTTCCTGGACCCGGTCGAGGATCTCGGGGCGCCCTACGTCTGGGTCCGCGGCAACCACGACTCCCGGGGCACCCAGCGCTACCTGGAAGGCCTGAAGAACGTGCACGTCCTCGACGACGGCCGGGCGAAGACCGTCGCGGGCCTGCGCCTCGCGGGCGTCGGCGACCCCCAGTACACCCCCGACCGTTCGGCCAAGCCCGGCGCGGACGCGACCCAGGAACTGGCGGGCGCCCGCCTCGCCTCCGCCCTGCGCGACCAGCGCGCGGCGGGCACCCCGGTCGACGTGGCGCTCGTCCACGAGCCCTCGGCGGCCCGCGAGACCGACGGCGAGGCCCCCCTCGTCCTCTGCGGGCACCTGCACCACCAGGAGACGGAGGTCCTGCGCCACGGCACCCGCCTGCGCGTCGAGGGCTCCACGGGCGGCAGCGGCCTGCGCGCGATCGAGGGCGAACACCCCGACCCGATCGAGGCCTCGATCCTCTACTTCGACCGCGACACCCGCCGCCTCCAGGCCTGGGACGAGATCCGCCTGGGCGGCCTCGGCCTCACGACGGCCGAGGTCAGCCGACACCTCCCGGAGGAGAACCGCCCCGGCGCGACCCCGTCCCCGAGCACCCGTCCGTAAACCGTTTTGGCGATACCTCCCGCCATCCCATATGCTTCTCACGTCCCCGAGGCGCTGCAAAGCGCCCAGGCGGGCCGATAGCCCTCATCGTCTAGCGGCCTAGGACGCCGCCCTTTCAAGGCGGTAGCACGGGTTCGAATCCCGTTGGGGGCACGCAAGAACGTGTGCGACACTGTCGTACGCCGACTTGGTCCTGTGGAGCAGTTTGGAGTGCTCGCCACCCTGTCAAGGTGGAGGCCGCGGGTTCAAATCCCGTCAGGACCGCTGAGGTTTCCCCGGAAACCTCGTGGCTGGGTAGCTCAGTTGGTACGAGCGATCGCCTGAAAAGCGATAGGTCGCCGGTTCGACCCCGGCCCCAGCCACAAACAGAGCCCCGATCTTCGGATCGGGGCTCTTTTGGTTCCGAGAGGTGGTTCCGAGAGGACGGGGGACGTTGTGAGCCGGAACGAGAGCAGGGCGGGCGAGGTCGAACGGTCGCGGGCCCGGTACGGGTTGCAGGCCGTGCTGGGGAGCAATCTGGCCATCGTCGCCGTCGCGCTGTTCGGGGTGTGGCGGCTCGACGGGGACCCGGCGGTCGTCGTGGGGGTGCTGACCACGGCGTTCACCGCGATCAGCGGCGTGACCACCGCGTATCTGGGCATCAAGGCGGTGTCGAACACCGCCCAGAACATGGCCCTGGCCGGCAGTGCCAGGCAGGCCCGGGAGACCGCGCCCGCCGCCGCTCCGCCCGCGCCGCGGGCCGGCGAGGTCGCGGGCGGCTGACGTCCGCCGCGGCGGCCGGGGCAAAAGCGTTCGCCACGGATTTGGCGGGGATGAGATCCTGGACCGCGTATGTCTACGCAGCCTGCCCCCGCCCTGGGCTCCCTCGCCTCCCGACTGACCGAGCTGTCCCTGCGCGAAGCGCATCGGCTCGGCCGGAGGCTGGAGGGTGCGCGCAAGATCCGTAAGCCGGAGGCCCGGACCGCCGTTCTCGCGGAGATCGAGACCGAGGTCGCCAAGGCCGAGGAACGGATGGCCGAACGACGCGCTCGCGTGCCCGGGGTGACCTACCCCGAGCAACTGCCCGTCAGCCAGAAGAAGGACGAGATCGCCGCGGCCATCCGTGATCACCAGGTCGTGATCGTGGCCGGTGAGACGGGGTCCGGCAAGACCACGCAGATCCCGAAGATCTGTATGGAGCTGGGACGAGGAGTGCGCGGCATGATCGGGCACACCCAGCCCCGGCGTATCGCGGCACGCACGGTCGCCGAGCGGGTCGCCGAGGAGCTGCGGACGCCGCTCGGGGAGGCGGTCGGCTGGAAGGTGCGGTTCACCGACCAGGTGAACCCCGACGCCACCTTCGTGAAGCTGATGACGGACGGCATCCTGCTCGCGGAGATCCAGACGGACAGCGAGCTGCGCGCATACGACACGATCATCATCGACGAGGCCCACGAGCGGTCCCTCAACATCGACTTCCTGCTCGGCTATCTGGCCCAGCTGCTGCCGAAGCGGCCCGATCTGAAGGTCGTCATCACCTCGGCGACCATCGACCCGGAGCGGTTCTCCCGGCATTTCTCCGACGCGCCGATCGTCGAGGTCAGCGGCCGTACGTATCCCGTGGAGGTGCGCTACCGGCCGCTGCTGGAGGAGGACTCCGAGGACGCCGACCGGGACCAGATCACCGCGATCACCGACGCGGTCGAGGAGCTGATGGGCGAAGGGAAGGGCGACATCCTCGTCTTTCTCTCCGGTGAGCGGGAGATCCGGGACACGGCGGACGCGCTGACCAAGAAGCAGTACCGCTTCACCGAGGTGCTGCCGCTGTACGCGCGGCTGTCGCACGCCGAGCAGCATCGCGTCTTCCAGCCGCACACCGGCCGCCGGATCGTTCTGGCGACGAACGTGGCCGAGACCTCGCTGACCGTCCCAGGCATCAAGTACGTCATCGACCCCGGCTTCGCCCGGATCTCCCGTTACAGCCACCGCACCAAGGTGCAGCGGCTGCCGATCGAGGCGATCTCGCAGGCCAGCGCCAACCAGCGCAAGGGCCGCTGCGGGCGTACGTCCGACGGTGTGTGCATCCGGCTGTACGCGGAGGACGACTTCCTCGCGCGGCCGGAGTTCACGGACCCGGAGATCCTGCGGACGAACCTGGCGTCCGTCATCCTGCAGATGACCGCGGCCGGACTCGGCGACATCGAGAAGTTCCCCTTCATCGACCCGCCGGACCACCGCAACATCCGGGACGGAGTGCAGCTGCTCCAGGAGCTGGGCGCGCTGGACCCGGCGGAGAAGGACCCGCGCAAGCGGCTCACGCAGACCGGCCGCAAGCTCGCCCAGCTGCCGGTCGACCCGCGGCTCGCGCGCATGGTGCTGGAGGCCGACCGCAACGGCTGCGTCCGCGAGGTCATGGTCATAGCCGCCGCCCTGTCCATCCAGGACCCGCGCGAGCGGCCCGCGGAGAAGCAGGCCCAGGCGGACCAGCAGCACGCCCGCTTCAGGGACGAGACGAGCGACTTCCTGGCGTACCTGAACCTGTGGCGGTACGTGCGGGAGCAGCAGAAGGAGCGGGGCTCCAGCTCGTTCCGCCGGATGTGCAAGCAGGAGTACCTGAACTTCCTGCGCATCCGCGAATGGCAGGACATCTACAGCCAGTTGCGCACGGTCGCCAAGCAGATGGGCATCCATCCCGACGAGACTCCGTCCGATCAGGGGGCTCCGCCCCCGGGCGCCCCCGTCGACCGCATCCATGTCTCCCTTCTCGCCGGTCTGCTGTCGCACATCGGCATGAAGGACGTGAAGGACGGCAACAAGAACGAGTATCTCGGCGCCCGCAGCGCCAAGTTCGCGATCTTCCCCGGTTCGGCGCTGTTCAGGAAGCAGCCGCGCTTCGTGATGTCGGCGGAGCTGGTGGAGACCTCCCGGCTCTGGGCGCGCGTCAACGCGAAGATCGAGCCGGAGTGGGTCGAGCCGCTGGCCGGGCATCTGATCAAGCGGACGTACAGCGAACCGCACTGGGAGAAGGACCAGGCCGCGGTGATGGCGTACGAGAAGGTCACGCTGTACGGCGTCCCGATCGTGGTCCAGCGCAAGGTGAACTACGGCCGGATCGACCCGGAGGTCTCGCGCGAGCTGTTCATCCGCAACGCGCTGGTCGAGGGCGACTGGCGCACGCACCACAAGTTCTTCGCCGACAACCGCAAACTCCTCAGCGAGGTCGAGGAGTTGGAGCACCGGGCACGGCGCCGGGACATCGTCGTCGACGACGAGACGCTGTTCGACTTCTACGAGCAGCGGGTGCCCGAGCATGTGGTGTCGGGGGCGCACTTCGACTCCTGGTGGAAGCGCCAGCGGCAGGAGCAGCCGGAGTTCCTGGACTTCGAGCGGGCGATGCTGATCCGTGAGTCCGCGGAGGCGGTGACCAAGGACGACTACCCCGACTCGTGGCGGCAGGGGCAGCTGAAGTTCCGGGTGACGTACCAGTTCGAGCCGGGCGCGGACGCGGACGGTGTGACGGTGCACATCCCGCTCCAGGTGCTGAACCAGGTGACGGAGGAAGGCTTCGACTGGCAGATCCCCGGGCTGCGGGAGGAACTGGTGACCGAGCTGATCCGCTCGCTCCCGAAGCCGATCCGCCGCCACTACGTGCCGGCGCCGAACTTCGCCAAGCGGTTCCTGGACTCGGCTGTGCCGTTGCAGGAGCCGTTGACGGTGACGATGGCGCGTGAGCTGAAGCGGATGGTCGGGGTGCCGTTCGAGGCGGACGACTTCGACGGGGCGCGGGTGCCGGACCATCTGCGCATCACCTTCCGGATCGTGGACGAGCGGCGGCGCAAGCTGGCCGAGGACAAGGATCTGGAGGCACTGCGGCTGCGGCTGAAGCCGAAGGCGCGCCAGGCCCTGTCGCAGGCCGCGGCGGCGACGGCGTCCCGCGAGGGCGGGGAGTCGCTGGAGCGGCGCGGTCTGACGGACTGGTCGATCGGCTCGCTCAGCCGGGTCTTCGAGACGCGGCGGGCCGGGCAGCCGGTGAAGGCGTACCCGGCGCTGGTCGACGACGGCGACACCGTCTCGGTCCGTCTCTTCGACACGGAGGCGGAGCAGGCCGAGGCGATGTGGAAGGGCACGCGGCGGCTGATCCTGCGCAACATCCCGGTGAACCCGGCGAAGTTCGCGAGCGATCGTCTGACGAACGCGCAGAAGCTCGCCCTGTCGGCGAATCCGCACGGCTCGACGCAGGCGCTGTTCGACGACTGCGCGATGGCGGCGGCGGACAAGCTGATCGCCGACTTCGGAGGGCCGGCCTGGGACGAGGAGTCGTACCGGAAGCTGTTCGACAAGGTGCGCGCGGAGATCGTCGACACGACGGTCCGCGCGGTCGGGCAGGTACAGCAGGTGCTGGCCGCTTGGCAGGCCTGTGAGCGGCGCCTGAAGGCCGTACGCAGTCCTGCCCTGCTGGCAAACCTGGCGGACGTACGGGCGCAGCTGGACGCGCTGGTGAAGCCGGGGTTCGTGACGGAGGCCGGGCTCGCGCGGCTGCCGCATCTGATGCGCTATCTGGTCGCCGCCGACCGGCGTCTTCAGCAGATGCCGACCGGCGTCCAGCGGGACACCACCCGCATGGAGAAGGTCCACGACATGCAGGACGAGTACGCCTGGCTCCTGGAACAGCTGCCGACGGGGCGGCCCGTGCCCGCCTCGGTCCGGGACATCCGCTGGATGATCGAGGAGCTCCGGGTGAGCTACTTCGCCCACGCCCTCGGCACGGCGTACCCCGTCTCCGACAAGCGGATCGTGAAGGCGATCGACGCCGCGGCGCCGTAGTCGGCCGCGCACAGAGGGTGAGTTCGACCAGTGGGCTCACCCTCCTGTACAGTCCTTCTCGCAGCGCAACGCAGAAAAGCAAGCGCCGCGAAACCTGGTCCTGTGGAGCAGTTTGGAGTGCTCGCCACCCTGTCAAGGTGGAGGCCGCGGGTTCAAATCCCGTCAGGACCGCATCACGGAGAAGGCCCGCACCCGCAAGGGACCGCGGGCCTTTCCCATGCCCACCCCACCACCCCGCCAACACGGAGGCCGCGCCCGCGGAGCAGCCGCCATCAGACACAGCAAATCCCGTCAGGACCGCATCACGGAGAAGGCCCGCACCCGCAAGGGACCGCGGGCCTTCTCCATACCCACCCGCCACCCGGCCAACGCAGAGGGCGCGCCAGGTCCACACACCCCAGGGGCCAAGGGTCTTCACGCCCCGCCCTCCTGCTCAGGCGGCCCCGCGCGCACTGAGGGACCACCGGCCTTCTCCCCGCCCGCCACCGCCACCAGCTCGCCACCTTGTCGAGGCGGTGCCGACGCGCAGTCGCAACCAGGCGCGCCAAAACCCGTCAGAAGCACACCCACCAGGCCCACGCTCCGTAATGGGTCGCGGGCCTTCCTCGCTCCGCCACCGTCGTCCGCCCAGCACCCCGGCAGGGCGAACCCCCGCCCCCCGCAGGGAAACCCGCGCCCGCCGGCCCGTCCCTTCGCCGTGACGTGACCCGGCGGCCCCTCGCGCCCCCGCGGGCACAACCCCTCCCCCAGCCCCTCCCGGCCGCTCGGCGCCCTTGACGGCGTCAGATTCGGTCGGTACCCCGGAAAGGGGCAGAGCATGGCTGTGGAGGGTTTGGAGGGCGTATGGGGGCTGCGGTCAGGCATGAGACGCGGGCGTTGCTGCGGGCACATCTGGCCGCGGCGGCGTCGTACCGGCATCTGACGCGGCACTGCCCGGTCTGTCATCGGCTGTTGCGGCTGGCGACGGACTCGACGGCCGAGGAGACCGACACCACAGCGGACGAGGGCGCGGACGGCGGCGCGCGGGCCGAGCGGCCCTCGGGTTCGTGACATCCGGCGGGCCCAACACCCGTACAGGGATGGGACGCTGGAACACCGGCTTCCACTAGCGCAGATACTCCGGAGGCAACAAGTACCCTGGTGTGTGACGGGAGTCACCGGACGAGTTTCCGAAACCCCGGCTCTTGCCCCACTCCTACAACTGGTCAATTTAATATGTGCAATTGCACCAGTCTTCAGAGGGCCCACCCAGGTCTCCAGGGGTCCGCCCAGCCGACTCACGGCCCACTCGCGAGACGGCGACCCGCCGCCCGACGGTCGGCCGACGGCCACTCGGAGGTCATCCACAAGGTGGTCCCGCTCCCACGCAAGGGCGCGAGAGGAACACGGTGCGTACACAAGACGGGCGCACAAAAAAGATCGCGCTGGACCCGGCGGAGTCCAGCGCGATCTACGACGCACCCTGTTTCGTGCCTGTGAAGTTCTGAGTGGCTCGGGCGTGGGCCCTGTTGGGGCAGGTCCCGCGTCGCTTGGAGCTAAGGGTTTCGGGCGTCTCGACCGGGTTGGGGGTCCGGCCGGTTTGCCCGGTTATGAAGTTGTTCAGGCCTCGCTGCGCTGCTGCGGGATACCCGCGAGCAGAGCGCGGACCTCAGCCTCGCGATAGCGGCGGTGCCCGCCGAGCGTACGGATCGACGTGAGCTTGCCGGCCTTCGCCCACCGCGTGACCGTCTTCGGGTCGACGCGGAACATCGTGGCGACCTCAGCCGGGGTCAGCAGCGGCTCGGCATCAGGGGTGCGAGCGGTCATGAGCGGCCTCCTCGGGAGAACCGAACCTTCTCGGTTCTTTCCTCTAAATTCTGCACCTTGACCCGCGTTGCCCGAAATGGCGGACGCGAGTCGAGTCGGTTATAGGACGAACGGCTTGTCCTCGGCACTACAACTACACCATCTGTCCAGCCGCGTCGGCCAAACCGATGGAATTGCCCTCCCAGGTGTTCATCAGCGACGGAAGCCGATGGACTATGCCATAGCGGACAGTCACACCGCTGTGACGATCAGTCACAGGGCGATCAGGAGTCATCAGACCCCCCAAAGCGTGCAATGCTGAGAAAGAGCCCTCCCCGGGCTCCTTGTCCTATTTTGGCACGAGGGGGGGCAAGGGGCGCAAGGGCCGCGTACGTGCGCTCCGTCACGCTTGAGGCATACGCCCGGATAGGGACCGACATCCCGTCAACTTCTTGAAGTGCGGTAGACCGTACGCGCTGATGCGGCGTTCAGGCCGTGACGTAGGTCACGTCTACCGCCTCGTCAGTTCGCGGACCGCAGATCACGTACCGCGCGCCAGCGCTCCACCAGCCCCGCGTACGCCTCGCCCGCGGCCCGGCCGTCCCCCTGGCGCAGCGCCTCGATCCCCCGGGCGACGTCCGCGGCCGAGTGATCGTCCGCCAGCTCGTCGTCCGACAGGGCGTGCACCAGCCCGCCGTAGTCGAGCTCGACCACCGAGCGCGGGTGGAACTCCTCCAGCCAGCGGCCGACGTCCACGAGGCCGTCGATGAGCGGCCCTTCGTCGATGGCGTCCCTCAGGGCCCGCAGGCCCCGCGCGACCCTTCTGCGGGCCTGGACCATCGGGGTGCGGTAGCGCAACCGGGGCGCCTGCCCGGCGGAGCCCCTGGCGTACTCCCGTTCCTCGTCGGAGACGAGCACGAACCAGTTCAGCGGCACCTGCCAGGTCGCCGTGCGGATCCAGGGGCGGGCGTCGGGGTTGCGGGCGAGCCAGCGCTCGTAGTCCTGCGCGGCCTGATGGCGCACGAGCGGCGGCAGGACGGCGTCGAGGACGGGCACCGGCAGTTCCTCGGCGAGGTCCCCGAGCGCCTGCCAGCCGCGCAGCCTGGTGCGCCAGGGGCAGATGTGGACCACGCCGCCGGCCTCCAGGACGAAGGCGTCGCCGCTCTCGTGCACCGGGACCGCCACCGGCGGGACGGGCAGCAAGTCGGCCAGGGAGCGGCGCAGTTCGTCCTGGTAGGTGGGGCGCTCGGGGCGGCGGGCGTAACGCGCCCAGTGGTCCCGCTCAGGCTCTGGGAAGGCGGCCAGCGGCTCGTACACACGCAAGTAGGCCGCGTACGGAACGATCACCGAGGACACCTTGGGCACGCCTGCTCCCTCCCCCGCCGCCGGCCAGGGAAAACTGCGGAACCCGCCGACAAAGGGGCGGGAAATCTATGCGAATCGTCGCACGGGGGTGCACCGTGAGGAGGTGATCCTGAGCACGGCGAGGTGGCCCGACCCGGACGGGTCTACTCTTCAGCCCAACGGGGCCCCGCCACCCGCACGGGACCCCTTCCCAACCGCCGCTTATTACCCAGGAGTCACCACAGTGACCGACGTAACCGACGGCGTCCTGCACACCCTGTTCCAGTCGGACCAGGGGGGCCATGAGCAGGTCGTGCTCTGCCAGGACCGCGCCAGCGGCCTCAAGGCCGTCATCGCCATCCACTCCACCGCCCTCGGCCCCGCCCTCGGCGGCACGCGCTTCTACCCGTACGCGACCGAGGAGGAGGCCGTCGCCGACGCGCTGAACCTCTCGCGCGGGATGTCCTACAAGAACGCCATGGCCGGACTCGACCACGGCGGGGGCAAGGCCGTGATCATCGGCGACCCGGACCGGATCGAGCCCTCTCGGAGGACGGCGCTGCTGCTGGCCTACGGCCGCATGGTGGCCTCCCTCGGCGGCCGGTACGTCACGGCCTGCGACGTCGGCACGTACGTCGCCGACATGGACGTCGTCGCGCGCGAGTGCCGCTGGACGACCGGGCGGTCCCCCGAGAACGGCGGCGCCGGCGACTCCTCGGTGCTGACCGCGTTCGGCGTCTACCAGGGCATGCGGGCCTCGGCCCAGCACCTGTGGGGCGACCCGTCGCTGCGGGCCAGGCGGGTCGGCATCGCGGGGGTCGGCAAGGTCGGCCACCACCTGGTCGAGCACCTGGTCGCGGAGGGCGCCGAGGTCTTCGTCACGGACGTGCGCGAGGACGCCGTGCGCCGGATCACCGAGCGACACCGCGACGTCGTGGCCGTGGCCGACACCGAGGCGCTGATCCGCGTCGAGGGCCTGGACATCTACGCCCCCTGCGCGCTGGGCGGCGCCCTGAACGATGGCTCGGTGCCGGTGCTGACCGCGCGGGTCGTCTGCGGCGCGGCCAACAACCAGCTCGCCCACCCGGGTGTGGAGAAGGACCTCGCCGACCGCGGGATCCTCTACGCGCCGGACTACGTGGTGAACGCGGGCGGGGTCATCCAGGTCGCCGACGAGCTGCACGGCTTCGACTTCGACCGGTGCAAGGCGAAGGCGGCGAAGATCTACGACACCACGCTGGCCATATTCGCACGCGCGAAGGCGGATGGCATTCCGCCCGCCGCCGCGGCCGACCGGATCGCCGAGCAGCGGATGCACGAGGCGGCCGCCGGGCGCGGACGCTGACGTTCCGCGGAGCGCGAGCCGTGGATTCGCGCGGTACCCGCCGGGGCCCGGTTAGAGAGAACTCTCACTCCAACCGGCGGGTCGTCCGCCGATAAGTGGTTAAAATCGCCACTGACCAGCGAGGACGGGGCGCCTCGAAGGTCCTGTGCACACGCGCGTGCTGCGGGCGACGTACCGTATGGGCGCGGGCTCAGGTACCGTGGAAGCCCTACGGACCGGCCTCTCCACGGAGAGTCCGTTCCGGATCATGAACGCGTGTCAGACTCTGGGGCCGTCGAGCCCCGTCACCAAGGGGGTCGAGCCATGGGGCGCGGCCGGGCCAAGGCCAAGCAGACGAAGGTCGCCCGCCAGCTGAAGTACAACAGCGGTGGGACTGACCTCTCGCGTCTGGCCAATGAACTGGGCGCATCGACTTCGAACCAGCCGCCGAACGGCGAGCCCTTCGAGGACGATGAGGATGACGAGGACGATCTTTACTCTCGGTATGCCGACCTCTATGAGGACGACGACGAGGACGAGGATGACGGTCCTTCCTCGCAACACCGTCGCGGCGCTTGACCTTGCAGTGAGCATTAACCCGGTCGGTGACTTCGGTCACCGACCGGGTTCTGTGCTGTCTTCAAGGACTCAGCTCGCGTAGTCGCCGACCAGGGCGGCACCCGTCCCGTGGTCTCCGCGGTCCGTGATCTCGCCTGCGACCCAGGCGTCGACCCCGCGGTCGGCCAGCGTCGTCAGGGCGACGTCCACCGACTCCTGCGGGACGATCGCGATCATGCCGACGCCCATGTTCAGGGTCTTCTCCAGCTCCAGGCGCTCGACCCGGCCGGTCTTCCCGACCAGGTCGAAGATCGCGCCCGGGGTCCAGGTGGAGCGGTCGACGGTGGCGTGCAGCCCGTCCGGGATGACCCGGGCCAGGTTGGCCGCGAGACCGCCTCCGGTGACATGGCTGAAGGCGTGGACCTCGGTGGTGCGGGTGAGGGCCAGGCAGTCCAGCGAGTAGATCTTGGTGGGCTCCAGCAGCTCCTCGCCGAGGGTGCGGCCGAGCTCCTCGATCCGGGCGTCCAGGGCGAGACCCGCCTGCTTCAGCAGGACGTGCCGGACCAGGGAGTACCCGTTGGAGTGAAGGCCGGAGGACGCCATGGCGATCACCGCGTCACCCGTACGGATACGATCCGCGCCGAGCAGCCGGTCGGCCTCCACGACGCCCGTACCGGCGCCGGCGACGTCGAAGTCGTCCTCGCCCAGCAGGCCCGGGTGTTCGGCCGTCTCGCCGCCCACCAGGGCGCAGCCGGCCAGCACACAGCCCTCGGCGATGCCCTTGACGATCGCGGCGACCCGCTCGGGGTGGACCTTCCCGACACAGATGTAGTCGGTCATGAACAGCGGCTCGGCGCCGCACACCACGATGTCGTCCATGACCATGGCGACCAGGTCGTGGCCGATGGTGTCGAACACGCCCATCTGGCGCGCGATGTCGACCTTGGTGCCCACCCCGTCGGTGGCGGAGGCCAGCAGCGGACGCTCGTAACGCTTGAGGGCGGAGGCGTCGAAGAGGCCGGCGAAACCGCCGAGGCCGCCGAGGACCTCGGGGCGCTGGGCCTTCTTCACCCACTCCTTCATCAGCTCGACGGCGCGGTCGCCGGCCTCGATGTCGACTCCGGCAGCCGCGTAGGAAGCACCGGGAACAGCACCCGTCGCCGGAGGCGACTGATTAGACACAGCAGACATTGCCTGGGATCTTTCGGGTTGGTTTCTACGAGGCTTACGGGCGACGGATCGCGTCGGCCGCGGCCGTCGCGGCCGGGCCCGCGGCCAGCTCGGTCTCCAGCAGCTGCTTGCCGAGCAGCTCGGGGTCCGGCAGCTCCATCGGGTACTCGCCGTCGAAGCACGCGCGGCACAGGTTCGGCTTGGCGATGGTGGTCGCCTCGATCATGCCGTCGGTGGAGATGTACGCCAGCGAGTCGGCGCCCAGGGAGGTGCCGATCTCCTCGATGCTCATGCCGTTGGCGATGAGCTCTGCGCGGGTGGCGAAGTCGATTCCGAAGAAGCAGGGCCACTTCACGGGCGGCGAGGAGATCCGGATGTGGACCTCGGCGGCGCCCGCCTCGCGCAGCATGCGGACCAGGGCCCGCTGGGTGTTGCCGCGCACGATGGAGTCGTCGACGACGACCAGGCGCTTGCCCTTGATGACTTCCTTCAGCGGGTTCAGCTTCAGCCGGATGCCGAGCTGACGGATCGTCTGGGAGGGCTGGATGAACGTACGGCCGACATAGGCGTTCTTGACCAGGCCGGCGCCGAAGGGGATGCCGGAGGCCTCCGCGTAGCCGATGGCGGCCGGGGTGCCCGACTCCGGGGTCGCTATGACCAGGTCGGCCTCGACGGGCGCCTCCTTCGCCAGGCGGCGGCCCATCTCCACACGGGAGAGGTACACGTTCCGGCCGGCGATGTCGGTGTCGGGGCGGGCCAGGTACACGTACTCGAAGACACAGCCCTTGGGCTTCGCTTCCGCGAACCGGGAGCTGCGCAGGCCGTTCTCGTCGATCGCGATGAACTCGCCCGGCTCTATCTCGCGCACGTAGCTCGCGCCGCAGATGTCCAGGGCCGCGCTCTCGGAGGCGACGACCCAGCCGCGCTCCAGGCGGCCGAGGACCAGCGGGCGGATGCCCTGCGGGTCACGGCCGGCGTAGAGGGTGTGCTCATCCATGAAGACGAGCGAGAACGCGCCCCGCACCTTCGGGAGGACCTGATGCGCGGCCTCCTCGATGGTCAGCGGCTTGCCGTCCTCGTCGACCTGGGCCGCGAGGAGCGCGGTCAGCAGGTCGGTGTCGTTGGTTGCAGCCACCCGGGCGGAGCGGCTGCTGTTGTCGTTCGGCAGGGCGGCGACCATCTCGGCCAGCTGGGCCGTGTTGACGAGGTTGCCGTTGTGGCCGAGCGCGATGGAACCGTGCGCGGTGGCACGGAACGTCGGCTGGGCGTTCTCCCACACGGAGGCACCAGTGGTCGAGTAGCGGGCGTGTCCGACCGCGATGTGACCCTGGAGCGAACCGAGCGAGGTCTCGTCGAAGACCTGGGAGACAAGCCCCATGTCCTTGAAGACGAGGATCTGGGAGCCGTTGCTTACCGCGATTCCCGCGGATTCCTGACCCCGATGCTGGAGGGCGTAGAGCCCGAAGTACGTGAGCTTTGCGACCTCTTCGCCCGGAGCCCAGACACCGAAGACGCCACAAGCGTCCTGGGGGCCTTTCTCGCCGGGGAGCAGATCGTGATTGAGTCGACCGTCACCACGTGGCACGGCTCCGAGTGTAGGCGAGATCGACCACTGGTCCGAATTGGGGATACGCGCCTTTAATGGATCACTCCGCGGCGACCGCGGTCACGGTCTCAGCGTTTTCGCTGGTCAGCGTGAGGATTCGTTGATCGATCCGGTAGTCGACGGTGCCGTCCAGCACCTTCAGGAGCCTGCGCTCGGCATTCATGAGTGAGGCTTCGCACACCATTCGGGTGGTGGCGACCGAGCCCAGCGTGATACTGCCGTCGCGGACTGTCGCCTCGGCGTTCACCCGGTTGCAGCCCGCGCTTCCGGAGACGGTTCCCGCGGCGGTGTCGAAGGTGAGGTGGGCGCGGCCGTCGCTCGCCGGGTCGGTGAGGGTCCAGCGCGTGCCGGACAGGGGGGCGGGCTTCCGCTCGGCGAGGCGGACGCGGTCGCCGTCGGCGGTGGTGAGGGTGAGCACGGCGCCGTCGCGGCGGGCGGTGAGGTCGCCGTCGGTGAGGACGCCTGCGAGTGTCTCCTCGAAGGTGACCGGGACGCCGTCGCAGGCCATCTCGGTGGCGCCGAGCTCGTCGAAGGTGACGCGGTCGCCGCGGACGTCGGCGGTGGCGCCGAAGCCGTTGCAGCCGAGACTGCCGTCGACCTGGCCGTCGGCGGATATGCGCAGGTGGGCGGCGGTCGGGGCGCGGTGTGTGCGGCCGTCGGCGGTGACGTCGGTGACGGCCCAGTGCACTCCCGTGACAGCGGGTCCGGCCGCGCCCACGGGGTCCTCGGACGGCTTCTCGGTGCCACAGGCGGCCAGGAGCGGGAACAGAGTGAGGGCTGCGAGGGTCAGTCGCTGCTTGTCCATGGCGGTGGGACGGCAGGGCCGGGCGATCGGTTCCCCTCAGCTCATCAGCGGCAGCAGCCCGCTGAGGTCCGCCCGTTCCCCGCTCGCGCTGACCTGTGCCGCGTCCCGCGCGTCCGACCAGGTCACCCGGCCGGTGGCCAGCCGGATCCAGGTCAGCGGGTCGGTCTCCACGACGTTGGGCGGGGTCCCACGGGTGTGCCGGGGTCCCTCGACGCACTGCACCACGGCGTACGGCGGGACGCGCACCTCGGTCGCGCCGCCGGGCGCCTTCGCGGCGAGCGCGTCGGCCAGCAGCCGGGTGCAGGCGGCCAGGGCCTGCTTCTCGAACGGGATGTCCAGGCCGGGCACGGCCGCGTTCAGGTCGTCGCTGTGGACGACGAGTTCGACGGTCCGGGTGACCAGGAAGTCGGTGAGGGCCATGGCACCGGCCCGCATGTCGAGGACGCGGGAGGCGGGGGCCGCGGCGAGACGGGCGGTGAGCTCGTCCTCGGTGCGGGTGTACAGCGCGTCGAGGTCGGGCTCGGCGTCGGCCAGCCGCCGGGTGCCGTCGGCGATGGCCTCGGCGAAGGGGGCGGTCACGGACGGGTAGTCGAGCAGCGCGACGTCGGCCTTCGGCGGCTCCGGACGGTCCAGGGCGCGGCTGACGGCGGCGACGGTCATGGTGAGGTGCGCGGCCAGGTCACGGACGGTCCAGTCGCCGAGGCGGGTGGGCAGCGCGAGCTGATCGGGCGTCAAAGTGCCGACGGCCCGGCGGACCGCCCCGAACTGGGCGAGCACCGCGGCACGGATCTTGGCGGGGTCGTAGCTGCGGGTGCGCTTCTTGGCCGGCATGGGGCGAGCCTATGCCGGGCCGTGGGAACGGCGGACCCCGCCCGGGCGCACCGGGCGGGGTCGTCACCGTCGTACGGGCGTCGCCTACTTGAGCAGCGCCGGGATGGTGTTCTCGTGGGCCTCGCGCAGCTCGGCCAGGGTGAGGGCGAACTCGCCCTGGACGTCCACGGAGTCGCCGTCGACGACACCGATGCGGGTGACGGGCAGGCCCCGCGCGCCGCACATGTCGTTGAAGCGGACCTCCTCGGAGCGCGGCACGGCGACGACCGCACGGCCGGCCGACTCGGAGAAGAGGAAGGTGAACGCGTCCAGGCCGTCGGGGACGACCAGACGGGCACCCTTGCCTCCGAGCAGGGCCGACTCGACGACCGCCTGGACGAGGCCGCCGTCGGACAGGTCGTGCGCGGAGTCGATCATGCCGTCGCGGGAGGCCGAGATGAGGATCTCGGCGAGCAGCCGCTCGCGCTCCAGGTCCACCTGCGGGGGCAGTCCGCCGAGGTGGTCGTGGACGACCTGGGACCAGGCCGAGCCGCCGAACTCCTCGCGGGTGTCGCCGAGCAGGTAGAGCAGCTGGCCCTCCTCCTGGAAGGCGACCGGGGTGCGGCGGGCCACGTCGTCGATGACGCCGAGGACGGCCACGACCGGGGTCGGGTGGATGGCGACCTCGCCCGTCTGGTTGTACAGCGAGACGTTGCCGCCGGTCACCGGGGTGCCGAGCTGCTGGCAGGCGTCCGCGAGACCGCGCACGGCCTCCGCGAACTGCCACATGACCGCCGGGTCCTCGGGGGAGCCGAAGTTGAGGCAGTCGGAGACGGCGAGGGGCTTGGCGCCGGTGGTGGCGACGTTGCGGTACGCCTCCGCCAGGGCCAGCTGCGCGCCCGTGTACGGGTCGAGCTTGGCGTACCGGCCGTTGCCGTCGGTGGCGATGGCCACGCCGAGGCCGGTCTCCTCGTCGATGCGGATCATGCCGGAGTCCTCGGGCTGGGCGAGGACGGTGTTGCCCTGCACGAAGTGGTCGTACTGGGACGTGATCCACTTCTTGGAGGCCTGGTTCGGGGACGCGACCAGCTTCAGGACCTGGGCCTTCAGCTCCTCGCTCGTCGCCGGGCGGGCCAGCTTGTTCGCGTCGTCCGCCTGGAGCTCGTCCTGCCAGGAGGGGCGGGCGTACGGGCGCTCGTAGACCGGGCCGTCGTGGGCGACCGTGCGCGGGTCGACGTCGACGATCTTGCCGCCGTGCCAGAAGATCTCCAGGCGGTCGCCGTCGGTCACCTCACCGATGACGGTGGCGATGACGTCCCACTTCTCGCAGATCTCCAGGAAGCGGTCGACCTTCTCCGGCTCGACGACCGCGCACATGCGTTCCTGCGACTCGCTCATGAGGATCTCCTCGGGCGAGAGCGTGGAGTCGCGCAGCGGTACGTCGTCGAGGGTGACGGTCATGCCGCCGGAGCCGTTGGACGCCAGCTCGCTGGTCGCGCAGGACAGGCCCGCCGCGCCCAGGTCCTGGATGCCGACGACCAGCTTCTCCTGGAAGGCCTCCAGGGTGCACTCGATGAGGAGCTTCTCCTGGAAGGGGTCGCCGACCTGGACGGCCGGGCGCTTGGACGGCTTGGCGTCGTCGAAGGTCTCGGAGGCCAGGATCGAGGCGCCGCCGATGCCGTCGCCGCCGGTGCGGGCCCCGTACAGGATGACCTTGTTGCCCGCGCCGGACGCCTTGGCCAGGTGGATGTCCTCGTGCCTCATCACGCCGATGGCACCGGCGTTGACCAGCGGGTTGCCCTGGTAGCAGGAGTCGAAGACGACCTCGCCGCCGATGTTGGGCAGGCCCAGGCAGTTGCCGTAGCCGCCGATGCCGGCGACGACGCCGGGCAGGACGCGCTTGGTGTCGGGGTGGTCGGCCGCGCCGAAGCGCAGCGGGTCGACGACCGCGACCGGGCGGGCGCCCATGGCGATGATGTCGCGCACGATGCCGCCGACGCCGGTGGCCGCGCCCTGGTAGGGCTCGACGTACGACGGGTGGTTGTGCGACTCGACCTTGAAGGTGACCGCGTAGCCCTGGCCGACGTCGACGACACCGGCGTTCTCGCCGATGCCGACGAGCATCGCCTCGGACTCGGGGGCCTTCTCGCCGAACTGGCGCAGGTGGACCTTGGAGGACTTGTAGGAGCAGTGCTCGGACCACATGACCGAGTACATGGCCAGCTCGGCGCCGGTGGGACGGCGGCCGAGGATCTCGACCACGCGCTCGTACTCGTCCTTCTTCAGGCCGAGTTCGGCCCAGGGCAGCTCGACGTCGGGGGTCGCGGCCGCGTTCTCGACCGTGTCCAGAGGCGTGCGGCTCATGCGGTGACCAGCTTCTTGAGGATCGAGGTGAAGAAGGGGAGGCCGTCGGAGCGGCCGGTGCCGATCAGCGGCTCCACGGCGTGCTCGGGGTGCGGCATCAGGCCCACGACGTTGCCGGCCTCGTTGGTGATGCCCGCGATGTCGTTGAGCGAGCCGTTCGGGTTGCCGTATCCGTCGGCGGCTTCGCCGCTGACCAGGTATCGGAACGCGACCCGGCCCTCGGCCTCCAGCTCGTCCAGCGTGTACTGGTCGGCGACGTAGCGGCCGTCCATGTTCTTGAGCGGGATGCTGATTTCCTGGCCCTGCTCGTAGTCGCTGGTCCAGAGGGTGTCGGCGTTCTCCACCCGGAGCTTCTGGTCCTTGCAGATGAAGTGCAGGTGGTCGTTGCCGAGCATGCCGCCGGGCAGCAGGTGGGCCTCGGTGAGGATCTGGAAGCCGTTGCAGATGCCGAGGACCGGCATCCCGGCCTTCGCCTGCTCGATCACCGTCTCCATCACCGGCGAGAAGCGGGAGATGGCTCCGGCCCGCAGATAGTCGCCGTAGGAGAAACCGCCGGGCAGTACTACGGCGTCGACCTGCTTGAGGTCCTTGTCCTTGTGCCAGAGAGCGACCGGTTCGGCGCCCGCCAGACGGATCGCGCGCTGGGTGTCCCGGTCGTCGAGACTTCCCGGGAAAGTGACGACGCCGATACGAGCGGTCACTTCGCGGCCTCCGCGACTTCCTCGACCTTGACGGTGAAGTCCTCGATCACGGTGTTGGCGAGGAAGGATTCCGCAAGATCGTGGATGCGGGCGAGCGCGGCCTCGTCGACCGGCCCGTCAACTTCCAGTTCGAATCGCTTTCCCTGGCGGACGTCCGAGATGCCCTCGAAACCCAGTCGCGGCAGTGCGCGCTGCACCGCCTGGCCCTGGGGGTCGAGGATCTCCGGCTTGAGCATGACGTCGACTACGACGCGTGCCACTGGCACTCCCGGTGTGTGGTGCTGAGCAGGTTCCTTCAGACTACCCGCACAAAATTTCTACGCGAGTAGAGTCGTAGGAACCTACGTGACCGCCATCACGATCCGGTATCGGAGGGGTGCGTTCGGGAAAAGTTCCGGGAAAGATCACCGGGCGGCCCGCGATACCTATTGCGCACGGACACGCGGAGAGATTTAGTCGGGCTTCACTTTGCAATGCCGGGCACTGTACAAATGAATTGGCAATAAGCCGACAACTCGGCACGTCATGACAGCTGAGCTGTATGAGGTGCCGCACGAAGGGACCGATATTCGTGGCGCAGAAGGTCGTGGTCACGCTCTTCGACGACATCGACGGCTCGGAAGCGGCGGAAACGATCGCCTTCGGACTCGACGGCAAGTCGTACGAGATCGACCTGAATGAAGGCAATGCCGAGAAACTGCGTGAGGCGCTCGCGCCCTACGTGGAGGCCGGCCGCAAGCGGTCGAGGTCCGGCCGGGCCTTCCGGCAGACGGAGGTCGCTCCGGACCCGGCGGCGGTCCGGGCCTGGGCGCAGGCGAACAAGATGGACGTGCCGGCCCGCGGCCGGATCCCCAAGAAGGTCTACGAGGCGTTCGCCGCGGCGCAGTGAGGGCCCTCGGCGCGGCACCCGACCGACGCCCGGTGACCCCCCGCGCCGGCGCCCGCTCACCCGCCCCTCGGCGCAACGGACTTGCACAGCACCCCGGCTGATCAGCTAGAGTCTGGAGCACGCCAAGGGGGCGGGGCCGAAAAGCCCAGCTCACAGCGGCATGCGGGTGTAGTTCAGTAGTAGAACATCCCCCTTCCAGGGGGAAGGCGCAGTGTGCGATTCCTGTCACCCGCTCTGCATCGCCGTCCCGACCACAGTTGTGGATCAGGTAGGCTGGTGCTCGCACCGACCGGTGAAAGCTGGTCGGAGGCAATGCGGACGTAGCTCAGTTGGTAGAGCGCAACCTTGCCAAGGTTGAGGTCGCGAGTTCGAGCCTCGTCGTCCGCTCTTGATGAAGACCCCGGTCCTTTCGGCCGGGGTTTTTTCATGCCTGCGCCTCTCTGGCTCTCTGGCTCTCTGGCTCTCTGGCTCTCTGACATTTGTCATGCGGAGTGATGACAGCGCGCACTGCTGCCGGCGGCCGGCCGCCGGGAAGCTGAATCCATGAACACGACAGAGCACGTGATCGAGGTCACCGATCTACGGCGTGCGTACGGGGGCGGGTTCGAAGCGGTCCGCGGGATCACGTTCCAGGTGAGTCACGGCGAGATCTTCGCACTGCTGGGCACGAACGGGGCGGGCAAGACCTCCACCGTCGAACTGCTCGAAGGACTGGCCCGGCCCAGCGGGGGCCGGGTGCGCGTCTTCGGCCGCGACCCGCACGCCGAGCGGGCCGCCGTACGGCCCCGGACGGGCGTGATGCTCCAGGAGGGCGGCTTTCCCTCGGAGCTGACCGTGGCGGAGACGGCGCGGATGTGGGCGGGGTGCGTGTCCGGGGCCCGGCCGCCCGGCGAGGTGCTGGAACGGGTCGGGCTGTCCCGCCGGACGGGCGTACGCGTCAAGCAACTGTCGGGCGGGGAGCGCAGGCGACTGGATCTGGCGCTGGCGCTGCTCGGCGACCCGGAGGTGCTGTTCCTCGACGAGCCGACGACCGGGCTGGACGCGGAGGGGCGCCGGGAGACCTGGGAACTGGTGCGGGCGCTGCGCGACGCCGGTACGACCGTGCTGCTGACCACGCACTACCTGGAGGAGGCCGAGGATCTCGCCGACCGGCTGGCGATCCTGCACCAGGGGCGGATCGCGGCCGAGGGGACACCGGCCGAGGTGACCGAGGCCCAGCCCTCGCAGATCTCCTTCCGGCTGCCCGAGGGCTGCTCGCCGGGTGATCTGCCCCCGCTGGCCGAACTGGGCGTCACCGGGCACACCGTGGACGCGGGCGTCGTACGGCTGCGCACGCGTGAGCTCCAGCGGGCGGCGACCCGGCTGCTGGTGTGGGCCGAGGGGGCCGGGATCGCCCTGCACGGGCTGGATGTGCGGGCGGCCTCGCTGGAGGAGGCGTTCCTGGGGATCGCGCGGGAGTCGGAGCGGGCCGAGCCGGGAGAGGTCGTCGTATGAGCACGAGCGCGGAAAGCCGGACGACCGCGGTGGAGAGCCGTCGCACGACGACGGCCGCCGGGCGGATCGCTGCGCTGGGGCGGGCCGAGCTGACGCTGTTCGGGCGCAGCCGGGGCATGCTGGTCGGGGCGCTGGTCGTGCCGCTGGTGCTGCCGTTCAGTGTGCGGTCGGTCGTTCAGGACATGGACCTGGCGGAGAACGGGCTCAGCGTGGGGCTGGTGCTGCTGCCCGGGGCCATCGGGTTCTCGCTGCTGTTCGCCGTGTACTCGGCGCTGGTCGCCGTCTTCGTGGGGCGGCGCGAGGAACTGGTGCTGAAGCGGCTGCGGACCGGTGAGCCGCGGGACGCGGAGATCCTGGCCGGGGCGTCGCTGCCGGCCGTGCTCACCGGGCTGCTCCAGTCGCTGGTGCTGGTGGCCGGGTGCACGGCCCTGCTCGACGTGCCCGCGCCGAAGGCGGCCTGGCTGGCCGTGCTGGGGCTGCTGAGCGGGCTGGTGATGTGCTCGGCGCTGGCCGCCTTCACCGCGAGCTTCACCCGGACCGTGGAGAGCGCGCAGGCCACCGCGCTGCCACTGGTGCTGGTGTCGATGATCGGCTCGGGGGTCACGGTTCCGCTGGAGCTGATGCCCGACCGGCTGGCCACGGCCTTCGGGCTGCTGCCGCTGAGTCCGGTGATCACGCTGGTGCGCGGCGGCTGGAGCGGTGATCTGTCCGCGGCCGAGGCGCTGGGCGCCTGCGCCCTCGCGCTGGTCTGGACGGCGGCCTCGGTGTTTGCTGTACGGCGGTGGTTCCGCTGGGAGCCGCGGCGCTAGCGGGGGAGGTCGCATGCGCGGGCCGGGGGGTTGGTGGCGCGGCAAGAGCACGCCGGCCAAGGTCGAGACGTACACGCGGTGGTCGTTCCACTTATTCGGGGTGACCGAGGTGCTCGCCTTCGGGCTCCAGGGGCTGGGGCTGGCCGGGCCGCCGGCCGGGATCTGGCTGCTGCTCGCGGTGTGCGGGCACGCGGCCGTCACGATGGTGACCGCCTCACGCGCGCTGGACTGGACACGCGGCCGGCGCGAGCAGCCGGTGCGCATGATGTGCGCGCTCGCCGCCGTCACCGCGGTGATCGCCGTCGCCACACTCGCCGTCGGGCAGTACGGTCCCGGCGGCGAGGACATGGAGACGGCGGCGGGGACGGTGTTCGGGGGCGTGTCCGCCTTCGGGGCCGGGACCATCGCGCTCGGCATCCGCGACCGCAGGAAGATGCTCGCGCTCGTCGGGGGCTTCGCGGCGGGCGCCGGGGCCGTGGGACTGCTCCTCGGGCTGTCCGCGGCGGCCGCGCTGGCCGTCGTGCTGGTCGTGCTGGTCGGCGGCGGCTTCGTGTCCTTCACCGCCGCCTTCTCGGTCTGGCTGCTCGACGCCGTCTACGAACTCGACGCCGCCCGCGAGACCCGGGCCCGGCTCGCCGTGGCCGAGGAGCGGCTGCGGTTCGGGCGGGATCTGCACGATGTGCTGGGCCGCAATCTCGCGGTGATCGCCCTCAAGAGCGAGCTGGCCGTGCAGTTGGCGCGCCGGGAGCGGCCCGAGGCCCTGGCGCAGAT
Organism: Streptomyces sp. NPDC006458; assembly: GCF_040612135.1. NCBI lineage: Bacteria > Bacillati > Actinomycetota > Actinomycetes > Kitasatosporales > Streptomycetaceae > Streptomyces > Streptomyces sp. NPDC006458. The sequence continues at coordinate 63,489 of NZ_JBEXPR010000022.1, read as the reverse complement.
GGTCGAGGTGCAGCGGATCGCGCAGGAGTCGCAGCGCGAGGTGCGCGATGTCGTACGCGGCTACCGGGAGGCCGACCTCGGGGTCGAACTCGCGGGGGCGAAGGGTGTGTTGACGGCCGCCGGGATCGACTGCGAGGTGACCGGGGAGGTGGCGGGGCTGCCGGACGAGGTGCAGTCGGCGCTCGGCTGGGTCGTCCGGGAGGCGACGACCAATGTGCTGCGGCACGGGGACGCCGGGCGGTGTGTGGTGGGGCTGCGGATGGCCGGGGGACGGGTGGTGCTGACGGTGCGCAACGACGGAGCCGACGGCGGGGCGGGCGGTCCCGCGCCGGGGCGCGGCGGCTCCGGGCTGGCCGGACTGCGGGAGCGGCTGGCCGCGGTGGACGGGACGTTGGAGGCCGGGCCGGTCGGCAAGGGCGAGTTCAGGGTGGTGGCGCAGGTGCCGCTGGCGGCTTTCGATGTGAGTGAGGTCACGGCGTGACGGACGCGGTGCGGGTGCTGCTCGCCGACGACGAGCACCTCATCCGGGGCGCCCTGGCGGCGCTGTTGTCGCTGGAGGGGGACCTCTCGGTCGTCGCCGAGGCCGCGACCGGGGCGGAGGCGCTGGCGATGGCTCGGGCGCACGGGCCGGATGTGGCGGTGCTGGATCTGCAGATGCCGGGCGCCGACGGTGTGAAGGTCGCCACATCCCTGCGGGCCGAACTCCCCGGCTGCAAGGTGCTGATCGTGACCAGTCACGGACGGCCAGGACATCTGAAGCGGGCGCTCGCGGCGGGGGTGCGCGGGTTCGTGCCGAAGACGGTCAGCGCGCGGCGGCTCGCCGAGATCATCCGCACGGTACACGCGGGAAACCGCTACGTGGAACCGGAGTTGGCGGCCGACGCGATCGCCGCCGGGGACTCGCCCCTGACCGCGCGGGAGGCCGAGGTGCTGGAACTGGCGGCCGACGGGGCGCCCGTGGCGGAGATCGCCGAGCGGGCCGCGCTGTCCCAGGGCACCGTCCGCAACTACCTCTCCTCCGCCGTCACGAAACTCGGCGCGGAGAACCGTCATGCGGCAGTGCGTCTCGCGCGCGAGCGAGGTTGGGTATAGTTGCTCTCGCGCCACGGCGCACTGCGGACGTAGCTCAGTTGGTAGAGCGCAACCTTGCCAAGGTTGAGGTCGCGAGTTCGAGCCTCGTCGTCCGCTCCAGAGAAAGCCCCCCGGCCGGTGCCGGGGGGTTTCTTCGTGTACGGCGGCGAGTTGGCCCCCGGTCTCCCGGGGGCCGCTCGGCTCACGCCCAGCTCGTGCCCGTCAGCCGCTCGTACGCCTCGATGTACTTGGCACGGGTCGCCTCCACGGCCTTCTCCGGCAGCGCGGGCGGGGGCTGCTCGCTCCGCCGGTCCCAGCCGGACTCCGCCGAGGTCAGCCAGTCGCGCACGAACTGCTTGTCGTAGGACGGCTGTGCGCGGCCCGGCTGCCACTGGTCGGCCGGCCAGAAGCGGGAGGAGTCGGGGGTCAGGACCTCGTCGGCGAGGACGAGGGTGTCGCCGTCGAAGCCGAACTCGAACTTGGTGTCCGCGAGGACGATGCCCCGCTCGCGGGCGATGGCGCGGGCGCGGCCGTAGACGGAGAGGGTCGTCCGGCGCAGCAGGGCGGCGGTGTCGGCGCCCACCTGGCGGGCGACCTCCTCGTAGGAGACGTTCTCGTCGTGCTCGCCGACCTCGGCCTTGGTGGCGGGGGTGAAGATCGGGGCGGGCAGTTCGGAGCCGTCGACCAGGCCCTCGGGCAGGGCGAGGCCGCAGACCGTGCGGGAGGCGTTGTACTCGACGAGGCCGGAGCCGGTGAGGTAGCCGCGGGCCACGCACTCCACCGGGACCATGGCGAGGGACTTGCAGACGAGGGTGCGGCCGGCCCAGTCGGCGGGGGCGCCGGCGGGCAGCTCGGTGCTCAGGACGTGGTTGGGGGCCAGGTCGGCGAGCTGGTCGAACCACCACAGGGACAGCTGGGTGAGGACGCGGCCCTTGTCGGGGATCTCGGTGGGCAGCACCCAGTCGTACGCGGAGATGCGGTCGCTGGCGACCATCACGAGGTCGCCCGCCTCGTTCCGGTACAGGTCGCGCACCTTGCCGGTGTGCAGATGCACCAGGCCGGGCACCTGGATCGGCTCGGGCTTTTCGACGAATCCGGACACGGTTCCTCCCCGTGGTTTTGTCTAGTGGCTCGATTCTCCCGTATCGGGAGGCGGGCCGTGGACACGGGGTCGGGGCGCAGCGGTCCGGCCGGTCGGGTGTGCGGGTTCGGGCCGGCCGCCTGTCCGGGTTCCGGTCAGTCGCGTTTGCAGATGCGGTCCAGGAGGTTGGCGGTGGCGCGCTGCACTCGGGTGTCGACGTGGCCGGGACGGTCCAGGGACGGGCACCAGGCGAACGTTCCGGACGCGAACACCCAGGCTCCCGAGGGCGCCCGGTACAGGCTCGTCTCCTGGTGGCGGCGGACGCCCTCGCCGTCGGCGTACGGGGAGTGGGCGAGCAGGACCCGTTCGTCGTGCTCGGGCAGCGGGGCGCGCGGGAAGTAGCGGTCGGCCTCGCCCGCGACCAGGCCTTCGATCGTGTCGCCCTCGTGCGCGCCGGTGGCCTCCCACAGCCAGTGACCGGCGTTGCGGACGATCATCGGGTGCGGTTCGGGGACGCGGCCGGCGTACTGGATGCCCGTCACCTGCTGCTCGGGACGGTCGATTTCCCGCCACAGCCAGGGCTTGCCCGGCCCCTTGCGCTTGCGGCAGGTGAGCAGGCGGTCGGGGACACCGGACGGGGAGGGCCCCAGTTCGACCTGCCAGTACATGGTGTTGGCGGACAGGAAGACCAGTGAGGTGCCGGTGTCGCGGGCCAGTTCGACCGTGCGGCGCATCGGGATCGACCAGTACTCGTCGTGGCCGGGGAAGACCAGGCCCCGGTAGCGGGTGGGGTCGACGCGGCCGGCGTGCAGGTCACGGGCGTCGGCGTAGGCGAGGTCATAGCCGTAGCGCTCGGCCCAGCGGATGAAATCGTAGGCGTGGCCGACGTGCAGGGGCAGGCCCGCGCCCGCGTAGGGGCGGTCGAAGGAGACGGTCGTGGCGGCGTCGGACTCGCCGAGCAGCCGGCCTTCCTCGTCCCAGGCGTGGTAGAGGCTGGCGCCGGTGCGGCCGTCCTCCGGGTAGAGGTTGTACGCCTGCCAGGTGATGTCGGGCAGGACCAGCAGCAGGTCGGCCGGGTGGCTGTCGCGGACGGTGAAGGGGATGTGGGAGCGGTAGCCGTCGGCGGTGGTCAGGACCGCGACATAGGCGCCGTTGCTCCAGTGCGAGGGGACCTGGAGGCGCCAGGACAGCCACCAGTGGTGGCAGGAGACCGTGCGGTCGGCGGTCAGCGGCGGGGGCTGGACGATGCCGGACAGGCGCGGGCTGGTGGTGATCTTGGCCGCGCCGTCGCCGCCGTAGTGGCCGATGCGGTAGACGTCGACGCCGAACTCCTGGGGCGGGTCGACGGTGATGTGGAAGTCGAGGGCCTCGCCGGGGGCGACCGCTCCGGTGGAGGTGAAGCCCTTGATCTGGCGGCGGACGTCGTCGGCGGAGCGGGGCGCGCCGGGCGGGCCGGGGCTGTCGCGCGGGGCCGGGACGCGGGGGGTGCCCTCGCGGGCGGTGTGGCCGGGGGCGGCGTCCACGTACCAGGGGACGACCTGGCCGGTGTCGTCGAAGTAGGTCTCGCTGCCGCGCAGCCAGGGGACCGGGCCCTGACCGAAAGGGTCCGTCACGGCGTGGGCGAGTGCTCCCGACTCCCAGCGGCGGATGTGCTCCGATCCCATGTGGCTCCCCTCCCTCGGACCCCGTGTGTGTCGGCACGTCGGTTGCTGTTCGAGGTGTCGTGCGGCGGACGTGTGCGGGTGCGGTGGGTGGTTCCTCGTGCGGCGCGCCGGCCTATGTCGCGTGCGCTTGCCATGTGCGCGACGCACCCCAGCACATCACATTGCGCACCGATCCCGTCACTGTTCGTCTCCGATTGGCCAAAAGTGGAAGTACACGCTCCGGACGGGGCGGGGGCGGGCGGAGCCCGGGGCGGGGCCTCGGGACCGGGGTGGGCAGAGCCCGGGCGGGCAGGACTCAGGACCGGGATGGGCAGAGCCCGGGAGCGGGGCTCGGGACCGGGGCGGTCAGACGAGGCGTACCGGCTTCTCCGGGCGTATGCCCACCTCGGTCAGCCAGGTGCGCAGGGGCGCCGGGTCGCCGTCCTCCAGGAGGGTGAGCACCTTCGGGGCCAGGTCGGACGCGCGTTCGCCGTCGACCAGGAGAGAGGGGCCGTCCAGCCAGTCCAGGCCCGGGGTGGCGCCGGCGGTGTCCATCGCGGCGCAGCAGACCATGGCCGTGATGTGGTCGGCGAGGAGTTCTCTCGGGGTGCGGGGCGGCTGGAGCGGGAAGAGCGGGAGGGTGTCGTCCCACAGGGCCGCGTCGCTGGACCTGCCCAGGGCGGAGGCGCCCGTCGAGGGGTGGGCCTCGGCCTCCTCGCGGGCGAGCTCGATGGTGATGCCGTCCGCGAGGATTGTGCAGCGGGGGTTGTTGCGCGGCGGCCGGTCGGCTTCGGCTTCGGCTTCGGCTTCGGCCCGTTCGTACCCGTCCGCTGCGCGCGTGCGGGTCTCGTCGTCGGGTGCGGGTGACCCCTGAGGGGGGTGCTCGTCGTCTGCGGCCCACGACGGGTCGGGGGTGCCCTCGGCTTCGCCGCCGCTCGCTTCCGCGGTTGTCAGGTGGTCCAGGACCCGGGCCAGGGTCCAGCCCTGCGCGTGCGGGTCGGTGTGGCGGACGCCGAGGGTGTCCAGGACGCGGTGGAGGCGGGCGGCGTCGGTGCGCCATTTGCGGTCCACGACCTCGTCCGGATAGTCCTGCCACTCGACGGGGGACCAGGCGGGGCCCGGCTCGGCGGGGCCGCCGTGGAAGAGGCGGGCGGCGAGCAGGGAGGCGGCCTCGTCGACCAGCCCGGGTTCCTCCAGCAGATCGCAGGCGGGGCGTTCGCCCAGGCGGGAGGCGAAGCCTTCGGCCAGGCGGTCGCGGCGGGAGAGTTCGGTGAGGGCGGCCACCACGCCCGCGTCCAGACGGGAGGGCCAGCGGCCCATGCGCCAGGCGGGCAGCGCGACCCGGGTCAGCAGCCGGTCCCAGCCCGCGTACGCCAGCCCGACCTGCTCCTGGGCGACGATCCTGAGGCCGTAGTCCACAGCCTGTGCACGCTCCGCCGCGGCGGCAGCGACGGCACGCTCCATCTCCACCGCGTGCTGCCGACAGCCGCGCAGCATCAGCCGGGCCACCCAGCCGACCGCCGCCCGCGGGACGCGCGTGACGGGGCCGCGGGCCGGGGTCGCGGCGACCGCCACGGCGGCGTCCAGGCCCCGGACGAAGCGCCGGGCGGCGGCTATGTCGGGGTGCGCCGACGGTCCCGTACCGGCGACGACCGGGGCGAGGACGGCGCGCAGTTCACCGACGCGCATCCACCACAGGAACGGGGAGCCGATGACCAGGACGGGCGCGGCGGGGGCACGGCGCGCGGGGCGGCCCGCTATCTCGTCGCGGCCGCCGGTCGGCGCGGGCGGGCCGTGCGCCGGGTGGGTGCGGTCCTCCAGCCAGCTGTCGCAGTCCGGGGTCAGCGCTATCGCCGAGGGCGCGGGGACGTCGAGGCGGTCGGCCAGGTCGCGGACCAGGCGGTACAGATCGGGCGCCGTGTTCTCGGCGACCGCGACCGTCGGGCTGAGGGCGGGCCGGGCGCGGGCGACGACCAGGGCGATGGCCCCGGCCACGAGCAGCACGATCGCCGCGACGATCGCGACCGCCCAGCGGGCGGTGTCCCAGACGGACCCCACGAAATGGTCCGTGGCACCGCCGGCCAGCAGGATCACCGCGGCCGCGGCGGGCAGCAGGGCCACCGCCAGCGCCCTGCCGCGCACACGCAGCACGGCCAGGGCTCGCGCCCGAGCGGCCTGCGCACCTGCCTCCACACCCATGCCCGTCACGACCGGACCACACCCCCTCGCTGCCGCGCTGGTGCTTTCCTGGCGTTGCTCACTCCCCCACTGTGGCACCCGCCACTGACATCGCAATGCCGATGGGCCAAGTGCCGGAATGCTTGCGCCGCACCCTAGTTGGGCTCCGGGCCCCCGGTCAGGCAGTTAGGGGATCGGTCACTCGATGGAATGGCTTTGGGGAAAGGTGGATGACGGAGGGCAAGGATCAGGCCCCGGTTCCTGAGACGGATCCGGGGCCTGGAGGGTTCATCGGTGCGGGAAGGACGTCTTGTTCACGCCCCCGCGGCCTTCGCCGCGATGTCCGTGCGGTGCTGGGAGCCGTCGAGGACGATGCGGGCGACGGCCCGGTAGGCGCGCTCGCGGGCCTCGGTGAGGTCCGTACCGGTGGCGGTGACCGACAGGACCCGGCCGCCCGCGCTGACGACGGCGTCGCCGTCATGGCGGGTACCGGCGTGCAGCACGTAGGCGTGCGGGGCGTCCTGGGCGGCGACCTCGTCCAGACCGGTGATGGGGTCACCGGTGCGCGGGGTGCCGGGGTAGTTGTGCGAGGCGACGACGACCGTGACGGCCGCGTCCTCGCTCCAGCGCAGGGGCGCCAGGTTGTCCAGGGTGCCGTTGGCCGCGGCCAGCAGAACACCGGCCAGCGGCGTCTTCAGACGGGCCAGCACGACCTGGGTCTCGGGGTCGCCGAACCGGGCGTTGAACTCGATGACCCGCACACCGCGCGAGGTGATCGCCAGACCGGCGTACAGCAGGCCGGAGAACGGCGTGCCGCGGCGGCGCAGCTCGTCGACGGTCGGCTGGAGAACCGTCTCCAGCACCTCCTCGACCAGCTTCGGGTCCGCCCACGGCAGCGGGGAGTAGGCGCCCATGCCGCCGGTGTTGGGGCCCTCGTCGTTGTCGAGGGCGCGCTTGAAGTCCTGCGCGGGCTGGAGGGGGACGACCGTCTCGCCGTCGGTGATGGCGAAGAGGGAGACCTCGGGGCCGTCCAGGAACTCCTCGATCACCACGCGCCCCCGCTTCGCGGGAGGTGCACCCAGGCAGCCGGCCGCGTGCGCCCTGGCCTCGTCGAGGTCGGAGGTGACGACGACGCCCTTGCCGGCGGCGAGGCCGTCGTCCTTCACGACGTAGGGAGCGCCGAAGGCGTCGAGGGCTTCCTCGACCTCCTCCGCGGTCGTGCAGACGTACGACCGGGCCGTGGGAACGCCCGCCCCGGCCATGACGTCCTTGGCGAACGCCTTGGAGCCCTCCAGCTGAGCGGCCTCCTTGGAGGGGCCGAAGACCGGGATGCCCGCCTCGCGCACGGCGTCGGCGACACCTGCGACCAGGGGCGCCTCCGGGCCGACCACGACAAGTTCGGCGCCGAGCTCGGTGGCCAGCGCGGCGACGGCCGTGCCGTCCAGGGCGTCGACCTGGTGCAGCTCGGCGACCCCGGCGATGCCGGCGTTGCCGGGGGCGCAGTGCAGCGCCGTGACGGCGGGGTCGAGGGACAGAGAGCGGCACAGGGCGTGTTCGCGGGCGCCGCTGCCGATGACGAGGACCTTCACGGGGGTCAGCCTAACCGGAGGTGGGGTTGCGCTTTTGTGCGGGCTGCCGAGGGGGCGGGTGCGGGGCGGTTGTGGGTTCCTCCGAAAAGGGGCCGACGGCACCCCCGCCGCGCGGTCCGCCGGGCCGGGGACGGGCCCCGTCCTACTGCTCGTTCTGGAACTCCTCCATCACCGTCGCGCCCAGCTCGCGCACGATCAGCTCCTGGCCGGAGAGGGCCGATTCGTCGAGGTCGGGGTCGTCGTCCTCGGGGGTGTCGTCCTCGGGGGCCACGTGGGCGGGTGCGGGTTCCGCGGCGGGCGGGGGCGGGGCGACGGGGACGGGAGCGGCCTGGGCAGGGGCCGGTGAGGGCATCGGCCGGGCCGCGGGCCGGGAGGGCGCGGGCTGCTGCACGGCGGGGCCGCCGCCGTATCCGCCGGTGGCGGGGGCGCTGTGGCCCGAGAAGCCGCCCGTCTGCGCGGGCGCGGAGCCGCCGCCGGAGGGGTCGACGAGCGCCTCCACCTTCCACTGGACGTTGAACTGCTCGGCCAGCGCCTGGCGCAGTACGTCCTCGCTGCCGCTGCTCGTGAAGTTGTCGCGGGCGCCGCCGCTGGCGAAGGCGAGCTGGAGGGTGGTGCCGTCGAAGCCCGCGACCTGCGCGTTCTGGCTCAGCAGGATCCAGGTGAAGCGGCGGCGGTTCTTCACCGCCTCCAGGATGTTCGGCCACAGCGCGCGCGGGTCGAGGCCGCCGGGGGCGGGCGCGTACCCGGGTGCCGTGGCGGGCTGGGCAGGGGCGGCCTGGGCGGGGGCCGAGGGTGCGGGGGCCTCGGGCTGGGTTGTCGCGGCGGGTCGGGGGGCGCCGGGGGCGGCAGCGGTGGGCCAGCCACCCGGGCGGCGGCCACCGCCCGCGGGCGCGGCCGTGGGCCAGGCCCCGGGGGCGGCGGCCGGGGCGGGCTGGGGCTGCTGCTCGGGGGCGGGCGGGGCCGGCGGGGCGGCGGGCGCGGGTCGGCCCGCGCCGGGACCGCCGTACTCGGCGGCGGCCGGTGTGGGAGCGGGGGTGGGGGCGGGAGTCGTGGGAGCGGGAGCGGCGGGGGCCGTGGGGGCTGCCGGGGCCGTGGGGGCTGTCGGGGCCGTGGGGGCTGTCGGGGCCGGGGCGCCCGGACCGCCTCCGCGGACGGCCGCGCGAGCAGCGGCGGCTCCGCCGCCGGGCGGGACGGCGGCGGGGGCGGGGGCGCCCTGCGCGGCCTCGAAACCGTGCGCCCCAGGTCCGGGGGCGTACCCCATCGCGGGCATCCCCGCGGGAGCGGCCGCCGAGAAGCTGACGCCGCGCTCGATGCGGTCGAGGCGGGCCATGACGGAACGCTCGTCGCCGTAGGCGGCGGGGAGCATCACGCGCGCGCAGATGAGCTCCAGCTGGAGGCGCGGCGAGGTGGCGCCGCGCATCTCGGTCAGGCCCTCGTTGACCAGGTCGGCGGCGCGGCTGAGCTCGGCAGCGCCGAAGGTGGCGGCCTGGGCCAGCATGCGCTCGATGACATCGGCGGGGGCGTCGATGAGCCCCTTGTCGGCGGCGTCGGGAACGGCCGCGAGGATGACGAGGTCGCGCAGCCGCTCCAGCAGGTCGGCGACGAAGCGACGGGGGTCGTTGCCGCCCTCGATGACACGGTCGACGACCTCGAAGGCGACGGCGCCGTCCCCCGTGGCGAAGGCCTCCACGACGGAGTCGAGGAGGGAGCCGTCGGTGTACCCGAGGAGAGAGGTGGCCATGGCGTACGTCACGCCCTGCTCCCCCGCGCCCGCGAGGAGCTGGTCCATGACGGACATCGAGTCACGCACGGAACCGGCGCCGGCGCGCACGACGAGCGGGAGCACCCCGTCCTCGACGGGGCTGTCCTCCTTCTGGCACACCTCGCCGAGGTACTCCCGCAGGGTGCCCGGCGGCACGAGCCGGAAGGGGTAGTGGTGGGTCCGCGAGCGGATGGTGCCGATGACCTTCTCGGGCTCGGTCGTGGCGAAGATGAACTTGAGATGCTCCGGGGGCTCCTCGACGACCTTCAGAAGCGCGTTGAAACCGGCCGACGTGACCATGTGGGCCTCGTCGATGATGTAGATCTTGTAGCGGCTGCGGGCGGGCCCGAAGAAGGCCTTTTCCCGCAGGTCACGGGCGTCGTCCACGCCACCGTGGGAGGCTGCGTCGATCTCGATGACGTCGATCGAGCCGGGGCCGTTGCGCGCGAGGTCCCGGCAGGAGTGGCACTCGCCGCAGGGCGTCGGTGTGGGACCCTGCTCGCAGTTCAGGCAGCGGGCGAGGATGCGCGCACTGGTCGTCTTGCCGCAGCCGCGCGGACCGCTGAACAGGTACGCGTGATTGACCCGGTTGTTCCGCAGCGCCTGCTGCAACGGGTCGGTGACATGCTCCTGCCCGATGACCTCGGCGAACGACTCCGGGCGATAGCGGCGGTACAGCGCGAGAGACGACACGTCTACGAGGTTATAGGCGCCCACTGACAAAGCGGACCGCCCGTCGGGGCCGGACAGAGCGCCCGGAAGCCGGCCGGAACCCGGGAACGCAGACGCCCCCCACGCACCCGCCAGAGCCGACCTACCCTTGCTGCCTTCCGGCCCTGGGGGAGTTCAGTCAGATAGCGCCGCGTGAGGGGCTGCGCCCACAGTACCCGATCCCGGCCAGCGGGAACGAGTTCGCGAGCACGCCTCTCGGTCATGTAATGTTCCCAGCGGAGGATTCGCCTAGAGGCCTAGGGCGCACGCTTGGAAAGCGTGTTGGGGGCAACCCCTCACGAGTTCGAATCTCGTATCCTCCGCCATTGCTCTCACCGGGCAATACGTCGAAGGGTCCCATCGTTCGCGATGGGGCCCTTCGGCGTTCTCGGACCTCGTTGTCCATACGTGCAGCGCCCCGAAACTGCCTGAGGCGGGGACTCGGTGGCCGATGCGGCTGGACGGGTGTAGTTCGGCATCTGCCTCCGGCGCCCTCCGCCCGGAGCGGCGCGCCGCCGGATTACATGGGCCTGCGCCTCTGCGCGGGGCGTGCCGGCGTCCCTCACGGCCCCGGGTCCGACGAATGAAAGAGCGCAATGGCAGAGCGCGACCCTCGCAACCGCACTGGCCGCAGCCCGCTACTTCGCGGGCTCGCCGCTGCCGTGCTCGCGGCCGGCATGCTGGTGGTCTCAGCGGGAACCGGTTACGGAACCGGTGCGGCCCTTCCGGCGCCCGGCGCACAGTTCACGCCGTTGACGGCGGCAGTGATGACCGAACCGACGCCGTTCGTCGCCACGGACGGCAAGACGCACCTCTCGTACGAACTGCTCACCACGAGCTCACTGCCCAGCAGCACGCCGTTGCGGCTCGACCGTGTCGACGTCCAAGACGCCCGCACGCACCGGGTCGTCGGCTCGCTCAGCGGGCAGGCGCTGGCCGAGGCCGCCAATCCGGTGGGCGACCCCCTGCCGGGTGCGGACGGGCACACCCCGCCGCCCCCGCCGCCGACGCCGACCGTCATCCAGGGCTCCCAGACGTGGATCATCTGGCTCGACCTGACCCTCGACCGCGGTCAGCGCGTGCCCAAGGTCCTCGAACACCATCTCTCGGGTGCCGTCCTGACCGCCTCAGGCCCCTCCGCTTTCGAGGAGACGGTGCAGGCCACCCCGACCTCCGGCATCGCGCCGCTGAACCTGAGCCCGCCGGTCCGCCCCGGCGCCTGGTATGCCAGCGAGTCGTGCTGCGGCAACACCCACCACCGGCGCGGCCTCGGCCCGATCAACGGTCGCTTCTATGTGCCACAGCGCTTCGCGATCGACTGGTACCGGGTCGGCGAGCAAGGGCAGACCTGGGAAGGCGACCCCACACAGCTGACCAGCTACCTGAGCTACCGTCAGCCGGTCGTGGCCGCGGCCGGCGGCAGAGTGGTGGAGGTCCAGGACGGCGTCCCGGACAACCCGCCGCCCGTCACACCGCCCGTCCCGCCGATCGAGGACACTGTCGGCAACCACGTCACCCTGGAAGTCGCACCGGGCCGCTATCTGCTCTACGCCCACCTGGAACCCGGCTCGCTCAACGTCCGGGAGGGCGAGCGCGTCCGATCCGGCCAGGTCCTCGGGCTGATCGGCAACAGCGGTAACTCCACCACGCCGCACCTGCACTTCCAGGTGATGACCACAGCCGAGTTCTTCCCTACCGACAGCCCGCCGTTCACCTTCCGGCAGTTCCGGGTCCTCGGACAGGTCGAGCCCCGGATCTGGGACGACAACCTGGGCCTGCAGCCGACCGGCGTGCTGCCGATCACGCCCTCGCCGTACGAGGGCCCTCACCGGGCGCGGTATCCGCTCGACCGCGAGGTGCTGGAGTTCTGACCGGACCGGTCGGGCCGTTGTCCTGGTCTTTGTCCAGCGCGTGGACGTACACCATGGTTCACACCCGTTCGAGCGAGCCGCCTGACCGGCCACGCGAACGTCCACGGACGGCCCGGAACAGCCATGCGGACAGTTGGAAAGCGTGTTGGGGGGGCAACCCCTCACGAGTTCGAATCTCGTAACCTCCGCCATTGCTCTCACCGGGCAATACGTCGAAGGGCCCCACCGTTCGCGATGGGGCCCTTCGACGTTGTCCGTCTCGGTTTCCAGGAAAACGAGTCGTGGCCGCCGAACTGCCGCTCTCACTGCGGCCCTCCAAGGAACGCCGCTACCGCGTGGCCGGCCCGTACCCGCGCTGCTCTTCCTCGGCCCAGCGCTTGGCGCAGGGCGTGAGCAGAGGCTGGGATCCCTCCGCAAGGGGGGAGGCGCCTCCCCTCCCCTCTGACCTTGGGGTCTGTGCAGGTCGGACCGCCGCCCGTCATCCGAACGGACGACCCCTTCGTCATCCCTTCCGTGCCTCGCGCGCAGCCTCTCCGCCGACCGGTACGAGCCCGCCGCGGGCCGAGGATCGAAGCAAGGCGAGGCCGACGACAGGCCGGGCAACGGACAGCCGACGCAGAGCCGGCGGCCGGCCCGCGAAGGCCGGGCCGTGGCAGGCACGAGGCACACACGACCGCGAGGGCGCGGGTGTCGTCCCGTTGCTCCCCTGGAGTCATATCTGGCCTTCCCGGACTGCGCTGAACTGGGCAAACACCTCCATTGTTCCCCTGGTCCGGCCCGTGGGGGTCAACCGTTCGGCTGACCCCGTCAGCGTCCGATGCGGACCCGCGTGCGCTCGGTCACCTGGTCCACTTCGGAGACCCGGACGGTGACCTTCATCGTCCAGGTGCCGGCGAGGGGCAGAGTGACGTCGTCGGTGGCCCAGTAGCCGCCGCGGTCGGTCAGCCGCGCGTCGATCGGGCCGAGGTCCTGGGCGGGCAGGGTGAAGGAGATCCGCAGCTCGGGGACGGTGGCGAAGCCGCCGTCCGGTCCGAAGACCACGGCCTGGACGGAGTTCGCGCCGGCTCTCGCCGGGTCCAGGGAGACCTGGACCCTGCCACGGCCGGCGGGGGTGCCGACGTCGAAGGGGACGGTGGCGGTGGAGGTGACCGGCTCCTGCCGCGCGGGCGTGGCGGCCTCGGCGGCGGCCCGGCCGGGCAGGGTGCTGGTGAGCACGGTGGTGACGACCAGGACCAGCACGGCGAGGGTGGCCTCGACGAGGACGGAGCGGCGGAGAGCGGCCGGGTCGGGGGCGGGGGCGGGGGGTTCCTGGGCCGACGCCGGTGGTTCCGAGGCCGGTGGTTCCGGGGCGGGTGGCTCCGGGGCGGGTGGCTCCGGGGCGGGTGGTTCCGGGGCGGGTGGCTCCGGGGCGGATGCCGCCGGGCCGCCGACCGGCTGGGGTGTGCGGGCGTGTACGGCCGGCTCGGACGCCGTCGCCGTCGCCGCCACCGTGGCCGTCGTGGTCCTGCCCAGGCGGGCCGTCCACCGCCGGGAGAACGCCGCCGCCGTGAGCAGGACGGCGACCACGCCCAGCTTGGTGAGCAGGAGGCGGCCGTACGAGGTGCCGGTGAGGGCGTCGAAGGAGCCGAGGCCGCGCCAGGACTGGTAGACGCCGGTGACCACGAGGACGCTCACGCAGGTGAGGGCCAGCCGGGAGAAGCGGGTGGTCGTCTCGGCGGAGGGGGTGCTGCGCAGCAGGGCCGCGAGGCCGCCGAGCCAGACGGACATGGCCAGCAGATGCAGCACCGAGGAGGTCATCGCCGCGGGGACCTGGATTCCGGCGGAGGCGTGCTCGGCCGCCGCCCAGGTCAGGGCGAGGCCCGTGGCCAGGGCGGCACCCACGGCGTGCGCGGCCGGGGTGCGGCGGGCGGACGGCTTCCTCAGGTACAGGGCCGTGGCCGCCAGCAGGGCCAGCCGGGCCAGCAGGGCGAGGCCCGGACGGCCAGTGAGCGTGCGGTTCAGCGCGTCGGGGTCGAGGGCGGTCCAGGGGGCGGTGCCCGCCTCGTACGGGGCGCGCAGGACCAGCAGGGCGACGGTGGCCGCCAGCAGGGCCCACCAGCCCGTGCGGAGCAGGGGGCGCAGCCGGCCCGGGTCGGCCGGCCGGCAGACGGCGGTGAAGACGGCGGTCCCCAGCAGCAGGGCGGCGGCGAGGTACGCGAGGTAGCGGGCCGCGTTGTGCAGGGCCGTGGTGGCGGGGTGTTCGGGCGGGGTGGGGTCGAGGGCGGCCGTGGTGGGGGTGGGTTCGCCCACGGAGAAGGTGAACGCGCCGGAGACGGGGTGGCTGTCCGCGGAGACGACGCGCCAGGCCACGGTGAAGGTGCCTCTGCCCAGGTCCTCGGGCAGGGCGAGCCGGACGGTCCTGTCGCCGTCCGGGCCGTGGGCCGGCTCCGGCGTCTTCACGCGGTGGTTGCCGGGGTCCAGCACCCGGACCGAGCCGTCGAGCAGGGCGACCGGCTCGGTGAAGGTCAGGGTGAGGTGACGGGGGGCGGTGTCGAGGACCGCGCCGTCCGCGGGGGTGGTGGTGCGGAGCGCCGCGTGGGCCGCGGCGGGGTCGGCCGGGGCGAACAGGAGGGCCAGCAGGAGGGGGACGAGCAGGAGGACATGCCGTGTGCGCACGGGGACGTGTACGGACGGCGGCGCCGTTGTGTTCAGCCGGCGGCGGACTTCCCGCGTCACCGCCCGGTCGCGGGCACGGGGACATGTACGGACGGCGGCGCCGTTGTGTTCAGTCGGCGGCGGACTTCCCCGCGCCATGTACGGACGGCGGCGCCGTTGTGTTCAGCCGGCGGCGGACTTCCCGCGTCACCGCCCGGTCGCGGGCACGGGGACATGTACGGACGGCGGCGCC